>CACNAF010000051.1:0-2009 GCA_902618385.1 uncultured Alphaproteobacteria bacterium | reverse complement strand
GACGACTAAATCCATCTCCTTATCTTGTAAATCTTAACTTCGATAAAATTGGCCTCGTTGCATCTAGCCCAGAATTAATGGTTCAATTAAGAAACAAAAAAGTTACTATAAGACCAATTGCTGGAACAAGAAAAAGAGGAAAGAATGCCTCTGAAGATCTTTTTTTATCTAATGACTTACTGAATGATAAGAAAGAACTCGCAGAACACTTAATGCTTTTAGATTTAGGAAGGAACGATGTTGGTCGCGTTGCAAAAAAAGGAACAGTGAATGTTACTGAAAAGATGATTATAGAATACTATTCTCATGTAATGCATATTGTTTCAAACGTTGAGGGAAAAATAGAAAATAATTTAGATGCTCTAGATGCTTTAATGGCTGGATTTCCAGCAGGTACAGTTTCTGGTGCACCAAAAATAAGAGCGATGGAAATCATAGAGGAACTTGAAAATTTAAATAGAAGTTTTTATGCTGGTTGTATGGGTTATTTTGATTCTAATGGAGACATGGATACTTGTATTAGTTTAAGGACTGGGCTTGTGAAAGATAATAAATTATACATTCAGGCTGGTGCTGGAATAGTTTATGACTCGGTCCCAAAAAATGAACATCAAGAAATTTTGAATAAAGCTGGTGCTTTAATGGCAGCTGCAGAGGATTCATACAAATTTGATAAATGATATTACTGATAGATAATTATGATAGTTTTACGCATAATGTAAAACACTACTTATTGGATTTAAATCAGAAGGTTGTTGTTTTTAGAAATGACAAAATTTCAATAAATAAAATTCGTAAATTAAAACCTAAATCAATAGTTATTTCACCAGGACCGTGCACACCAAATGAAGCTGGAATAAGTCTTAATATCGTTGCAGAATTATCAAAACAATTTCCTATACTTGGTATTTGTTTAGGACATCAAACTATTGGTCAAGCTTTTGGAGGTAAAATCGTTAAATGCAAAGAAATCATGCACGGAAAAGTTGACACAATTAATCACTTTGGACATTCTATATTTAAAAATGTAGAAAGAAAATTTAAAGCAACTAGATATCATTCTCTTATAATTGATAAAAGAACTATGCCTAAGGATTTTTTAATTACTGCTGAAACAAATAATAAGATTATAATGGGTATTGCACACAAAAAATTACCAATATTTGGACTACAATTTCATCCAGAAAGTATAGGTACTGATATGGGTAAAATTATTTTAAAAAACTTTTTAAACTTAGCAAAATAATGGATCAAACTTTAATATTAAATAAAATTCTTGAACAACAAAATCTAAATATTGAAGAGAGTATGTATATATTCAATAAAATTATGAGTGGAGAATTAGATGATATTAAAATTACATCAATACTAATTGGCTTAAAGTTAAAGGGGGAAACGAAAGAAGAAATTATTGGTGCAGCTAAAGTAATGAGAGAGAAATCTCTAAAAATAAACTCTCCTGAAAATACAATTGATACTTGTGGCACTGGTGGAGATATGAAAGACACATTAAACATATCAACAAGTGCAGCAATAGTTGCTGCAAGTGCTGGCGTTACTATAGCAAAGCATGGCAATCGTTCGGTTAGTTCAAAGTCAGGCTCTGCAGATATGTTAGAAAAAATAGGTTATAAAATTACAAATAATGTAGAAGATTTAGAAAACTCATTATCCAATAAAAATTTTTGCTTTTTATTTGCTCAAAATCATCATTCCGCCATGAAAAATGTAATTAACGTTCGTAAGAATTTGGCTACACGCACAATTTTTAATTTATTAGGTCCACTTACTAATCCTGCTAAAGCAAGAAAACAGCTTTTAGGTGTCTATTCAGAAAATTTAGTTTCTATGCATTGCAATTGTTTAAAAGAATTAGGTTCTGAAAAAGCTATGGTTGTTCACGGATTAGATGGGTTAGATGAAATAAGTTTATCAGACAATACTCTAATAAATGAATTGAAAGATAATAAAGTTCAGGAATATAGTTTTAATCCAAGAGACTACGGTTA
>CACNAF010000050.1:0-2027 GCA_902618385.1 uncultured Alphaproteobacteria bacterium | reverse complement strand
GAGGAATTAATGAAAAAAATTAAAAAAGGTAAGCCAAAACTTGTTACAACAATTAATACTAATTTATACGAAAGTAAAATTGCAAAAAATTTAAAAAATATTCAAAACAATTATACAAATGCTTCAATCGGAAGTTACCCCTATTTTAATCTTGCAGCTAAAACAGGCGGTGTTAACATAGTTGTTTCATCATGGGAGATGACATCTATTAAACCAATAGTTGATGATATAACTAAGATGATTGAATTAAATGGTGGAAAAAGTTCTATAGTTTGATATTAGTCCAGAAATAGGCCTCGTGGTGGAATGGTAGACACAAAGGACTTAAAATCCTTGCCCTTTTGGGAGTGCCGGTTCAAGTCCGGCCGAGGCTACCAATCATTAAATTATGTTTGCTTTTATTACTATTGGAACAAATAATTTAAAAAAATCATCTGCATTTTATAGTAAAATTTTAAAACCTCTAAAAATTAAAAAAGTATTATCTCATCATCGTTATTTTGGTTATGCTAAAAAAGATACACCTAAAAAAATAGAATTATACTTGATTAGACCTCATAACAAAAAAAAAGCAACCATAGGAAATGGTACAATGATTACTTTTAAAGCTAATTCTAAAAAAACTGTTAATGAATTTTATAAAATTGGAATTAGTCTTGGAGCAAAAGATGAAGGAATGCCTGGCCCCAGACATGATAAAGATTATTATGCATATTTAAGGGATTTAGATGGTAACAAGATTTGTATTTTTAAAAAAAATTGATCTTAATAATTAAATTGCTCATTCAAAATTTTATCTTCAATAGAGTGCTTACTATCGAATAATACAGTGCATTTATTTTCATCTGAAGAAACAATATTCACTTTACTAATATCTCTAAATTCAACATTGTCTGCTGTTACGCTAGATGAGCGTTCATCATTATTTAGTACTTCAAAATCAATTTTACTAATTTCAGATAACAAAGCACCTCTCCATCTCCTTGGTCTAAAGGCACTAATTGGAGTTAATGCAAGTATATTTGAGTCTAAAGGTAGAATACTACCATGTGCGGATAGATTATAAGCTGTACTTCCAGCTGATGTAGATAACAAAACGCCATCACATATCAATTCTTCCATTTTTACTTTCTCATTTATTTTGATTTTAATTTTTGATGCCAAATGAGTCTGCCTCATAAGAGAAACTTCATTATATGCATATGCCTCAAAGATTTCATTATTAACACTTTGTGCAGTCATTTTTAATGGTTTAAAAGTAGATTTTTTAGCATTGATAATCATGTCATTTAAATTTTCATTACTAAGATTATTCATTAAAAACCCAATTGAACCAAAGTTTATTCCAAAAAATGGTTTGTTTAGTTTATTAAAATTATGAAGTGATTTTAAAAGTAATCCGTCGCCTCCAATTGGAATAATGTAGTCGGCATCTTCCACAGAATTTTGTCCAAATAATTCTGTTAGTTTTATTTCTGTATTTTTTGCCTCAGGATTGTTTGATGATAAAAAATGAAATTTCATTATCCACCTGTTACATTCATATGTCTTTTCATATATTTATTAATTTTTTCTCCAATCATAAAATCATGTTTTTTTGGTTTAATATTAAGAGCAAACTTAATTTTTTCTTTTATATAATCATCACTATAATCTTTTCTCATTATTTCTCTAAAATCAACAAAGTCATTCTGACCAAGGCACATGAAAAGTTTACCAGTGCTCGATATTCTTACTCTATTGCAAGAGGCACAAAAATTATTAGTTAAAGGACTTATAAACCCAATTTTATTAGAAACTAAATCACTAGTATAAAATCTTGCTGGACCTCCAGTACTATAATCAATTTTAGAAAATTTATATATTTTGTCTAGTTTTGAAAAAGTATCAGATAATGACATAAACTGATATTCTCTTGATATATCTGTTTCTTCCATTGGCATTACTTCGATAAATGTAAGATCAATTTTTTTATTACTAGTCCAATTTATTAATTCTTCAATTTCATTTTCATTAAAATCTTTAAT
>CACNAF010000049.1:0-2039 GCA_902618385.1 uncultured Alphaproteobacteria bacterium | reverse complement strand
GAATATCACATCTATTGAAGCTTCTTTTGGTTTTGATATGGGTAAAACAATACCAGATCACAGATTATTTAATAAAAATTTAGCAGGTGGAGGTATCCTTGATGTTGGGTTATATCCTATTTCTTTTTCTAGACTTATTGCAGGCGTCGCAACTGGGGAAAAATTTTTAGAACCTAATTTTATAAATGCTGAAGCGAGAATAGGGGAAACAGGGGTAGATGAAGTTGCACATGCAAATTTAGAATTTAAAAATGGTATCAAAGCTAAAGTCTCAACTGCAATTATGGAAAGTATGAAAAACAATGCAGTTATCTCAGGATCGGATGGCAAAATTGAGTTGCCAGATCCATGGATGCCTGGAAGAGAAGGCGGCCCATATCATGCTAAAATAATTATTAAAAAAAACGGTAATGAAGAAATTATAGATGTTAAAGGATCAGAGCATTTGTTTTTCTTCGAAGGAGAGCTTGCAAGTCAATGTATTGCAAAAGAAAAAACACAACCACCTCATCCAGCAATGACTTGGGAAGATACATTAGGTAATCTTCAAGTTCTTGATACATGGAGAGAGAAAGTAAATTATAAACTACCACAGGATGAAATATGAAATATGATAGAATAGAAGGAATAGATAAAGACATATCCAAACTTGTCATGGGATGTGATAACCAAGATGATATAAACGAAGCTTCAAGGTTATGGGATCATTGGATTGAAGTCGGTGGTAATATGTTTGATACAGCATTCATTTATGGCGGGGGTAATCACGAAAAAGTTTTAGGACAATGGTTAAAAAACAACAATAATAGAAAAGATGTTTTAATACTTGGCAAAGGTGCTCACACGCCTGATTGCAATCCTGAAGCTATTTCAAAACAATTAACAATTTCTCTTGAAAGAATGAATACTGATTATGTTGACATCTATATTATGCACCGAGATAATACCGATTATCCTGTTGAAGAATTTATGGATGTTTTAAATGAAGAGAAAGAAAAAGGTAGAATAAAAATATTTGGAGGCTCAAACTGGACCATTGAAAGATTTAAAGAAGGAAATGAATGGGCACAAAAAAATAATAAACAAGAAATGTCTATACTTAATAATAATTTAGCTCTTGCTAAAATGATTAAACCTTTATGGAATGGTTGCTTATCTTCTAACACTAATGATACATTAGAATATTTAAATTCATCTCAGAAATCCCATATGTCATGGTCTAGTCAAGCAAGAGGATATTTTTTACCAGATGATATTACAAAAGAAATTGAAGACAAAATTACAAAAGCGGAAACATACAGAGCGCCTGGTGAAAATTCTAGTGGCCCTATCAGCTGCTATGATAGTGAAGATAATAGAGAAAGAAAAAAAAGAGCAATAGAATTAGCAGAAAAAAAAGGATGTTCTGCTCATAATATTGCAGCTAGCTGGACTATCAATCAATCTTTTCCTTCATTTGCATTAATTGGACCAAGAACTATTAATGAGCTTGATACAACATTACCTTGTTTAGATATAGAGTTAACAAAAGAGGAAATTAATTGGTTAAACTTATCTTAGTTTAGACTTTTTGATTCTATCACTCGTTCCTTCATTTAATATTGGCTCAATCAAAGTTGATACTTTACGAATTGGTATGTCTTGATCTAAATCCTGTAACATTTTTACAGAACGTTTTCCCATTTCCATTAGCGGGTGAGAAATATATGTAAGATTTTGCGAGCTTAAATAACTATCTTGATCGTTAAATCCTACTACTGAAATATCTTGACCAATATTCAGTTTTAAATCCTGACACTTCAACAAACACCCTGTAAAAAAACGAAGATGTGAACAAATTATAGCTGTAGGAGGTTTTTTTAAACCTAATAAATAACTTGTTAAAGCTGATCCTGATTCAACTGTTTCAATTAAACTATCTTGATAATATTCTTTAGAAAATTGAAGTTGTAAATTCCTTACTGAATTTTCATAAGCAACTTTTCTTTGAGCTCCATAATTAAAACTTCGATGGACATTAATAAACGCAATTCTTTTAT
>CACNAF010000048.1:0-2057 GCA_902618385.1 uncultured Alphaproteobacteria bacterium | reverse complement strand
TTATTCTTCCAAAGATTCATGGAAGTCTGGTCAGCCGTTCCAACTTTGTATGTCTTAATAATTTTGGCTAGTGTAATTCAACCAAATTTTTGGTGGCTTTTAATTATCTTATTACTTTTTAGTTGGATGGGTTATGTTGGTGTAGTTCGTGCAGAATTTTTAAGAGCTAGGAATTTTGACTATATAAGAGCTGCAAAAGCACTAGGTGTTTCGAACATAAGAATAATGATTAGGCACATGTTACCTAATGCTACTATTGCTACTGTTACTTTTCTTCCATTCAGTTTAAGCGCTTCTGTGACTGCATTATCAGGTCTTGATTTTTTAGGTTTTGGCTTACCGCCAGGGTCAGCATCATTAGGAGAAATGGTAAATCAAGGAAGGAATAATTTACAAGCTCCATGGCTTGGAATTACAAGTTTTTTAACCTTAGGTTTGATGTTAGGTCTTTTAGTGTTTGTAGGTGAAGCAATAAGAGACTCTTTAGATCCCAGAAAGACTTTTAATTAAAATGGATAGAATAGTTTCAATACAAAATCTTACAATTGAATTTAATAAAAACATTGAGGTAGTAAAGAATATAAATCTAGATGTTATAAAAGGAAAAACTACCGCTATTGTTGGTGAGTCAGGTTCAGGCAAAACTTTATCTGCACTAAGTATTTTAAAGCTACTACCTAATGGTGCTGATATTAAGAATGGTAATATATTTTTTAAAAATGTTAATTTATTGAAATTAAATGAAAGTGAAATACAAAAAATAAGAGGAAATAAAATTTCTACAATTTTTCAAGAACCCATGACAAGTTTAAATCCCTTGCACACAATTAACAAACAAATTGAGGAGATCATTACAACCCACAATGTAATTACCAAGAATGAAGCTAAGATAAAAACTATAAATTTATTAAAAGAAGTCGGTTTAGATAACATTGCAACAAGGCCAAAAATATATCCTTATGAATTATCAGGTGGACAGAGACAAAGAGCTATGATCGCAATGAGTATTGCTAATAACCCAGAAGTTCTTATTGCTGATGAGCCAACAACAGCATTAGATGTTACAATTCAACTACAAATTTTAGAACTGCTAAAAAATATACAATCAAGACTGGGTATGTCTCTAGTTTTTATAAGTCATAATTTATCAGTAGTAAAAAAATTATCAGATTATATTTATGTAATGAAAAATGGTAAAATTGTAGAATTTGGAACAAATAATGAAATATTTAATAATCCAAAAAATGAGTATACAAGAGAATTAGTTTCCTATCAGAGTAATATTAAAGAGAGCAAAAATTTTGATTCAGATTCTATCTTAAAAGTTGAGGATTTAGATGTATGGTACCCAATAAAAAAAGGTATTCTAAAAAGAACAATTGACTATGTAAAAGCGATTAAAAATGTCAGTTTTGATTTAAAAATTGGTGAAAGTATTGGTATCGTGGGAGAGTCAGGTTCAGGAAAAACATCTCTTATTTTAGCAATTTTAAATTTAATAGAATCAAAAGGAAAAATAAAAATAAATAAAAAAGATATTAATCAATTAAATAAAAAGGAAATGCTAAATTTAAGAAAGGAAATACAGATTGTCTTTCAAGATCCATTTTCATCATTAAGTCCAAGAATGAATATAGAGGATATTATTTCTGAAGGTTTGTTAGTTCATTATCCAAGTATAAGTAAAAAGGAAAAAGAAGAAAAAATAAAAAATATATTAGATAAAGTTGGATTAGAGTATAAAAATACAATTGAAAAATACCCTCATGAATTTTCAGGAGGTCAACGTCAAAGAATTGCAATTGCAAGAGCTCTAATTTTAAAACCAAAAATTTTAATATTAGATGAGCCTACTTCAGCTTTAGATGTAACAATACAAAATCAAATAATAAATCTTTTAAATAAGCTACAAAAACAACTTCAGCTTAGCTACATATTTATTAGTCATGATATGACAGTCATCAAAGCAATATCGGACAGAATAATTGTATTAAAAGATGGTTTGATTGTAGAAGAAAATATTAGTAGTAATTTATTTAATACTCCTAAATCAGAGT
>CACNAF010000047.1:0-2201 GCA_902618385.1 uncultured Alphaproteobacteria bacterium | reverse complement strand
TAGATGATGCCGTAGATTTAGCAGAAGATTTAGAAGAAAAAAATCAAAATATTTTTTTAGAAAACTTAGACAAAGAAGAAAGAACTTTAGTTAAAGAAGGTTTAAATTACCCCGAAGATTCCGCTGGAAGATTAATGCAAAGGCAATTTGTTGCTATTGATCTATCATGGAATGTTGGTCAAGCTATTGATTATTTGAGAAATAATAAAGCAAATTTACCTGAAGACTTCTACGATATTTATTTAATTAATCAAAACAAAGAGGCAAAAGGGGTAGTTCCATTAGGAAGATTAATGGGCTCAAAAAGAGAAATAGAATTAAATTCAATAATAAATAAAGAATTAAGATTAATTGATGTAAATACAGATCAAGAAGATGTAGCTCTTTTATTTAATAAATATGGATTAGTAAGCGCTCCTGTTATTAACAATCAAAAAAAAATTATTGGCTCAATTACAGTTGATGATGTTGTCGAAGTTATTGAGGAAGAAAGGGAAGAAGATATTTTAAAGCTTGGAGGCGTAGATCATGCCGATTTGTATGAATCAGTTATTAGTACAACAAAATCTAGAATTTCATGGTTAATTGTAAATTTAATGACAGCTGTTGTGGCTTCAATAGTTATAGGTTTGTTTGAAGCTGCAATAGAAAAAGTAGTTGCTCTAGCTATATTAATGCCAATAGTAGCTTCTATGGGTGCTAACGCAGGTACTCAAACCTTAACTGTTGCAGTAAGAGCTATTGCAGTTAAAGAACTAACTACTAGTAATGCAATAAAAATAATAACCAAAGAAACTTTAATCGGTGGCATAAATGGAATTATATTCGCTATCATAATATCTTTAATTTCTATTTATTGGTTTGAAAGTTTGATGTTGGGTTTTATAATAGGTCTTGCTATGATACTAAATTTACTAATCGCTGGTTTTTCAGGAATTGCAATTCCACTAGTTTTAGATAAGCTAAAAATTGATCCTGCTTTAGCATCTGCAGTAATTTTGACTACAATAACAGATGTATTTGGTTTTCTTTCTTTTCTTGGATTAGCAACTTTATTTTTAATATGATTAAGTCTATTTAAGTTAAATCAATGCTAAAAAAAAACGATCTAATAGATTACTTTTATAAAGGAATTAAAAATAAGAATGATTTACGCATAGGAGTAGAACATGAGAAATTTGTACTAAAAAAAGAAAGTTTACATCAATTATCTTACGAAGAACCCAAAGGTATAAAAGAAATTCTTTTAAAATTTGTAGATAAGGGATGGAAACCAAAGTATGATGATAAACATACTACAATAATCGCCTTAGAAAGATTTGGTGAAAGTATAACTTTAGAACCTGGCGGTCAGATCGAATTATCTGGAGCACAATTAAAAAATATCCATCAAACCTGTACTGAAACTAATAGACATTTAAAGGAATTAAAAGATATTGGTGAAGAATTTGGTTTTATATTATTAGGATTAGGCGTTGAGCCAAGTTTATCTCTTGATGATTTTCCTTGGATGCCAAAACAAAGATATTCCATAATGAAAAAATATATGCCTAAAGTTGGTACTCTTGGACATCATATGATGAAACGCACATGTACAAACCAAGTAAATTTGGATTATCATTCTGAAGAAGATATGATTACTAAGTATCGATTAATGTTAAATCTTGAAGGTCTAGCAACTGCAATATTTGCTAATTCACCTTTTGATCAAAAAGAAGTTTCCAAATATAAGAGTTTAAGATCTCATTTTTGGCATCACACAGACAAAGATAGAACAGGTTTATTGCCATTCGTTTTTGATAAAGATTTTAATTTTGAAAAATATGCGGAGTATGCTCTTGATGTGCCAATGTATTTTGTAATTAGAAATCATAATTATATAGATATGACAGATTATACTTTTAGAGATTTTATGAAAAATAATATTTCTAAAGATTTAAATATTGAACCTACTATTGAAGATTGGATAAACCACTTATCAACTTTATTTCCTCAAGTTAGATTAAAGCAATTCTTAGAAATTCGTTCTATGGATGCATGTTCATGGGATTTAATATGTTCTCAGCCTGCTTTTTGGATTGGTATTTTATATAATGATGAAGCGATTGATAAAACAAATGAAATTGTTGAGGGTTGGACTCAAAATGATAGAAATTTAATAAATAACATTGCCCCAGTAGAAGGTTTACAATCAAAATTCA
>CACNAF010000046.1:0-2227 GCA_902618385.1 uncultured Alphaproteobacteria bacterium | reverse complement strand
TATTCATAGCGCAAGAACCACAAACTCCTTCTCTGCAAGATCTTCTAAATGTTAAAGTTGGATCAATTTCGTTTTTTATTTTCATAAGTGCGTCTAATACCATTGGGCCACATTTTTCTTGATCTATCTCATAATTATCTATCCTAGGGTTTTTATCATCTTCGGGATCCCATCTGTAGATTGCAAGTTTCTTTGGATCGTTTGCAGGTTCTTTTAGTTGGTGAGTTTTCCCTTTAGTTATTTTTGAATTTGCAGGAAGTGTAAACTGAGCCATTAGTAAACTCTTCTTTTAGGTGGTATTGGTTGAACATGATTAGTTAGAGTATTCATATGAACACCTCTGGAACCCATATTCACATCTCCCTTATCGTTTAACCAGGCTAAAGAGTGAACTAACCAATTATTATCATCTCTTTCTTTATAATCTTCTCTTGCATGTGCGCCTCTACTTTCAGTTCGATTTAATGCAGAATGAAGAGTAACTTTTGATTGTGCCATTAAATTGTGTAACTCTAAAGCTTCGACCAAGTCCGTATTAAAGATTAATGATTTGTCTTTAATATCTATGTCATCCATTGAGCTCTCAACTTTTGAATATTCTTCAATACCTTTTGATATGAGATCATGTGTTCTAAATACTGCGCATTTTTGCTGCATTATATGTTGCATGGAAGTGCGAAGTTCTCCAGTTGTAGAGTTTCCTTTGCTGTTTCTAATCTTATCAAATCGCTCAATGATATTATCTGTTTTTGATTTACTAATTTCAATTTTTTTAGAATTTGGTTTTACTTTTTCTTTACATGTTAGACTAGCTGCTTTGCCAAAAACAACAAGATCAATTAATGAATTTGTTCCTAATCTATTAGCACCATGTACAGAAACACATGCAGCCTCACCAACAGCCATTAAACCTTCACATACATTATCTGGATTTTCATCTGTTGGTCTTAGAACTTCTGTTCTATAATTTGTCGGTATACCACCCATATTATAATGCACTGTTGGAAGAACTGGTATTGGATCTTTAGTTAGATCAACTCCGGCAAATATTTTTGCGGTTTCTGAAATACCAGGTAATCTTTTATGTAATGTATCAGCATCAATGTGCTCAAGATGAAGTAGCACATGATCGGCATTATCTCCACAACCTCTATTTTCACTAATTTCAATAGTCATTGCTCGGCTTACTACATCCCTTGATGCTAGATCTTTTGCATTTGGAGCATATCTTTCCATAAATCTTTCACCATCACTATTAGTTAAATATCCACCTTCTCCTCTTGCTCCCTCAGTGATTAACACTCCTGCACCGTAAACTCCTGTTGGATGGAACTGAATAAATTCCATATCAGAAAGAGGTAGGTTTTGTCTTAAAGCCATTGCACTACCGTCACCAGTACAGATGTGAGCACTCGTGGATGAGAAGTAAGCTCTTCCATATCCACCAGTAGCTAGAATTGTTTGATGAGATAAAAATCGATGGATTGATCCATCCTCTAAGCACCATGTTACCACACCAATGCAATTACCTTGATCATCAGAAATTAAATCTAAAACAAAATATTCAATATAAAATTCTACATTATTTTTAAGTGATTGCTGATAAAGTGTATGTAGTAAAGCATGTCCCGTTCTATCAGCTGCTGCACAAGCTCTCATAGCAGGAGCTCCCTCACCATTATTGGTTAAGTGCCCTCCAAAAGGTCTTTGATAGATCTTGCCATCATCTGTTCTACTAAAAGGCATGCCATATTCTTCAAGTTCAATTACTGCTTCAGGGGCTTTAGAACATAAGTATTCAATTGCATCTTGATCACCAAGCCAGTCGGAACCCTTAACTGTATCATACATGTGCCACTTCCAATTATCTTCACCCATATTACCTAGTGCTGCTCCAATTCCACCTTGTGCTGCAACAGTATGACTTCTTGTTGGAAACACTTTTGATATACAGGCTGTTTTTAATCCAGCTTCAGCACATCCGAGGGTAGCTCTCAGTCCTGACCCACCAGCTCCAACAACTACAACGTCATAATGGTGATCAATAATTCTGTAGGAATTAGTCATTTAAAACACCATTCTTACTAAATTTAAAGTAATTAAAATCATGATAAAATATACAAGAATATTAATTGATACTTTAATAAATTTGGCTGTCTTTTTCGATGTGACATAATCTTCAATTATTGTTTGCAGTCCTAATTTTGAATGCAGAAGCATACATTGC
>CACNAF010000045.1:0-2487 GCA_902618385.1 uncultured Alphaproteobacteria bacterium | reverse complement strand
TTTTTGCATCATTTTTTTTCCATATTTCAGGATCAGAACTTTTAATTTTTAAATCTTCTAAATTTTTTTTAAGTGAATTAAAGTCAAACCCCCCTCCTTATAAGATCAAAGTTTGATCTTATTTTTTTTAAATTTATTTCAATATTTTCAAGATCTGACATAATAATCTATTCTAATAAACCACCTGTACCAGAAATGGAATTATTATTAAAATTTTCTAATCCATCTATAATATTAATTTGGTCAGAATATGGTTCAGAGCCTAAAATAAATGGTTCAACAATACTTCCCTTTTTATTAGATACTGTCCCAGTACTAGGGTCAATTCTTACAAAGCTTATTCCAGATGGAATTCTAAAAGGTTTTTTATTTCTATTAATTTTTATTTTGTTAGCAAAATTTTTAAATATTGGAACTGCAACACTAGAGCCAGTTTGTTTATAACCTAAGGATTTGGGTTGATCATATCCTACATAAACACCGATTACTAAGTCAGGTGTGTATCCTATAAACCAAGCATCTTTGTTTAGGTTTGTTGTTCCAGTTTTACCAGCAATTGGTACATTTAAATCTTTTAAATTTTTTGCAGTACCTCTTTCAATCACTCCTTCCATCATTGATGTAATTTGATATGCCAATCTTGGATCAAGAACAATGTTTTTGGTTTCATCTAAATGAGGTATTTCATTTTTTGGTAGTATTTTTTTAATTCTACATTCAAAGCATTTTTTCAATCTTGTATCATAGATTTTTTTTCCATCTTTTGAATAAATACTTGTTATCAGTTTTGGATCAATTTTTTTTCCACCATTTGCAATAATTGCATAAGCATTAGTTAATTTTTTTAAAGTTACTACTCCAGAGCCTAAAGACATTGAAAGATTAGTATCTAAACCTTCATTAATTTCAAATTTGTTAGCCATATTTAATATTTTTTCCATACCAATTCTATTAGCTAGTCTTACTGTCATAAGATTTCTAGATTTTTCAATTCCTGTTCTCATTGTTGTTAAGCCATAAAATTCATCTGTATAATTAGATGGTTTCCATTTTGGAAGGCCTGGACCTTGATCCACTACATAAGGAGCATCAAGAATTAAAGTTGAGGGCGAGTATCCTTCATTTAGAGCAGCTAGATATACAATTGGTTTAAAAGCTGATCCAGGCTGTCTTTTTGCTTGCATTGCTCTATTAAATTCACTTTTTTTAAAACTATACCCACCTGAAAGAGCAAGGATATCACCAGTATAAGGATCTAAGACTATGATAGCGCCATTAACTTTTGGTTCTTGATTAATTATGTAAGTATTATTTTTTTTCTCAACATAGATTACATCACCTTTTTTAAATGTTTCATTTAAAAGCCAATTGTTAAATTTATTATTTAAATCAATTTTTATTTTAATTTTATCATAATTCAGTATTTCAATTTGATTATTATAAACTTTGTCAATAATTACAGTTTCCCATTGAGGAAAAAAAGGGTTTTGATTATTATAATAATTCTTCTTTTTTAAATAATTTTTGAAAGTTGTGTTATCTATTACACCATTCCAACCTTGTCTTTTTTCATACTCAATTAAACCTTCAATAAGACTTAGATTAGCGCTTTTTTGAATGTTAGAATCAAGTGCAGTTTTAATTATTAAACCTTCTGAATATAGTTTTTCTTTACCAAATTTTTCAAACAACTCTTTTCTAATTTCTTCATAAAAATAATCAGCATCTGAGAATTTAATATCAATTCTTTTGAATATTTTTAAAGGTTTATTTTTATAATTTAAATCTTGTTTATTAATAAAGCCATTGGAATACATTCTATCTATTACCCAATTCCTTCTTTCTATTGCTTTAGAATAATTTTTTTTTGGATTATAATTATTTGGAGCTTTAGGTAATGCAGCAAGAAATGCTACCTCATGTAGTTCAAGATCATAGATAGATTTGTTAAAATAATTTAAACTAGCAGAACCAATTCCATATGAGCCATAGCCTAAATAAATATCATTTAAATATAATTCTAGTATCTCATCTTTATCTAAAATATTCTCTATTCTTACAGCTAATATAATTTCTTTTATTTTCCTAGAATAACTCAATTCATTAGTTAGTAATAAATTTTTTACAACTTGTTGAGTAATTGTAGATGCTCCAACCACTCTTTTGTTAGAGTTTATATTTATAATATTAGTAAATATTGCTCTGAAAATTGCAAAAATATCTATGCCATAGTGATCATAAAAATTTTTATCTTCAGAAGCCAAAAAAGCATTTTTAATATTTTTAGGTATTCTATTTTCAGGAATAAATATTCTTTCTTCAGTAAAAAAACTTTTTAAAAGAAAACCATCTGAACTATAAATTCTTGAAGATAAATTTGGCTTATAATTTACAATATTTTCATATGATGGTAATTCTGGGGAGTAGTGCCAAAGTGTGTAAAAAATTGTTGATATTGAAATAAATGTAAATATGAATAGTAAAATT
>CACNAF010000044.1:0-2568 GCA_902618385.1 uncultured Alphaproteobacteria bacterium | reverse complement strand
TTTATCAATTTCTGATAACATTTTTTCTTTATTAGTTAAATTTTCTTCAATAATTTTGATTATACTTGAGCCAACAACTGCACCATCAGCTATTTTACATATATTATTTACATCAGTTGAATTTTTAATACCAAATCCAGGGATAACTGGTAAGTTTGTGTATTTTTTGATAAAAGCCACTGATTTTTCAAGATCATTAAGATCAGCAGATTTTTGTCCAGTAATTCCCATAACACTAACATAATATAAAAAACCACTAGCATTGTTTAATATCAATTTTAGTCTTTTTTCATTAGTTGTGGGAGTAATTAATCTAATTAGATCAATCTGGTTTTTTTTCAGTTCATTGATCAAATCTTCATCTTCTTCAGGTTGAAGATCAACAACAATTAAACCATCAACACCATTTTCTTTGCATCTTTTTACAAACTTCTTAATTCCAAAATATAGAATTAAATTATAGTAACCCATTAAAATAATAGGTAGATTATTTTTTATTTTCTTTGCCTCGGCAGCTAAAGAGAAAATATTTTCTAAATCAATTCCTTTACTTATTGCTCTATTACTTGAAAGCTGTATTGTTGGACCATCAGCCATTGGATCAGAAAAAGGCATTCCAATTTCCATAATATCAGCTCCATTTTTAATAATTATCTTAATAATTTCTAAACTAGTATCGAAATCAGGATCACCTCCAGTAACAAATGTTACTAGTTTTTTTTCATTATTTTTAAATGCCTGACTAATTAAATTAGTCATTTAAATCTTTATTTTTAATTCTTCAGCTATTGTAAAAATATCTTTGTCACCTCGACCACACATGTTCATTACAATAATTTTATCTTTACTATAGTTTTTTGCAATTTTCTTTAATACAGCTAATGCATGAGCTGGTTCTAAAGCTGGAATTATACCTTCTAACTTGCAACAATATTGGAAAGCTTCTAGAGCTTCTTTGTCAGTTGCAGACATGTATGTTACTCTTTTTTCTTCAAATAAAAACGAATGCTCTGGTCCAATACCTGGATAATCTAAACCAGCAGAAATAGAATGAGCTTCCTGAATTTGTCCAGTGTTTGATTGTAATAAATAAGTCTTATTACCATGTAATACACCTGGTTTACCTCCAGTTAAACTTGCTGCATGTTTGTCAGTATTGATACCATGCCCCGCTGCTTCCACAGCAATCATCTCAACATTCGAGTCATCTAAAAATTCATGAAAAAGTCCTAGTGCATTTGAACCACCACCAATACAAGCCATCAATAAATCTGGTGATTTTCCCTCAGCCTCTTCAAGTTGTTCTCGAACTTCTTTGCCTATTATAGACTGAAAATTTCTAACCATTGCCGGATAAGGATGAGGTCCTGCAGCAGTTCCTATAATGTAAAAAGTATCTTTAACATTTGTTACCCAATCTCTAAGAGCTTCATTCATTGCATCCTTTAGTGATTTTGAGCCAGTTGAAACAGATCGTATTTCTGCACCAAGTAACTTCATTCTAAAAACGTTTGGTGATTGTCTTTCAATATCTTTTTCCCCCATATAAACAATACACGGCAAACCAAACAAAGCGCATACTGTTGCTGTAGCAACACCATGTTGTCCCGCTCCTGTTTCTGCTATAATTCTAGATTTACCCATTTTTTTTGCTAGTAATATTTGGCCCATACAATTATTAATTTTATGAGCCCCGGTGTGATTTAGTTCATCTCTTTTGAAATAAATTTTAGCCCCTCCAAGGTCATTAGTAATTCTTTCGGCAAAAAATAAAGGGCTTGGTCTACCAACATAAGTTTTTAAATAATGATTAAACTCATTTAAAAAATTTTTATCATTCATTATTTTTTCATATTCTTTTTCAACTTCAAGAATTAAAGGCATTAAGGTTTCAGATACATATCTTCCACCAAACTGACCAAAATATCCTTTTTCATTTGGATAACTCTTATATGTATTCTTAAGCATCTTTTAATTTTCCAATAAAATTATTTATAATGCCATTATCTTTAATGCCAAGCTCTTTTTCCACTCCAGAAGATAAATCTATACCAAATGGATTTATATCATTAGCAATTTGATCAATATTATTCATATTAATACCTCCTGATAAAAACCAAGGTTTGTCAGTTTCTAGATATTTTAAAATGTTCCAATCAAAACTTTTCGCATTCCCTCCGGGCAATTCATTCTGCAATGGTTTATAATCAAACAAAAAATAATCAGAACTTTTGTATTTATTAATTTTGTTTAAGTCATTCTTTTTACTTATAGATATTGATTTAATAATTTTTACATCGATTTTTTTTATAGTTTTAATGTATTCCTCATCTTCTTGTCCATGTAATTGCACATATCGTAATTTTAAATTTTTTATTATTTCCTCAAGTTCGTTTATATTATAATTTACGAACACACCAACACCATTGATATTTAAGTTTAAAGATATTTTTTGTAGAATTTTTGCGTCTTCAAATAAAATGTTTCTAGGACTTTTTTTATAAAAAATCATACCAAAAAAATTAACCCTATTTCTTTCACAGCAAAGGAGTGTATCTTTATTTTTAA
>CACNAF010000043.1:0-2614 GCA_902618385.1 uncultured Alphaproteobacteria bacterium | reverse complement strand
GAAAGATTCAAAATTTTAAAAAAATATTTCAAAAATAAAGTTCTTTTAATGCATGGTCGTTTAAGTGAAATAGAAAAAGAAGAAATAATGACAAAGTTTAAAAATGAGGATTATAAAATTTTAGTTTCAACAACTGTTATTGAAGTTGGAGTAGATATTCCTTCTGCAACAACAATTGTAATTGAACATGCAGAAAGATTTGGTTTAGCTCAACTTCATCAATTGAGAGGTCGTGTTGGTAGAAATGACATTCAATCATATTGTATACTTTTACATAAAGATAATATTGGGGAAATTTCAAAAAAAAGAATTGATATAATGAAGCAAACAAATGATGGTTTTAAAATCGCTGAAGAGGATTTAAAAATAAGAGGTCCAGGAGAAATTTTAGGAAAAAAACAATCTGGCAGCCCATCTTTTTATGTAGCTGATCTTAGTTTTGATTACGATCTATTAGAGGATGCTAAAATTATGGTAGAAGATATATTATCCAAAAATCCAAAATTGGAAAACATAGAAGGAGAAAATCTTCGAAACTTATTGTATCTTCAAGAAAGAGATGCAGCAATTTTAACACTTACTGCTGGATAATAATTATGGATATAGAAAAAGGTATTAGATTTGAATGCCAGGGTTCTGGTAATTGTTGTGTTTCAAGAGGTACGTATGGTTTTGTTTATTTAAGTAAGAAAGATATTAAAAAATTGTCAGATGGATTTAAAATAACAGAACAAAACTTTGTAAAAAACTATTGTCAAAAAACTGATGGTTTCATTCACTTAAAGGAACTAAAAAAAAATAATGGAAATTGCATATTTTTGAAAGATAAGAAATGCACTGTTTATAAATCAAGACCTATACAATGTAGAACTTGGCCTTTTTGGCCTGAAAATATGAATACAAAAACTTGGAATAACGATATTGCTAAAAATTGCCCTGGTGTAGGTAAAGGTAAAATAAAAACAAAGAAAGAAATTTTAAAGCAAGTACAAATTGATTATGAAAACGAATTAAATATTAGAAATAAAAATTAACCATCAGACTCAAACTCCATTTCTTTAAAAAATCCGATATATTTATTAGTCTTTTTTTTTAGCAATATCTTTATTGTTGTTCCTTCAAGAACTACTTCAAGGATGTTATCATTTTTTCTTAAAATATCACAATTTTTTTCAATACCTGATGCAATATTTTTAATTTTTGCTTTTTTCATTTTGGATGGTGAGCCCTGCAGGATTCGAACCTGCGACCCATTCCTTAAAAGGGAATTGCTCTACCAACTGAGCTAAGGGCCCATCGAATTTGTATCCTATATAGTTCAAATATTGTAAGCGCAAGTGATTAACTAAGAGTTTTTTTTATTAAGCTGCTGTAAAGTATTATTAGAAACAAAATTTGAAACATCACCACCTAGTTTGTGGACTTCTTTAACAAAATTAGATGAAATGAATGAGTTTTTTTCTGAAGTCATAAGAAATATTGTCTCTATATCGGGGTTAAGTTGGTAGTTCATGCCTGTCATTTGGAATTCATACTCAAAATCAGATACTGCTCTTAAACCACGAATTATACATGTGGCATTTTGATCTTTAGCAAAAGTTGTAAGTAATCCTGATAATTCAGTAACATTAATTTTTGAATTTAGTTCATTTACAGAACTGATATCACTTTTGATAATATTAATTCTTTCTTGAACACTAAATAATGAATCTTTGTTAATATTATTAGCGACAGCTATTACTAAATTATCTACTATTCTTAATGATCTTTTAATTATATCCATATGACCTGCGGTCATAGGATCAAAAGTACCCGGATATATTCCAATTTTATTCATCATTTTCGAATTCTTGTATTCTAGAAACAGAAACAATTCTATCACTTTCTGGAATCTTAAAAATACTTACACCTTTTGTTGATCTTCCAGCTATTCTAATTTGGTTTACATTAACTCTAATTATTTGACCCTTGTCACTAACAAGAATAATTTCATCGTTTCCCTTAACAACAAAACAATCAACAACTTCACCATTTTTTTCTGATGTAATTATACCAGTTATACCTTTTCCTCCTCTATTTGAAATTCTATATTCATAAGCAGATGATCTTTTTCCAAAACCCTTTGATGTTATAGCTAAAAGAAATTCCTCATTATTATTTAATTCTTCAAATCCATTTTTGAGTGATGAAGTTTCTTTTCTACTTTCGGATGCTGCCCTTAAGTATTCTTGGCGAATGCTCATATCAATAACTGAATGTTTTAAAATTGCTAAAGAAATAATTGTATTGCCCTTATCTAATTTTATACCCCTTACACCTGAAGAATTTAAACCAGAAAATAATCTTAGTTTTTCAACTGGAAAACGTAAACATTTTCCATTTGATGAAGAAAGTAAGATATCATCACTGATAGTGCAAAGTTTAACACCAATTAATTCATCTTTTGCATCAAGTTTAATTGATAACTTACCTGAATCACGTAATTCTCTCTTTCCACTTTTAGCAACGTCAATTAATTTATTTTTTCTTACCATTCCATTTTTTGTTGCAAAAATAACATAGAACTTGTCCCATTGATTTTCATCCAGAGGTAATGGTAGGAAAGTAGAGATTT
>CACNAF010000042.1:0-2754 GCA_902618385.1 uncultured Alphaproteobacteria bacterium | reverse complement strand
CAAAATAAAAAAATTGTTGTTATTAAACCTAGTATTGACAATAGATATTCAAATGAAAAAATTATAACTCATAATAACTTAAGCCATGAATGTTATTCAATGAGTGGTTGGGAAAAAACTTTAAAAAGGTTTATTTTTGAGAAAAGTCAAGTTGATATGGTTTTCCTAGATGAAATTCAATTTATGGATACACATGATACCCTTAAAAATGTTGAGAATATTCTAAATAAAGGAATAGATGTTGTTTGTGCTGGTCTTGATCAAGACTCAAGAGGAAAGCCTTGGGAAACATCTTCAATGCTTTTAGGATTATCAGACAAAATTGTAAAAATTTATGGTTTTTGTAACGTCTGTGGAATTGAAGCCACAAAAACTTATAGAAAAACAGAGGGTGGCGAAAGAACTCAGGTCGGTGCCGCAAATATCTACGAACCAAGATGTTTGAAGCATTGGGAACCTAGATAGTTTTTTTTATCTATTTTGTCTATTTTCAATTAAATTATCAACAACAGATGGATCTGCTAATGTAGATGTGTCTCCCAAATTTTCAAAATCATTTGAAGCAATTTTTCTTAAAATTCGTCTCATAATTTTTCCAGATCTTGTCTTTGGTAAACCAGCTGTGATATGTATAAAATCAGGTGTAGCAATTGGACCAATTTTTTCTCTAATAGTTTTTTTCAATTCTAAAACTAAGTCCTCTGAAAAATCAACACCTACTTTCAGAGATACATAACAATATAAACCATTACCCTTAACATCATGAGGATAGCCAACTACCGCTGCTTCAGAAACATCTTTATGAGATACAAAAGCACTTTCAATCTCTGCTGTACCTAAATTATGACCGGATACAATAATAACATCATCTACTCTACCTGTAATCCAATAATATCCATCTTCATCTCTCTTGCACCCATCACCTGTAAAATATTTTCCATCAAATTGTGAAAAATAAGTATCAATAAATCTTTTATGATCTCCATAAACAGTTCGCATTTGACCAGGCCATGAACGCTTCATACATAACATCCCTTCACATTTACCCTCTAATTCATTACCATCTTTATCAACAATGCATGGTTCGATTCCATAAAAAGGTTTTGATGCAGAACCTGGTTTTAATTTTATAGCCCCAGTCTGGGGTGATATCAATATTCCTCCCGTTTCAGTCTGCCACCAAGTATCTACTATTGGACATTTTGAATTACCAGGTACCTCAAAGTACCACTTCCACGCCTCTGGATTTATAGGTTCACCAACTGTTCCTAAAAGTTTTAATGATGATCTGTTAGTTTTTGTTACAAAACTATCACCTTCTCTCATCAATGCTCTAATAGCAGTAGGAGCGGTGTAAAAAATATTTACTTTATGTTTATCAACTATTTGCCAAAATCTAGAAAAGTCAGGATAGTTTGGGACTCCTTCAAACATCAATGTTGTAGCACCATTAGATAGGGGTCCATAAATTATATAACTGTGACCAGTAATCCAACCTATATCTGCAGTACACCAATATATATCTCCATCATTATAATTAAAAATATATTCGTGTGTCATTGAAGCGTAAACTATATATCCACCTGATGTATGCATAACACCTTTTGGTTTACCAGTTGATCCTGAAGTATACAAAATGAATAAAGGATCTTCTGCATTTAAAACTTCTGGTTCGCAAATACTATCAACTTCCTTTATGAGATCATCATAAAATAAATCTCTATTTTTTTTTAATTCTATTTCTTTATTTGTTCTTTTAACAACTAAACACTTTTTAACATCAGGACATGATTCCAGTGCTTTATCAGTAGTTAATTTCAAAGGAATAGTTTTACCACCTCTAATTCCTTCATCTGCTGTTACAACATATTCAGATTTACAATCCTTAATTCTACCAGCTATAGACTCGGCAGAAAAACCTCCAAAAATGATTGAGTGTACAGCACCAATTCTTGCACAAGCTAACATAATATAGGCTAACTCAGGTATCATCGTTAAGTATATTGTTACTCGATCACCTTTTTTTACTCCAATAGTTTTAAGTACATTTGCTGCTTTTGATACATTCATTAATAGGTCTTTGTATGTTATTTTTTTTGTTTCATTTGGGTCATCTCCTTCCCAAATTATTGCAACTTGATCAGGATTATTTTTAGCATGCCTATCTATGCAATTATATGATACATTCAGATTACCATCTTCAAACCATTTTATACTTACATCATCTTTAGAATACTTTGTGTTATTGATTTTCGTAAATTTTTTATACCAATCAATTCTGTTTGCTTGCTCACTCCAAAACTCATCATTATTTTGAAGAGAATGATCATACATCAAAGAATATTTTTCTTCATTAACCTTTGCATATTCTAGCCATTCTTTTTTAATTTCCATATTAAGAGACTAATTCTAATTTATTTAAATATCAACAAGTAATTATTGTTTTAAGCTAATTTGACATTTTAATTATTATATCCCATTCAGTTTTTTTTAAGGGCATTACGGAGAGTCTGCTTTGTTTAACAAGTGCTATATCTTTTAACTTATTATTTTCTTTTATTTGATCGAGAGAAACTGGGTTTTTTAGTTTTTTTGTTGCTTTTACATCAACCACAACAAAACGGTCTGTTTTATCAGTAGGATCTGGATAGTATTCTTTTACTACTTTAACAATACCAACAATACTTTTTTCAGTAACTGAATGATAAAAAAAACATAAATCATTTTTTTTCATTTCTTTTAAATTATTTCTGG
>CACNAF010000041.1:0-3268 GCA_902618385.1 uncultured Alphaproteobacteria bacterium | reverse complement strand
TGCTAATCATTATTATAAGATTATAAAAAAATATCATTCTAAAAAATTTTTTATAAAAGCAGTATGTGATATTGATCTCAATAAAGCTAAGAGTTATTCAAAAAATTATAAATCTCTGTTTTATACAAATCTCGATTTAATGCTTAAAAAAGAAAAGCCTAAAATTTTGTTCGTTCTTACACCTAGTGGATCACACTATCAAATATCAAAATATGCCCTTAATAGAAGAATTAATGTGTTAGTCGAAAAACCAGCATGTATGCTACCAAATCAAATTATTGAATTAGATAAATTGGCAAAAAAAAATAACAAATTTTTTTGTGTTGCTTTTCAAAATAGATTAAATCCATCAATTCAACTTTTAAAAAAGAATATTAGCAGATTAGGAAAAATTGTATCTGCCTCTATAGTCTTAAGATGGTGCAGATATCAAAATTATTATAATGATGACTGGCACGGTTCCTGGTTAAATGATGGCGGCGTTATAAATCAACAAGCAATACACCATATTGATGTTATGAATTATATTTTAGGAACACCAAGTCATGTGATATCCTATAATACTAAAAGATTAAATAAACTTGAAGCTGAAGATACTTCATTTTCAATTATTAAATTTCCAAAAAAATTTGGGTGTACTTTGGAATTAACTACTGCTGCTAGACCTAGAGATTATGAAGCTTCTTTAAATATTACTGGTGAAAAGGGTAGAATTTCTATTGGAGGTGTTGCAATGAATACTGTTGATAAGTGGGAATTTATAAAACCCAAAAAAGAAGACAAAGATTTTAGATTATACTCTCAAAAAGTTGAAAATGGTTATGGTTTCAGTCATAGCAAAATATTAGAGGGTGTTTATAAAAAAATAATAAATAAAAAAAATAACTCATTTATTGTTAACGCAATTGATTCTCTTCAAACTTGTAATACGGTTCACGCAATGTACAAAAGTAGTGAAGAAAACAAATGGATAAAGGTTTCTTCCAAATCAATTTCTAAATTACTTGGAAAATAATTGATTTTTTAACGAATTAATATAACTATATTTTGTGAGCTTTGATAATAAAAATCCTGGAAAAGATATTTCTGATGATGACTTAAAAACGAAATTTCCTTTATGTGCAAAAAAAAATAAAAATCATAAGTCGAAAATAAAGATAGCTGGATTTGAATTTGGTGGTAAAAAAATACCAATTATGGCAGGTCCAAATATGGTAGAAGGTGAAAAATTTATTTTAAATACTGCCTCTAAACTAAAGAAACTAGGCGCAAGTTTTTTAAGAGGTGGGGCATTTAAACCATTAACATTTCCATATAGAAACAAAAAATATTATGAAACAAGACTAGATGGAATTAAATGGCTTAAAAAAGTAAAACTAGAAATTGATATACCAATAATTACTGAAGTAATGGAAGAAAAGTATATTGATGAAATTGCTGAGGTTGCAGACATACTTCAGATAGGCACAAGAAATATGCAAAATTTTCCTTTTTTAACAGCTTGTGCAAAAACAGGTAAGCCAATAATGTTAAAACGTCATTTCGGTTGTTCATTAAGAGATTGGTTAGGTGCTGCAGAATATATATTAGTAGAAGGTAACCATAAGCTTCTTTTATGTGAGAGGGGTGTAAGTGTCCCACATACCCACAGATCTACATCTAGATTTCTTTTAGATTTGCAAGTTGTTCCTGCCGCACAAGAAATAACGCATCTTCCAATTATTGTTGATCCTTCTCATGCTACATTTTGGAGACCTTGGGTAAAATCAATGACCCTTGCAAGCATCGCAAGTGGAGCTGATGGCATAATGTTAGAAGTACATCCAGATCCTAAAAATTCAGCAGTTGATCCACTTCAACCTATTGATTTTAATGAATATAAAGAATTACATAAATCAATGAACAAAGTAGCATCAGCGATTGGAAAGAATATTCATTAATGAGTTCAAAATTATTTATAGATCAAAATATAACACGTCTAGGTGATTTCGTAGATAATCATTATGATGATAATTATGATCCTGCTTTAGCACCGCCATTTTCAATAATAGAATTTAGTATAAATGGCGCATGTAATAGAAGATGTCATTTTTGTCCAAGAGTAGATGAAAATAAATATCCTAATATTTATAATACCCTTGATTATTCTGTCTATGAAAATCTAATTTCAGAATTAGAAAGCATTGATTACAGTGGAAGAATATCTTATTCAGGTTTTTCAGAACCTTTGTTAACTAAAAATCTAGACCAATATATTCAATTAACTAGAAATAAATTACCAAAATCAAATATAGGCATTGTTTCTAATGGTGACCCACTAACAGGAAAAAAAGGTAAAGATAAACTTGAAAAATTATTTATAGCTGGATTATCAGACATAAAGATCAGTCTATATGACGGACCTGAACAAAAACCTTATTTTGAAAAATTAGGAAAAGAATTAGGGCTAAATAGTAAACAGTACATAATAAGAGAAAGATACTTACCTCCAGAAAAAAGTTATGGAATTACTATTTCAAATAGAGCTGGATCAGTAAATTTAAAAAATCAACACTTTGAATTAAAACCTTTGAATGTTTCTTTATCTAAACCTTGTCATTATCCATTCTTCAAAGTTTTAATAGATTATGATGGTGCAGTATTAATGTGTTCTAATGATTGGAAAAAAGAAAAAATATATGGCAATATAAAAGAAAATTCTTTAAGTAAAATATGGTTAAGTAATGATTTTATTATTAAAAGAAAAAAGCTTATTAAATGTGATAGAAGTGATAATCCATGTAAAGTTTGTGATGTTGATGGAACATTAAATGGTAAAAAATCATTTGATGCATGGAAAAATTATTTTTCCACAAAAACTTAAATTAAAAAAAAATCTTAAAATTTCTATAATCGGAGCAGGTGAAATAGCATATAAATATGCTGAGGTTATTAACTCGTTTAATCATACCATAGAAGCAGTTCTGACTAGTACTAATTCTAAAAAAAACCAATTATTTATAAAAAAATTTAATATAGAAAATCATTATACTGATTATGAGAAATTTATACAATTCATTTATAAGAATAAAATATCAGCAATAATTGTTTGTGTATCTTGGAATAAAAGTTATGAAATTTTTAAAAAAATTTTAACTATTAAGAAACCAATTCTGTTTGAAAAATCAATAATTACTAAAAGTAGTGAATTACAAAACATATATGATAATTATAAAGTAAATAACATTACTTTTGCATTTAATAGAAATTATTATGATTATTTTGAATA
>CACNAF010000040.1:0-3361 GCA_902618385.1 uncultured Alphaproteobacteria bacterium | reverse complement strand
TTGAAATAATTATTGAAAATTCAAAAGAAGACATATCAGAAATAATAATTGTAGCATCAAAAGAAAAAACTATTGATGATTCATTAAAATTAATTAATTATTTAGAAAATACTAAATATCCAAATTTGATCAAAACACACTATCAAACCCTTCCATTTATTGGTGGCGCTATTCAAAAAGGATTTGAAGTGAGCGAAGGCACACATATAATTATGATGGCTAGTGATTTAGAAACAGACCCAAATGATGTAAAAAATTTAATTAATTTATCAAAACTCAATCCATCTAGTATTATAACAGCCAATAGATGGATTAAAGGTGGTAGTTTTAAAAAATATAACATAATAAAGTTTTATTTAAATTTTATATTTCAATTAATGCTCAGATGTATATTTTTAACTAAATTAAGTGATATGACTTATGGATTTAGAATTTTTCCTTCAAATTTAATCAAAGAAATTAAATGGCAAGAACTAAAGCACCCTTTTTTACTAGAAACTATTTTAAAACCTTTATTAATGAAAGTTAATATAATAGAAATACCTTCCAAATGGACTGCAAGACTTGAGGGCACCTCCCAAAATAGTTTTATTGAAAATTTCAGATATATTAAAACTGCATTAAATATCAGACTCTTTTGGAAAAAATTTTAGCATGCAAAACAAGTATATTGTTACAACAACTATAAATAAACCCACAGAGGCAATTCATAAATTTGATAATATGCCCGATTGGAAACTAATTGTTGTTGGTGATAAAAAAACTCCATCAAACTATAATTTAACAAATGGTATATATATAAGTCCTGAGGATCAAGAAAATCATGATAAAGATCTATCTGATGCAATAGGATGGAATTGTATTCAAAGAAGAAACTTTGGGTTGCTCAAAGCGCATCATTTAAACGCAGATATAATAGCTACAATAGATGATGATAATATACCTTTTGATAATTGGGGAAAGAATTTATTGGTTTCCAAAGAAATTGATCTAGATTATTATGAAACAGATGAAATAGCTTTTGATCCTATATCTGTTACAAACCACAATAATTTATGGCATCGGGGATTTCCTTTACAGCTTCTAAGTAAAAGAAAATCAAAAAAAATAAAAAAAAATATCTGCCCTGATATTCAAGCTGATTTTTGGAATGGTGACCCTGACATTGATGCTGTTTGTAGAATGGAGCATGCCCCAGAATGTAAGTTTGATAATAGTTTTTTTCCATTCTCATCAAATAAGTTTTCACCTTTTAATTCTCAAAATACATTTTTATCAAAAAAAGTTTTAAAGGATTATTTTCTTTTTCCTCATATAGGAAGGATGGATGATATTTGGGCTTCATATTATGTTGAATCCTTAGGTTTTAAAGTTGTCTATAGTGAAGCTTCAGTTTATCAAGATAGAAATGAACATGATTTGACAATAGATTTTAAAAAAGAAGTTATTGGATATGAAAATAATGTAAATCTTTTAAATCAGTTAAATTTAAATCCAAATAATATTTTAAATTTTATTCCAGAAAGATCGAAAGACGCGTTTAGATTATATCAAAAACATTTTCTATGAAAAAAATACTTATAACTGGAGGAGCAGGTTTTGTTGGAAGATATTTCACTAAATATTTTTTAGATCAAAAATATGAGGTGCATATAGTTGATAATATTGCACAATACACTGGAGCTAGAGATCCAAACAACTGGCCTCTATTCTTGCCTCAAGATTATAAAAATTTTATTTTCCATAAACAAGATTGCAGAAATTGGTTTATTTCTAATTTTCTAGATGATTTCGACTATGTCCTTCATCTAGCTGCTATGGTTGGTGGAAGGATGATGATAGAAAAAAACCCTATTGCTGTCAGTGATGATCTTTCAATTGATTCTCACTTTTGGCAATGGGCTGTAAAATCTAAACCAAAAAAAATTCTTACATTTAGTTCAAGTGCTTGTTATCCAGTAATATTTCAAAAAAAAGAAAACTATAAGTTGCTATCAGAAAACCTTGTTAGTTTTGATCAACCAATTGGAGTTCCTGATTTAACTTATGGATGGGCAAAATTAACATCTGAATATCTCGGAAAAATTGCTTATGAAAATTATGGTATTAAAAGCGTAGTCTACAGACCGTTCTCTGGTTACGGAAAAGATCAGGATCTTAGTTATCCATTTCCCAGTATTTGTAAGAGGATTCTAAACAACAAAAATTCAAAACAAATTCAGGTTTGGGGTACTGGTGATCAAATGAGAGATTTTATCCATATTGAAGATTGTATTCAGGGTGTTGTTTCTACTATGGATAAAATTGATGATGGTTCACCCATAAATCTATCCACCGGCAAGCTTACAAGTTTTAAAGAATTTGTAAAAATTGGCTGTAACATTTTAGGTTTTGAAACTGAAGTTGTTGGCACTTCTGATAAACCAGAGGGAGTATTTGCAAGAGGAGGTGATACAAAATTGCAACATGATTTAGGTTTTGTTGCAAAAATTAATTTTAAAAGCGGCATAAAAGACGCTCTTAAATTCTTTGAAAAAAATAATTAAGTTATTTTTTTTTGGATTTCATGCACCAAAATTGGTACATTCCTGCAAATATCCTTGGATTTCTTTTTTCAAAAACGTCCCATTTGTCAAGATTATGTAAATCAAAATTATTAGTATAAATTTTTTTAAAATTTTCTTTGACTAATTGATCTTCAAATCCTAAAAAAATTAATCCTAATTTATTTAAATATTCTTTTATTTTACTTATTGTAAATCTATGTTCCTGAACATGAAACAATAAATCTCTTACGCCACTTACCGTATAAAAATCTGGACTTGATTTAATATTATTCCATTGATCATTATTATTCTCAATTAAATCTTTTCTAAATTTAATAATATTTTTATAATTAGATTGAATTTTGAGTTCATTAATTTTATTTTTAATTTCTTTTATATGTTGTCTTGCTCTTTCGCTATACAATCCAATAAGCATTAAAGAATCATTATTCATACATGATGTTAATATTTTCCATCCTTTAAATGGATTATCCATATGATGAAGAACACCAACTGATTCAATTATATCAAACTTTCTATTCATAGACTCTAAATCTAGTATATCTCCTTGAATAAAATCAATATTATTAATTTTGAGTTCATTTGCTTTTCTTTTTGCGTAGGATAAACTTTTTAAACTTAAATCAAGAGCAAGTATTTTTGATTTTTTATATTTTGAAGCAGTTGTTATGGCATGCTGGCCAGTGCCACAACCAGCAATTAGAATTTCAGGACTTTCAGAATTTGTTATTTTTTGTAAATCTAAATTTAAATTACTATCATTTATTACATCTTTAATGTTTCGGGGTTCAATA
>CACNAF010000039.1:0-3402 GCA_902618385.1 uncultured Alphaproteobacteria bacterium | reverse complement strand
TTAATATCAAATACTAGACTTAACAATAATGAATCTGTCTGTGATATCGAAGTTGTTTCCTCCAACTTAAAAGGATGTGAATTAAATTCAGAAATTGCAGATTTAATGATTGATGAATATCCAATATTAGCTGTAGCTGCATCCTTTGCAGATTCTCCAAGTATATTTCGTGGATTAAAAGAATTAAGAGTTAAAGAAAGTGACAGATTAAAATTAATTTTAATAAATCTTCAAAACTGTGGTGTAGATTGCAAGGTTTTAAATGATGATCTTTATATAAATCCATCAAGAAACTATGAAATAAAAAATAACATAATTAGAACTGATTATGATCATAGAATAGCAATGGCATTTAGTGTGATGGGGTCGAAAATAGGACCATTAAATATTACAGATTCATTATCAATAAATACGAGCTTCCCTGAATTTAAAAAAGAGTTTAATAAATTGGGCGGCAATCTGTCTTGAAAAAAATAATAGTTACTATTGATGGTCCAGCTGCTTCTGGAAAAGAAAAAATAGCAAAATATATTAGTAGAAAATGGAAACTTAGACACTTAGATTCTGGCATATTTTATAGAAGATTAGCTTTTAATTTTTTTACAAATAGTATTAACATAAATAATATTAGAGAAATTAAAAAAGAGATTCATAAAATAGAGTCACTATCTTATCGTAAAAGTAAGAAAATACGTTCTCAAGATATTAGTAATTTAGCTTCTAAAATCGCTGTGCATGATTTTGTAAGAATTTTTATAAATAAATTGCAACGAGAATTCGTAAAAAAACATCATAATAATAAGGGATTTGTAATAGATGGTCGAGATATAGGATCTGTTGTTTTTAAAGAAGCTGATTTGAAACTATATATTGATGTAAATCCAGAAATTAGGGCTAAAAGGAGATATAAACAGTTGATTGATAGTGGTGAAAAGTCTATATACCCAAAAATTTTAGAGGAAATAAAATTGAGAGACAAAACAGATAAAGAAAGAAAAAATTCGCCTTTAGTAGTTCCAAAAGGTGCTTTCATTATAAATAATAACAAAAGTTTTAAACAAACAACTAAGCAAATCACGAATTTACTTAACAATCTTTGATATGAATCAACATTCAAACACTAAATTAACCAACGAAGAATATGATATCTTAATATCAAAATCTCTAAAAAACTCTTCTGCAAAAGAAAAAAGTATTGCAACTGGAAAAATTATATCAATAGAAAATGATATTGTTACAATAGATGTTGGTCTTAAAAGCGAAGGTAGGATACCTCTCAGTGAATTTTCTAGACCTGGCCAGAAATCAGAAATCATTGTAGGTGATGAAACTGAGGTTTTCATCGAAAACGTTGATAACGCTAATGGAGAAACTTTACTATCTAGAGAAAAAGCTGTTAAGCAAAAAGCTTGGCATAATTTACAAATTAGTTTCAATGATAATAAAGTTGTTACCGGTACGCCGTTTAACCGAGTTAAAGGTGGTATGAGTGTTGATCTTGATGGGGTTGTTGCATTTCTCCCTGGAAGTCAGATCGAGACAAGACAGATTATAAAAGATACTAAAGAACTGCTTAATAAACCATTAGAACTGATGATTTTAAAAATGGATAAATATAGAGGTAACATTGTTGTTTCAAGAAAGGCAATTACAGAAAATGAACTTAAGGAACAGAGAAGTGAACTTTTAAAGAATATTGAAGAAGGTTCTATAATTGAGGGTAAAGTTAAAAATATAACAGATTATGGTGCATTTATTGACCTAGGTGGTATTGATGGTCTTGTTCATGTGACCGATATTTCATGGACTAAAATAAACAACCCAGCAGATGTTTTAGAATTAAATTCAACAATAAAAGTAAAAGTTTTAAAATTTGATGAAGAAACTTCTAGATTAAGCCTTGGTATAAAACAATTATCGGAAAACCCTTGGGATAGTATTAATGAAAATATAAAGGTAAGTGAAAAAATTTCTTGTAAAGTAATTACTATGAATGACAACAATGTTCACGTAGTTATCCAAGATAAATACGATGGTATAATCTCTATAAATGAATTAAGTTGGTTAAAAAAACCACCTCATCCCTCAAAAATAGTGAGCGTCAATGAAAATATTGAAGTTGTGGTTTTAGAAATAGATGGTGATAAGAAAAGAATTCATTGTAGCTTAAAACAAACAAAGAATAATCCATGGACAAAATTAAACGATAATTTTAGCATTAATGACACTTTTGAAACTGAAATTGTTAATATAGTTGATTTCGGAATATTTGTTAAAGTTTTGGATGAAATTGATGGAATGGTTCATATCTCTGATTTAAGTTGGGATGAAAAAGAATGTGAGAATATTATTAAAAACTTTAAAAAAGGTGACAAAGTTAAAGTTAAAATACTTGATATAAATGCTGATAAGGAAAGAATTAGTTTAGGAATTAAACACTTAAAAAATGATCCTGTTCAAGACTTTATCAACTCCAATCCATTAAATTCAAAAGTTACAGGAAAAGTTATAAATATAGATGAAAAAGGACTGAAAATTGAGCTAGATAAAGAGAAACAGATTTTTGGTTTTATAAAGAAATCCCATCTATCAAATGATAAAAATGAAAATAAAGTTGATAGGTTTGCTTTAGAAGAAAACGTTGACTCAATAATTTTATCTATTGACTCAAAGACCAGAGAATTAAATTTATCTATAAAAGAATTGGAAATACGTGACGAAAAAGAGGCCCTTAATAAATACGGTTCTAGTGCTTCTGGGGCATCTTTAGGAGATATTTTGGGCTCAGTTCTTAAAAAATAGAGCTGATGTTGAAATCTCAATTATTAGAAAAACTTAATAAAAAATACAACTACTTAAGTCCTGAAGATATAGAAACACTATTTAATATATTTATAAATAAATGCACAAGTTCTCTGTGTAATGGTCATAATATTGAAATAAGAGGATTTGGGACAATTAGTAAAAAAATTAATAAAGAAAAAATGGTTAGAAATCCAAAAACGAATGAAAAGCTTTTTAAAAAACAAAGTTACAAATTACACTTCAAAATAGGTAAAATTTTACATAATAGAATAAATTCTATTCAGAGTATTAATAAAGAAGATGTCTTCTAAAAAAATAATTGTTGCTTTAGATAGTGATGATCTTAAAAAAACATTAAATTTAGTAAAAAATTTAAAAAATCATGTGTACGCTTTCAAAATTGGATATCAGTTTTTCTTTAACTTTGGTCTATTTGGATATAAAAAGATTTACGCAGCCTCACCTAGAATTTTTCTTGATCTAAAACTGCATGATATTCCAAATACTGTAAAGAATGGTTTAAGTGCTTTACTTAAAATTAAACCACTTATGACAACTATTCATATATCTGGCGGAGATGATATGATGAAAGCTACT
>CACNAF010000038.1:0-3844 GCA_902618385.1 uncultured Alphaproteobacteria bacterium | reverse complement strand
CTAAAGATCTCCATAATTTTTCACTTATAAATGGCATTATGGGATGTATTATCTTTAAAACTTGAATAAATGTCCATCCAGAAACCTTTTTAATTTCATAAGCAAATTTTTCATTTTCAAAATTTTGTTTAATAATTTCAATGTACCAATCACAATAAGTATGCCATACGAAATGATAAATTTTATTGGCTATTTCATGAAACAAATACTTTTTAGTTAATTGATCAAGTTGAGTGTTCAAATCATTCAATTCTTTTATTATCCATTTATTTGCATCAAAAATAATTGAATCAATTGATATATCATCTATAAAAATTGAATTATTCAATTGTAAAAATTTTCCAGCATTCCAAATTTTATTTGTGAATGATTTATATCCTTTAACTCTAGCTTCAGATAATTTTACATCTCGTCCAGGATTTAATAGCGCTGTAAGTGTAAATCTTAATGTATCAGCGCCATATTTATCTAATAACTCTAAAGGATCAATTATGTTTCCTTTTGATTTAGACATTTTTTGTCCTTTTTCATCACGTATTAAAGGATGAATATAAATATCTTTAAATGGAGTTTCCTTCATAAAATAAGAACCCATCATCATCATCCGCGCAACCCAAAAAAATATGATATCAAAACCAGTAACTAAAACGTTACCAGGATAAAATTTATCTAATTCATACGTTTTATTTGGCCAATCTAAAGTAGAGAATGTCCATAGAGCAGAAGAAAACCAAGTATCTAGAACGTCTTCATCTTGTCTAAGCTCAACATCCTTTCCATAAAATTCTTTTGCTTGATTTTGCGCCTCTTCTAGAGTTTCACTAACAAAATATTTATTATCAGGACCATACCATGCAGGAATTTGATGTCCCCACCATAACTGTCTTGAAATACACCACGGTTGAATATTTTCCATCCAATTATAAAATGTATTTTCCCATTGTTTGGGAATAAATTTAGAACTATTATCTTTAACAGCTAATATTGGATCAACTGATAATTTTTTTGCATCACAAAACCATTGGTCTGTCAGCCATGGTTCAATAACAACACCTGATCTATCACCATATGGTATGACCATTTGCTGTTTTTCTTCTTTAATTAATAAATTCATTTCATCTAATTTTTTTAAAATTAGTTTTCTTGCTTCAAATCGATCTAAATTTTGAAATTCTTCAGGCACATTTGAGTTCAGTTTAGCATTTTCATCAAAAATATTAATAAATTCTAAATCATGTCTCTTTCCTACCTCAAAATCATTAAAATCATGTGCAGGTGTAATTTTTACAGCTCCAGAACCTTTTTCAGGATCTGCATATTCATCAGCAATGATTGGTATTTTTTTATTTGAAATTGGTAAGTTACAAAATTTGCCAATTAGATTTTTATATTTTTCATCATCTGGATGAACGGCAACTGCAGTATCACCTAACATTGTCTCAGGTCTTGTTGTTGCAATTATGATATGATTTTTTTCATCTATAGGATATTCAATATGCCATAAACTTCCTTCAGTATCTCTTTGCTCTACTTCTAGATCAGAAATAGCTGTTAAAAGTTTTGGGTCCCAATTCACCAATCTCTTATCTTTATAAATAATTCCATCATTAAATAAATTAACAAAAACTTTCTTAACTGCATTAGAAAGTCCTTCATCCATAGTAAATCTTTCTCTTGACCAATCTGTAGAAGCACCAAGTCTTCTTAACTGATTACTTATTTGACCACCCGACTCTTTTTTCCATTCCCATACTTTTTCAATAAACTTTTCTCTACCTAGAGATCGTCGATCTAGGTTTGACTCATTTAATTTTCTTTCAACCACCATCTGAGTAGCTATTCCTGCATGATCTGTCCCTGCTTGCCACAATACTTCCATACCCTTCATTCTATGATACCTGATTAATATATCTTGAATAGTGAAGGTTAAAGCATGACCCATATGTAAGCTGCCTGTAACATTAGGTGGTGGCATCATTATAGAATAAGGCTCACCTCCTTTTTGTGGTTTAAAACAATTTGATTGCTCCCATTGTGAATAAAGATTTTTTTCATCTTTTAAAAAATCAAAAAATTTATCAAGCTGCATCGTAACTATCTTTTATCGAAATAATTTTTTAGTAATTTTGGGATTTTCTCATCAAGTATTTTTTCAATTTTATTTTCTACAAGATAGGAGAGTTTTTGATCTATAATATCATTAATTTCAGTATTTATCTCTTCATCTTTTTGAAGTAATTTTATTGTACCATCACTGTTAACCTTTTGATTAAGTATTAAAATATTAGATGAAGAATGTTTATTTGTATCGTTTTTTTCATCTTCAATCGCTCTTCGTATGACTTCTAAAGATTCATTGATAGAATTTTTTGTGTTCATATAGTTATTATAAATGTTTAATTAAATTAATAAAACTCTAATTATAGCTTGGAAGATACTCCTCAAATAATTTAATCAGTGAACCATCTAAAGCTAGTAAATTAAAATAATTAATCAGATAGTTTTTATTTGCATTAAAATATTCAACATTTACGTTTAAAAGATTAGTTTCTGCTTCTATTAGATCAGTGATAGATTTTGTCCCAAGGTTGTATTCCTCTTGAGTACTTTCTAGAAGAGTATTTGCATACTCTATAGTTAATAGCGATGTATTTAAATTTGATTTACTAACTAAATAGTTTTTATAATAGTTTGATACCTCAATATTTAAACTTTCTTTAAGATCCTCTAACTCAATTTCAGTTTGTAAAATTTGAGAATTTATTTTTCTAATGTCTGATTTGTCAATATTTTGCTGAAATATAGGAATTGTTAAAGTTAACCCTAGTGTTGCATTGGTATTTTCACTTCCTGCATCTATTCGTGAACCATCCGAGTACTCAGTAGAAGCTGTTATATCTAAGGTAGGTCTATTAGAACTTTTTTCTTTTGAGAAATCAAGTTCTTTAATTTTAATATTATTTTGAGCAATTAAAATATTAAAATTATTCTTATAAACTTCAGAGAGTATGTTATCAAAATTCAAATCCTCTTCTATATTTACATAATCTTCTAAATTAATAGCTTCTTTACCAACAATTGATTTGAATGTTTTTAAACTGACTTTGTAGTTTTGTTCGGCTGAAAAAAGATTTGTTTCAGCAATTGAAAAAGCACTCTCAGCATTTTTCAATTCAGTTATGGTTGCTGATCCCAATTCATATTTTAATTTTACTTCTTCTAAAAATCTTGAAACAGAATCAAAATTTTTTTTAGAAGCCTCTAATGATTTTTCATAATTTATTACGGTTAAATAACCTTCTACAGCTGTTAGCGATAAATCTTGAACTGTTTTATAAAAGTTTATAACTGCATTTTCGTAAATAATTTTTGATCTTTCTATTTCTAAGCTTTTTTCACCACCATCATACAAATTTTGAGTAATACTAATTTTATATTTATCTGTAAAAGTCTCTGGTGTTGTTGATACACCAGCTGCTGATGTTGTATCGCTATTACTATATGTACCAGAAATTGTACCAGTAACTGTTGGAAGTTTTTTGCCTATAGCTACCTCAATAGTTTCTTTGCTTTCATTCAGTTTTTCAAAAGCAATTTTTACTTTCAAATTATTTGCAATCGTACTTTTTACAGAATCATCAATCGATAGAGCAAATATAGATTTAGAATAAATAAGTAATAACAAAAATATAAATAATCTCATTTAAAATTTAAAATCCTCTTGTTGTTCTTGAATTTGATAACTACACATTACATCAAATAAATACTCAGATGAATACAAATCTTCATTTCTTATAATTTTATAAGCTTTACCCAAATTATCATATATTTTTTTAATATATAT
>CACNAF010000037.1:0-3878 GCA_902618385.1 uncultured Alphaproteobacteria bacterium | reverse complement strand
AACAAATTAGCAGATATAAAATCATCAATTATTATTTCTTTACTCAAATTTTGATTATTTCCAACAAATTCTAAATAATCTTCTCTTAATTTAAGATCTATTGAAGTAAATGTTTTTTCATTAATTTTAAATAAAATTTTATTTTCTATAGAGTCAATTTTTTGGTTAAAAAATAATAAATTTAATAAAAAAAATAAATAAAAAAATATCAATCTATATTTAATTAAATTTATCATTTTCAATATCATAGGATTTCCAATTTATATCTTGTTTATCATTTTCTGAAACAGCTAGATTTGAAGATTTATAACTACCTATATTCTTAAAAGAAAACATTATTGTTAATATATCTTGCGGTTTTAAATTATCCTCTTCGTATGATTTTCTGTTAAAATCAATATTTATTCCAAAGCATTCATCAAAATAACTGTAACCTAATGTATATTCTGTATTTATTTCTTTCTTGAGATCATACAAGCCTTCAAGATGTACTTTTGAAAATTTTGAGAATTTTTTACTTAAGAACGAATAATTTATAGTCTCTGTATCTTTTTTAACTATTTCGTTTACCTTTGAATTTTGATCTAGATATGAGATATTTAATTCACCAAATCTAGTATCAGATTTTATATTAATATTTTGATTTTTTAAAAATGAATTTCCCAAATCATATCTAAAATTATAATTTAATTCATATTTATCATTGTATTCCAAAGATCCTAATATGTCACTTAGGTTATTTTCATTCCCTTGTTCTTTGTGAAAATTACTATTGTCGGTAAATTCATATAACTGTGTAAATGTTGATGAAAATTTATTAGTATAAACATTGATCCCATAAGAAATTCTTTTTGAATTATCCATTTTATCTGAACCACTATATCTATTTAATCGATATATATTTTCAATTGTAAAATCATTATTTGTAGAATCCTCATTAGATAATTTGTTTGAATTTGAAATACCAGGTGAAATAATTACATGTACTTTAGGTTGAAAAGTAAGACTTTCTGAAATACTTTTAAATTTAAATGGTGTTTCACTAGAAATACCAAATATAGGAAATGATCTTAGATAAGATCCTGAATGATAATTGTTATTACTAATATATTTTTTTTCTGTATTAAATAATTGATTATATATTTCAGTATCAATTCGAATTTTTGAATACAATTTAATAAACTCTCTACTTATGTTATATTTATGTGATATTTTTTGCTGCCTTTTAGAATGCACTATTGTATTTTTATCTCTAATAATATTGTAAAATTCATATGTACCATTTGATTCAGAGCCATAAATATTTTTATGACCCGTGAAATATTTAAAATTTGGAAACACTATTGGAATAGTTTCGTTATCATCACTCTTTTGATTAGTCTGATAGTAACTGAAATTTATATTTAAGTAATCGTCAAATTTATTTAAATTAAAACCTTCTAAATTAATACTTGTAGATAAAGAACTAGTATAACTTAAATCATCATTTGGTTTTGTTCTTTGAATATAGTTATCTGATGTTTGTAAAGCTGAATTTATCTTAATTCTATAATTTTCATTTATATTTTTATTATAACTTGTAATTAAACTGGCATCACTTAACCATTTATTATTATTTTCATTTTCAAAATTTGAATCTAAAGTTAAGTCGGTTTTTAAATTACCACCAGATAGAATTTGATTATAATCAAAATTAAATCTTTGAGATGAATCTACCCCAGCTCCATAATTTATTATTGGTGTAAATAATAATTCCTTATCACTAGAAATATTAAAATAATATGGAAAAGATATTGATTGTGAAGTTTTTGTATCAAAAAAATTTAATCCAAATGAAGGAACTAAAAAACCAGATTTTCTTTCTTTTCTTAAAGGTGATGGTGTTACTAGGTAAGGAATATAAAATACAGGAGTATTTAAAACACGCATCTTAGAATGTTTTTGATATAAAAATAAATTTTCATTATCATGTAGAATTTTTTCTCCTTCTAATTGCCAAGTTGGACAAATAAAGTTTGCAATTTTAATTCTTGAAACACATGGCGAATAAACACCTTTAGATAAAATATCAACTTTTCCATCTCTTTTTATTTTTTTTCCAATTAATCTAGAACCATCATTCATTCTGATTTTAGGATTATCAAATTCAGCAAAATCAAGTTTATTTGAAAAATATCCATTTTCTCCCTCATAATAATTATTATTTTCATCTTTGTATGTAAAGCTAGAAGGTAAAATTATTGTTTCTTCAATTTTATTATAGATAATTAAATCTGAAATAATTAATTGATTATCTTGAAATATTTTAGCATTACCTTTTGCAATAATATTTTCATCTTTATCGTAAGATATATTATCTGCATAAAGTAAAATTTCATATGCGTTATTTATTTTAGGAGTAATTAATAATATAATTAAAAAAATTAAACGGAATGATGAATAAAAAATACTATTCATTTTCAATTTTTAAAATTTGATATAAACCAATGAAAAAAGGTAATAAAAAAATAATTAAATAAGATAATATATAGTTTATTGATAAATTAATTGTTAGTCTTGTTATAATTTCTTTTATTAAAAAAATAATAAATCCTACAGAAATAGCTAAAAATAAAACTTTAAAAAAGTTTTCATTTCTTTGAAATTTACCTGTGAAACCAATTATTACAAATGATAGCATTACTATAAATATTGGTTTTAACAATTCTGATAAATAATACAAACCTATCTCTGATGAATATAAATTGAATTTTGATAATGTTCTAGAATGGCTTATATAATTGTAAAAAGGTATTAATTTATACTTTGAAATTGAGTTTATAATATTATTTTTATTAAAATTTATTTCAAAATCATATTTTGCTAATTTTTTATATTGATCATTTTTTAAATCATAATAACTTACATTTTTCAGTTTAAATACATTATTTAAAAATTCACCCTCTTCAGCTATTAGAAAAGTATTTGAATTATTATCTGTTAATAAAATTTTAATTTTTTGAGCTTTCATATCTTTAATATCAATATCTTTAATGTTAATAAAATTTGAAGATTTCGAGTCTATTCTATTTTTTATCCACATTTCATTATTTGATATTTTAATTGAGTATAAACTATTTTCTTTATTATCTAATCTTTTGTCATATTTTTTTTCTAAAAAAACTGAAAGTGGATTTAAAATTAATAAAAAAAATATTCCAATAACAAAAACTGCAATTCCAATTGGATAGAAGATATCAAAAATTGAAAAACCTAGGTTTCTCATAGAAATAAATTCATTATTATTAATCAAATTTCTCATTAAAAATGCAATGCTAATAATTGTAACAAATGGAATAATCTCACTTAGTATCGATGGATATTTTAGTAATGAAAGATATAAGAAATTAAATATATCTTTATCATTTTCTTGTAAAACACGCGATAATTCAAGTGAATTAATGAAAAGAATAAACAGAGAAATTATAATAAAATTTATTAATAAATATTTATTTGTTAATAAAAATAAATAATTATTAATCTTATTCATATTTACCTTTTAATTTTAAGATTAAAGAAGAAAATAAAATTAATGATAACATTATTATCGAGTAAGAGATTATTAAAATTTCTGAATTTTTTAAAATTTGATTTATTACTAAAATACTTACAGATGAAAGTAAAAAAAATATATTATTTTTATAATTAAAATTAATTTTTTTCAGAGAATTATAGTAAAAAAATACAAATATATAAATTATTATTACTATATCCATTATCTTATAAATAATGTTTAAATAATTTTTTGAATTAAAGTCATCAAAAATAGTCAGTGTATTTTTATCAAATATTTCAAAAGTATTTTCATTTTGATTTTCAATTTTTAGTATATAAGTAGC
>CACNAF010000036.1:0-4333 GCA_902618385.1 uncultured Alphaproteobacteria bacterium | reverse complement strand
ATGGTCAAAGTCAGTGGAATTTAGAAAATAGATTTACTGGCTGGAAAGATGTTCCATTAACTGAAAAAGGCATTAAAGAAGCTAATAATGCAGGATATTTATTAAAAAAACATAATATAAAAATTGATAAAGTTTTTAGTAGTGTTTTAGAAAGAGCAAATAAGACAGCAGAATTAGCTATAAAAGCATCAGAAATAGAAAATTTACATAAAAATGGAAAATTAATTTATGTAAAAAACCAAAATCTAAATGAGAGGGATTATGGAGATTTAGTTGGTTTAAATAAAGCTGAAACTGCCGATAAATTTGGAAAAGAACAAGTGCATATATGGAGAAGATCTTATGATACACCACCTCCCAACGGAGAAAGTCTTAAGGATGTAGTAGATCGAGTTTCTCCTTACTTTACTGAAACAATTCAACCACATATTTTAAATAAAGAAAATGTTTTAATTGCAGCACACGGTAATTCCTTAAGAGCAATTATGATTAAAGTAGGTATGTATAAACCTGAAGAAATATCTTCTATAGAACTTCCAACTGGTAGTCCATTATGTTTAGATTACCAAAATGGAGAATTAATTCAACATTATTACTTGGATTAATTTTTTTTATAATTTGAAAAAATAATTACATTATCCTTTTTTGATTTGTTATTTTCTAATTTTTTATTTACTTTCTTTTGAATTTTACTTTTTTGCAAAATTAAACCAAAATTAGCTGAAGGATCTGCAAATGAAACAATTGCATTATAATTAATTTTTAAGTTCGTTTTAATATCATCAAATGAAAGTGTAATAGAAAAATTATTTTTATTTATTTCTAGATCGTAATATTCATATTGAATAATAATTGTCATTTCTTGGGGATATTTGTGTTTTAACCAATCAGGTAATTCAACGTTTTTATGATTCGTTAAAAATGTAATGTAGAGATGATTATTATTTGATAATCCATTATCTTTTATGTTTTTAAGAATATCTTTAAATACATTTAGCATATTTTTATCTAGTATTTTTTGATATTCAATCATTTCTGTTTTATTTTTTTATTAAATATTTAAAGTATTGCAATAAAATTTATGAGTTTAGATAAAAATAATTCGCAATATAGTAAAATAGCAAAATTATTTCACTGGGGTTTTGTTCTTTTATTTGTTTATGGTGTAGCAAAGCAAGTAGATGATATTAATCAACTTGAAGACCAAGCTTTTTTTAGATTTGAAATTATTTTTGCAGTAATTTTTCTGTTTCTTCTATTAATCCGTCTAATTTATATGAAAACAACACAAAAAACATCCCTACCTGAAGATACTCCTAAAGCTCAAAAGTTAGCTGCTAAAATTGTTCACAACGGTATGTATGCTTTATTAATAGGTACTGTTTTATCAGGATTACTTATTGGGTTTTTATTTTGGTTAGAATTTAAAGATGGATTTATAACTGATATAGTTATTATTTTTCACGAACTAAACATTAATTTACTTTATTGGTTTATAGGTATTCATATTTTAGCAGCAACCTTTCATCGTTTAAAAAGAGATGGTGTTTGGAGCTCAATGGTGCCTTTTTTGAAAGAAAAAAACTCTAAATAAATTTTTAATTTATAAAATTATTTTTTTAATTTTTCCCACTCAGCCATACCGCCAGTAATATTTTTAACATTTTTAATACCCATATCATTCATTGTTTTAGTTGATAAGGTTCCTTGCCCACCTACACCACAAAATACAACATATTCTTTATCTGGGTTTTCTTTGAAAAATTTATTTTCTAAAGGACTACCTTCTGCCAAATAAAATTCAAGAAAAGCTCTATCTAAGTGTATCGCATTTCCTATTGTTCCTTTAGAAAAACTTTCTTTATCCCTAACATCAATAAATTGTACATTTGGATCATTGAGTTTTTCTTTTGCTTCTTTTGCAGAAATATTTTCAATTTCATTTTTAACACTCATCAAATCTTCAAATTTTTTCATATTTTCCTCGTTTCATTAATGCGGGGCGTTCTGTAGAACGACCACTAAATCATTATTAACAGAAAATAAGGACTTTTGGAAACTTCTTCGTAGAAACTTCGTAGTAAGTTTTCATTATTTGTCAGATTTCTTGTTTGGGTTGTTCGTAGTTTTTTTATTCTTTAATTAAGGATAATAATTTTTTTGCTAGTCTAGAAACTGCCTTTCTCCTATCTTTTGAAAGTTTTTTAATAATTTTTATATTTTCTTTTATTGTTTTATTATCAATTTTATTGAAAGTTATTAGAGCATTCATTGATTGACATAAAACAATCCAATCACTGGAATTATTAAGATAATCAGATACAATTTTTTTTGCTTTTTTTTGTTCTTTATTTTCTAATTGATTAACTAATTCTGAAAATAATTGAGCACAGGTCCATTGTGTGGAAGGTTGTTTTATTTTTGAAATTTTGTTTAAGAAAATATGTTTAAAATCTAAAAACCATTCTGGTTTTTGTCTAAATATTCTTTTAAAAGCATTTGATGTTCTTAATCTTACTATTTGGTCTGTGCTTGAATAACACTTAATTAATGAATTAATCCTATTTTTTTTAACAATAACATGTTCAGCAACTTTTATTGTATTACCTAGTGAATTTGGATTACCGCCAGTTAGTTCAGACTCATAATTCATTATAAATTAATTTGTTAAAATAAATCTAAAAATTAACATTACCTAATAATAAATTATATATTTTCCTTCGTAGTAACTTCGAAGTAAACTTCGTAGAGAGATTTTTATAAAAAATTATTGATATTACTGGATAATATTTAAAAAGTGGGGCGTTCTGTTGCTCGGTGCCCCTGACCGCGCTCACCTAGAATCTAGGCAGCAAGTGCTAATCTATTATCGTTAGCGTTTATAAAATAGCCCGATAACGGTGGTACAATACCGGATAAAGTCTTTGTCTTTGAATTACCGTCAAACCTATTTCGTCCCCATATTTTGGTGGAGACGCCGGGTACCGCCCCCGGGTCCGAATAACTTATTGCACAAAGCATTTATTATCTTAGTTGCAAAGCAACATTTTATTATACCTTAAACTAATTATACTTGAAAGTTTTGTCTTGAAACCTAGCAATTAAAAAAAAAAATTGTTACTAATCAAGACATAAAATAAAAAAATATGATCAAAGCAATCATGGCAGTAGATGAAAAAGGAGGCATAAGTAAGGGCCAAAGTATGCCCTGGCCTAAAAATTCAATTGACTTAAAATGGTTTAAAGAAAATACTATAAATAATGTTGTTGTAATGGGAAGGAAGACCTGGGAAGATCCTTTTATGCCCACACCTCTAAAATCAAGAATAAATGTTCTAATTACAAGTAAAGATAAAGATTTAATAGAAGGGGCAGATTATTACTTTAGTGGAGACATAAATGATCAAATACAAAATCTTCAATCAGAATATATGGACAAAGACATTTTTATAATTGGAGGTTCAGAAATAATAAATTTAACTTTTAAATCTATAGAACAATTTTATCTCACTAGAATCTACGGTAATTACAATTGTGAAAAATTTATTGATGTATCATTAATAGAAAAAAGTATGAAAATGATAAAAAAAATAGATGGTGATTCTTCTTGCCATTTCGAAATTTGGGAAAAATGAAACAGTATTTAGATGCTTTAAAATATTGTTATGAAAATGGCACAGATGTTGAAAGTAGAGCTGGTGGTGTTAGAAAGTCTTTTGGTTATCAAATGCATTATGATTTATCAAAAGGTTTTCCTGCTATAACGACTAAAAAACTAGCATGGAAATCTGTAGTTTCAGAGTTATTATGGTTCATTGAAGGTTCAGACGATGAGAGAAGACTTGCTGAAATCTTATACAATGATTCAAGAGAAAATTTAAAAGATAAAAAAACTATTTGGACGCGGAATGCTCAAGCTGATTACTGGAAATCACAAGCTCGGTTTGAAGGAGATGTTGGTAAAATTTATGGAGTTCAATGGAGAAATTTTAATGGAGAAGACCAAGTCTTAAATCTAATTAAAGGACTCAAAGAAGATCCAAATGGAAGGCGTCATATAATTTCTGCTTGGAACCCTCCTGAAATTAAAAATATGTCATTGCCAGCATGTCATGCATTTTCACAATTTTTTATTTCTAATAACAAATTAAGTTGCCAATTGTATCAAAGGTCATGTGATATGTTTTTGGGAGTTCCATTTAATATAGCGAGTTATAGTCTTTTAACTCATATGTTGGCAAGAGAGTGTAAATTAGAAGTTGGAACATTTATTCATTCTTTAGGAGATTTTCACATTTATAATGAACATTTTGAGCAGGTTAAAATCCAATTA
>CACNAF010000035.1:0-4514 GCA_902618385.1 uncultured Alphaproteobacteria bacterium | reverse complement strand
AGTAACTTTACAATTTTTATTTCTGGTGGCAGTCAAGGATCAGAATTTGTATCAAATTTTGCAACAAATCTAATTAAAATTATAGATGACGAAAAAATTATAAAAGTTAAATTTATATTTCAGTGTTCTAAACATTTGATAAAAAAATATGAAGCAGAATTACAAAATATTAAATCACCATTAATTTTGAAAGATTTTTTTATAAATGTAGATGAAATACTAGCTAATTCTAATTTAGCAATATGTAGAGCTGGAGCAGGAACAATTGTTGATTTAATTAACTTTAAACTTCCCTCGATATTAATTCCTCTACCTTCTTCAAAAGATAATCATCAATTTTTTAATGCTGAAATATTAGCTAAACATGACTTAGCCATAATTTTTGATCAAAATAATGATGATTTAGACAAAGCAAAAAGACATATTTATAAAACATATAGTAATGAAACTAAATTAGAATCAATGAATAAAAAATTTGATATGATTAAAGTTAAAAACTCTAATACTTTAATTTATAAATTAATACTAAATGCAAATTAACAGTAAAATTCATTTTATAGGGATTTCAGGAATAGGAATGTCTGGTATTGCAGAATTGATGCTAGATAAGGGATATTCGATCCAGGGTAGTGATATATCAGTAAACGACAATACCAAAAGATTAAAGAAAAAAGGTATAAAATTTTTTTTAGGACATAATAAAAAAAATATTAAAAATGCTCATGCTATTGTTTATTCATCAGCTATTAAAAAAAATAATCCTGAAATAAGAGAGGCATATATTAAAAAAATACCAGTTCTTTCTCGAGCTGATATGCTTTCTGAATTAATGAAAAATAAAAAATCTATTGCCATAGCTGGATCTCACGGAAAAACTACTACTACTAGTTTGGTAGGAAATATTTTCAATGAAGCAGGTTTAGATCCTACTATTGTAAATGGCGGTATTATAAATTCTTTTTCTAATAATAATCGTTATGGAAAAGGTGAATGGATGATTGTTGAAGCAGACGAGAGTGATGGTACCTTTTTAAAGCTTCCACATCAAATATCAATTATTACTAATTTAGATATTGAACACATGGATTTTTATAAATCAAAAAAAAATTTAATTAATGCATTTGAAAAATTTATAAATCTACTTCCATTTTATGGAACTACAATAATGTGTTATGATGATAAGAATCTTAAATTATTAATTAACAAAATAAAAACTAGAAATATTTTAACTTATTCAATAAAAAATAAAAAAGCAGATGTATTAATCTTTAATATTATACAAAACAAACTAAAAACTTCTTTTAAATTAAAAATTAACAATAAAATTATTCATTCTTCTAATTATAAATTTACTATCAATGCAATTGGCAATCATAATATTTTAAATGCAACTGCAAGTATTATTGCAGCCAAACTAAATGGAATTAAAAATAAAGATATTAATAATGCTTTGATTAATTATGTAGGTGTAAAAAGAAGGTTCTCATTTATTGGAAAAAAAAATAAGTCCTTTGTGTATGATGATTATGCACATCATCCAACAGAAATTGCAGCTACATTAAGTGCAGCTAAAAGTCTAAAAAATAAAGTAATAGTTGTTTTTCAACCACACAGATATACTAGAACTAAAATACTAATTAGAGAATTTATAAAAGTTTTATCTAAAGTTGATTATTTATTTTTATTAGAAACTTATTCAGCTGGAGAAAAGATTATCAAGGGTGCAACTTCAAAAGACATATATTCTAAAATATTAAAAAAAAATAAAAATACTATATATTTAAAAAATATAAGTGATTTAAATAAATTAATGAAACCTTATACATTGCATCAAAATACAATTGTTTTTATGGGCGCGGGTTCAATATCAAGTATTGCAAAAAAATATTTGAATAACTAATGTCAAAAAAAATTATAGAATTAGCCGATAAACTTAAAAGTAAAATTTACTCAGATTATAATGCTGGTAAACATACTTGGTTTAGAACAGGAGGTAATGCAAAAATATTTGCAATAGTTGAAGATAATTTAGAGTTAGAAATTATATTAAATGAAATAAATAATGAAAATTTTTATATAATAGGTTCAGGCTCAAATCTATTAATTAGAGATAATGGTTATAATGGAACTCTTATAAAATTAGGCAAAGGTTTTAATACTATTAAAATCAATGATAACAAACTTGAAGTTGGCGCTAGTATTTTAGATATTAATTTATCAAATTATGCATTGAGACAAAATATAGAGGGTTTTGAATTTTATAGTGGTATTCCTGGATCAATAGGTGGAGCAGTTAAAATGAATGCTGGATGTTATGGTTCGGAAACTGTAGATGTTATAAATAGCATTGAGATTTGTGATAATTTTGGTCAAAGAAAAATAATTACAAAAGATAAACTAAATCTAAAATATAGATCTTCAGAAATAAATAATACAGATATAGTTACAAAAGCTATATTTAATTTTAATTATGGAGATCAAAATTTAATAAAAGAAAAGATTAATAAAATAAAGAATAAACGTTTAGAATCTCAGCCAATAAAAAATAAAACTTCTGGTAGTACTTTTAAAAATCCTGAAAATCTTCATGCGGCAAAACTAATTGAAGAAGCAGGATGTAAAGGTACCAATTTTGGAGATGCATATGTGAGTGATAAACATGCAAATTTTTTAATTAATATGGGAAGTGCTTCAGCAACAGATATAGAAAACCTAGGTAAAAGTATTGTTGAGAAAGTATATGCCAAATTCAATGTAAAATTAGAATGGGAGGTAAAAATAATAGGTGAGTAATAAAAAAATTTTAATTTTAGAAGGTGGTAATAACGAAGAGCATGATGTATCTTTATTAACCTCTAGAGAAATTCAAAAAATTCTTAGTCAAAATAAATTGAAATTTAAGATATTAAGAGTTAATCCAAAAAACTTTAATAAAAAAATAATTAATTTTAAAAATTTTGTTTGCATTAATGCTTTACACGGACCATTTGGTGAAGATGGACAAGCTCAAAAAATTTTAAAAAAAAATAAGATTCCCTTTTCTCATTCAAATATAAAATCATCTAATCTATGTTTTAATAAATCTGCCTCCAAGAGAGAAATTATTAAAAATAAATTAATGTCTCCAAAATTTTATCTTTTAAATATAAATGATTTCAATGAGAAGAAATTAATTACTATCAAAAGTAAGTTAAAAAAATTTGTTATTAAGCCCAATAGAAGTGGTTCAAGTTTTGGTATAAAAATAATAAAAAATCAAAAAGAATTTGATAATTTAATTTCTAATATAGAAGAATTTAAAAAGGAACTTAATAATCACAAAGAAATTTTAATAGAAGAGTATATATCTGGAAAGGAGCTTACAGTTTCAACTATTAAATTAGATAAAAAAATTCACGCACTAGCTGTTACAGAGATAAAATCAAAAAATAATTTCTTCGATTATAAAGCAAAATATTCAAAAGGTTACGCTAAACATATTTTGCCAGCCAAGTTAAATAAAATAAATTATGCTAAATGTCTTAAATTTGCTACTAAAGCTCATAAACTTTTAGGTTGTAATTCACTTGCAAGAACTGATTTTATTTTTGATACAAAAAAAAATAAAATTTTCTTTTTAGAAACAAATACTCAACCTGGACTTACTCCTATATCTCTATTACCTGAACAAGCTAATTATAAAGGTTTACCTTTTTCAGAAATCATTTTTATTTTGATCAAAAATTTAAATTATTAGTATGAATAATATTAATAGAAGAAGATATGTCTTAAGTATTAAATCATTAACTTTAATTTGTATTTTTTTATTTTTAATTATTTTTTCTATTTTACTATATTTTAACAAAAATAATTTAATTCAGATTTCTAAAAAAACAATTCAGAGTTTTTCAGAAAACTTCCAATACCAATTTTCAAAATTTGATATTTCAGGTTTGGAGAAAATTGAATTAAAATTTGTAGAGGATAAACTGCAAAATTATTTAGGATCTTCTATTTTTTTATTACCATTGGATCAAATTAATGACTCAATAAAAGAAAATAATTGGGTCAAAGAAATATATTTAAACACAAATTACAAAGATACTCTATTTATTAGTATTGAAGAATATAAACCAATAGGAATTTATTTTTTTAACGAGAAATACTTTGTTTTTGATGAAAATGGAAAAATTATAGATCAAATTTACATAACAGATTTCACTAATCAGTCTTTATTAATTTTTAAGGGTAATTCTTCAAACTTAAAAGCTAATTCTATAATTAATTTTTTAAAAAACAATGATTTTGAAAAAAAATATCAAATAGAAAGTTTGGAATTTATTAATAAAAGAAGATGGGATATAAATTTATACAGTGATGTGAAATTAATGCTTTCAGAAGAAGATCCAAATAAATCTATTCTGAATTTTATTATGATACGAAATAAACTTAGCGAAACAGATATTAATAATATAAAAACATATGATTTAAGAAATTTAAAAAAAACAATTTTAATTAATTTAAATGATTAAAGC
>CACNAF010000034.1:0-4824 GCA_902618385.1 uncultured Alphaproteobacteria bacterium | reverse complement strand
GAACATGGAAGTTATATAATTGAAGCAATTGAAACTGGAAAAAAATATAGAGGTCACTTTAATGTTATTAATAAAAAAACAATTTCTAATTTAGATGATGATTGCGTAATTGAGAGTACAGGATACGTAGATTCAAAAGGTATAAAAATGATTGAAGGAGTAAACTTACCACTGCAATGTGCTTCTCTATGCAGTACCTCAATAGATGTTCAAAGAATGGCTGTAAGGGCCGCTGTAAAGGGAGATATTGAATTATTAAAACTTGCTGTGCTACAAGACCCTCTTGTCAGCTCTGTATGTTCATCAGAGGAAGTTTGGCAAATGGTAGACGAGATGCTTGTTGCACAAGCGCAATGGCTTCCACAATATAAATCTAAAATTAACAGCATTAAAAAGAATCTAAAAAAAATCAAAAATTATAAATATAATAAATCAATTAAAGGATTGACCAAAAAAACAAGACGCAAACAACAAAAAAGGTCAGTTTTAGTCGAAAAAGAGGCATTTAATTTATAAATTATTCAATCTACTCCTAAATAGTACTTCTCAATAATCTAATTTTATTATAGGTTTTTTTAAATTTAGTGGAGGACAGATGAAAAAAAATAAATTTAGATCCACATTACTTGCTAGCGTAGCATCAGCTACTTTTGCATTAACTAGTACAAATGCGTCTGCTAGACCGGAAGGTGCAATAGCACTTCCTTCAGCACCTGCAATTGAAAATATGCAAGAAGTTCAGTTCATTGGAAGAGATGAATTGATGAGCTATCAAGATATTGGAGACTTTGAATTTTTATATGAGCCAGAATACATTAGTGCTCTAGTTCAAGAAGGAAAACTACCACCAATTTGGGAACGTTTACCAAAAAGACCTTTAGTTTTTAATGGAGATGCAATGCCGGATGGTATTGGTCGCTACGGAGGAACTTTTAGACATACTATTGGTGGAAGACCTGAAGGATGGAACTGGACTGCTTCACAACATCAAGGATGGGGTGGAATTAATTATACAGTTCAAGAATGTCTAACAAGAAATGGTCCGATGGTAAGATTAAAAGCTGAAGATTCTTATCCTTTACCAAACTTAGCTACTGATTGGGAATGGGATGGAAACAAACTTACTATGAACCTTATTGATGGAGCAAAGTGGTCAGATGGTGATCCATTTGATGCAGAAGATGTTCGTTTTTGGTGGGAAGATAACGTTCTAGATGAGAATGTTCCAACAAGAATGAATGCTACTACAATGGGAGAAGGGACTACTTTGGAAGTACTTAGTCCTACTCAGATTAGATGGACATTTCCACAAGAGGAACCTAAATTAGTTCTTCACTCCATGGCATATATAAATGGATGCCCTGGACCATCACATTTACTTAAAGAACATCACCCTAAATATGGTGGTACGTCTTATGATGATTATGTTCAAGCGTTCCCTGCTGGACGTTTACCATGGGTTAGCATGGGTGCATGGACTGCTGTTGAATATAAACAAGACGAGGTAGTAATACTTCGTAGAAATCCATACTATTGGAAAGTTGATAGTAAAGGACAACAACTTCCGTATATGAACGAGATGGTGTTCCAGTTAAAAACTTGGGGCCAAAGAACGGTTGATACCTTAGCTGGTAACGCTGATTTCTCGAATATGGAGAACGTACCTTTATACTTAGAAGCTGTTAAAGAGTCTAAGAGTGATGATGCACAAGCTCAACTATCTTTTAGTGGAAGAACCATGGGATATCAACTCGCCATGAACCAAGCAATTGGGTTAGGTGTATTGGATGATCAAATGGCAGCTATTCGAGATCTAAATAGAAATTTAGAATTCAGAAAAGCTGTTAAGCATGCAATTGATGGTAAAGCATTTGCAAAAGCAATGTCCAAAGGACCATTTGTTACAGTTTATGCAGGCGGTCTTGCTAGAGATAGTGCTTTCTTTGATGCAGATGCTACTTCATTTTTCCCTTATAATCCAGCAGGTGCAAATTCTATACTTGATGGATTAGGTCTTATAGATACTGATGGTAACGGAATTCGAAACCTTCCAAATGGAGGTGGAGATTTAGTTATTAATTTAGTTCAAAATAAAGGCAGTGATAATGAAATGTTGATTGGCGATGGAATGGCAACTATGATGGCTGAAGTTGGTATTAAGATTAATATTAAACCAATGGAAGATACTGAGCCAACAAGACAAGCAGGTGAATGGGATTGGTTACTTGTAAGATCTCAACAAGAAATGGCCTTCCCTAATTCGGGTTATTGGTCAGATATGGGTCCTGTAACTACGTCTTCATTTGATCCTCACTTAGGAACTGATGAACACCCTCAACAACTTCAACCATTTGAGAAAGAAATCGTAAGTATTCTTGAAGAGTGGAGAGATGGTGTTGAAGGAGCAGAGGCTCAAGCATTAATGTCTCGCTATCAGAAACTATTTACAGAAAATGTTTATATGCCTGGTATAGTTCAATATCCAACAGCACTTTTGATAAACAAAAGAATTCAAAACTTAGCTGATGGAATGCCTGTTTTGGCTTATCAATGGGCTGAAGATACAGTTATCCGTGAACAATTCTGGGTTTATCAATATGATCAATTAGATGAACTATTCCCTGGAAGAGTTCCTGGTATTGATTAATAAATTTTTTAGTAAGGGGCTTAAATAGCCCCTTACTTTTTAAAAAAATGCTTTCATTTATATTCAGAAGAATTCTTTATTCAATTCCTTTACTGTTTGTAATCAGTATTATAATTTTTTTTATTATTGAATTACCGCCTGGTGATTATGCAACATGGTATGTTAGCCAAACTAAAGCTTTAGCAAATATTACACAAGAACAAGCTTTAGAACTAACAATAATGTTGAGAGAAAAATACGGACTTAATGAACCATTAGTAATAAGATATTTCAATTGGATTAAAAATATTGTTTTAAATTTCGATTTTGGTTTTTCCATGCATTACAACAAACCTGTCAGTGAAATGTTAGGTGATAGATTACCTCGAACTCTAGTAATAGCATTAATTTGTCATTTTTTTGCTACAACTATAGGTGTTTTTATAGGAATTTATGCTGCAAAAAATCAAAATAAGTTAGGTGATAATGTAGCTACTATATTCGCTTTTTTAGGAATGACCATTCCACGTTTCTTTCTAGCATTACTAATTATGTATTGGTTAGCAATTGTTCTAAATTCAGACAACACTGGATCAATGTACTCTCCATACTACGCTGTTCAACCAATGTCTTTTGCAAAACTATGGAATGGCATACTTCATATTTGGCCAATATTTGTCATCGCAATAATCGGAGGTCTTGCCTATAATATGAGAGTTATGCGTGGAAATTTATTAGATGTAATGCGTATGCAATATATTGAAACAGCAAGAGCAAAAGGTTTGTCTGAAAATCAAACATTGTACCGTCATGCAGTACCAAATGCTTTGCATCCCCTTGTAATGTTTCAGGGTATTGCTTTACCATATATGCTAATGGGAGAACTAGAAGCTGCGATCGTTTTATCTATTCCAACTGCAGGACCACTTTTAGTAGAATCTATTCAAAGACAAGACACTTATACCACTGCAGCAATTTTATTTTGCTTAACAGTAATATTAATTATTGGAAATATTATTGCTGATATTTTGCTAGCAATTTTAGATCCTCGAGTAAGACAGAATTAAATATTATGGAAACAACTTCAAACTTACAAAATTCATATTTTTCACTAGTAAGAAAAAGATTTTTGAAAAACAGAGTTGGAATATTAGGCTTAATTTTTGTAGGCTTTCTTATTTTCTCTGCTGTTTTTGCAGATTTTTTATCTCCATATGATCCAGCAGCAAGAGATAGTGATAGAGTTTTTTATCCTCCTCAGGGAATACATTTCTTTGATGAGGATAATAATTTTTCGTTAAGACCTTTCGCTTATGGTTTTACTGAAGGATTTGATCCTGACACATATCTTCCAATAATGGAGATTGATTATACTCAAAAAAACTATCTTTATTTTTTTACTAGAGGATGGGAATATAAGTTTCTAGGCTTAAATTTGGACTTACATTTATTTACTACTAAAGAAGGGTCTAAAGTTTTTTTTATTGGATCAGACGCCTATGGAAGGGATATGTTATCAAGAATTTTTAAGGGAAGTAGGGTAACGCTATTATTCGCTCTCATAGTTGTAAGTATAACAACTTTTATTGGTATTTTAGTTGGAATTAGCTCAGGTTATTTTTCAGGAAAATTTGATATAGCTTCACAAAGAGTTACGGAACTTGCTTTAGCTTTTCCAGATCTACCTTTGTATTTATCCTTGGTAGCAATTCTTCCAAGGCAAATGGATCCATTTTTAATTTTTATCTTTATGGCATTTATTTTATCCTCTTTACGGTGGGCTCAATTATCAAGAGAGGTCCGGGGAAAAACCCTTTCTTTAAGAAGATTAGACTATATTAAAGCAGCTGAAGCTTTAGGCTCCAATGATCTAAGAATTATTTATAGACATCTACTTCCTAATGTAACAAGTCACGTTATAGTAAGTGTTTCTTTATTGATACCTTCTGTAATTTTGACAGAAAGTTTTTTTAGCTTTTTAGGCTTAGGCATTCAATCTCCATTTGTTAGTTGGGGTCTTCAATTAAATTCTGCTCAAGATATGCGAACAATTGGAAGTTATCCATGGGTTTTAAGTCCTGTCTTTGCAATTTTAATTTCAGTTTTAGGATTTAATGCTCTTGGTGATGCTTTACGCGATGCAATTGATCCATATGCAACAACAACAAAAAAATAATGACCAATCTTGTTGAAATTGA
>CACNAF010000033.1:0-4925 GCA_902618385.1 uncultured Alphaproteobacteria bacterium | reverse complement strand
AATTATTAATCAATCAGAATATTTTAATAATCAAAGTGAAAAATTTGAAGTTTTTAATAATATTACTTCATATGATATCGATAATAACCTGTATTTTAATGCACCAATAGGAAATTATTCAGATAATATCAAAATTAATTTTTATAAAATAAATATACAAAAAAAATATTCAGATAATATTTCAAGTGTCATCAAAAAATTGAAACTTAATATTGATAATTATATTCCTTCTCCATTATCTTCATCTTTATCATCCCTAACAAAAGATGAAAAAGAACTTGGAACTATCTGTATTGATTTAGGTCATTCAACATCATCTATATCAGTTTTTGAAAATAACAAATTTGTATATGGAGATGCAATAGGTGTTGGCAGTAATAATGTTACATTAGATATTGCTCGAGGTTTATCTACTAATATTTCCAGTGCTGAAAGATTGAAAACTTTATACGGTTCTCTAGTTTCATCGCCCAGCGATGATCACGAAATAATAGAAATTCCAATAATTTCAGGTGATAAAAATTCATTTAAGCAAATAACAAGATCTAGCTTAAATGCTATTATTAGACCGCGTATCGAAGAAACTTTAGAGATGATATGGCAAAAAATTAAAGACAATAATTTAAACAATAAAAAATTAAATAATGTAGTTCTTACCGGTGGTGGGGCAATGATGGATAATATTGAAAAATATGTTGAAACAATTTTTGCAAGTGGAGTGAGAGTATCAAGACCCTTAGAACAATTAAATTTGGATAATAATTTTAAAAAACCCAATTTTTGCGACATTATTGGATCTATCATGTATGACCAAAATTTATTTAAAATTGATTTTTTAGCAAATCAATCAAAAAAATCAAAAAAACGAGGAATATCGGGCTTTTTTTCTTGGCTTGATCAGTATATTTAGATAATACTATATATAGTAAATTATGTTGACGATTTCGAACATAAATCGTTAAAAACTATTTAAAACGGCGGAGATTACAATGACTATCAATATTTCAATACAAGATGTAGCGCAAAACTTACATCCCAAAATAACAGTTTTAGGTGTAGGTGGATCTGGGGGAAATGCAGTTAACAATATGATTAATGCTAATTTAGAAGGTGTAGATTTTTTAATAGCTAATACAGATGCGCAAGCTTTACAAATTTCAAGTTGCCCAAATAAAATTCAATTAGGATTAAACAGTACCAAAGGTTTAGGTGCGGGAATGAGACCTGATATTGGAAGACAGGCAGCAGAAGAAGCAATTCAAGATCTAAGTGAAAAGTTTGAAGGTAGTCATATGCTTTTTATAGCAGCTGGAATGGGTGGTGGTACTGGCACGGGAGCTGCACCAGTAATTGCTAAACTAGCAAGAGAAAAAGGAATACTAACTGTAGGTGTAGTTACAAAACCATTTCATTTTGAAGGCTCTCAAAGAATGAAGTTAGCTGAGAAAGGAATTGAAGAATTGCAACAGTATGTTGACACATTACTAACAATACCTAATCAAAATTTATTTAGAATTGCTAATGAAAAAACCACTTTTTCTGATGCTTTTAAAATGGCAGACGATGTTTTATATGCAGGCGTAAGAGGCGTAACTGATCTTATGGTTCAGCCTGGAATGATAAATTTAGATTTCTCAGATATCAAAACTGTAATGTCAGAAATGGGTAAAGCTATGATGGGTACTGGTGAAGCACAAGGCGAAGGTAGAGCAATTGCAGCTGCTGAAGCAGCTATTGCAAACCCATTAATTGATGATGTATCCTTAAAAGGTGCAAAAGGTCTAATAATTAATATTACTGGCGGTAAAGACATCACATTGTATGAAGTTGATGAGGCTGCAAATAGAATCAAACAAGAAGTTGATGAAGAAGCTAACATTATTTATGGAACTACTTGCGACGATAGACTTGAAGGTGTTGTAAGAGTAAGTATTGTTGCTACAGGCATTGATGCAAACAATAATATATCAGCTAAACCAATAGAAAGCTTTGCACCAATAAATATAAATAATGATATTTATAAACAAGATATAGAAAAACCTGAGTTATTGTCTGAAAATCCTATTTTGCAGGAAAATGCCTCAGAAGATGGGAGCATTCTAGATGAAGAGATTAATGAGATAGCAAATGAAGGAATGCTCAATAATCAAATTTCTGATAATATTCACGTAGATGAGCAATCAAATATAGACCAATTAGAGATTTCAAGCTTAAAAGAAAATATTGATGATAAAGCATTTGTTCAAAACGAAGCTACACAAACTTTAGATCAAATTGAAACTGATAATATCTCTGAGGAAGTATCAAGCTCATCTTTGGATATAGATAAACCAAATGAGGCAAGTGTAAGAAGATTAAGTTTATTTGATACCCTTTCTACTGAAAATAAATCTCAAGATATAGCTTCAGAAAATGATATTCTTACAAAGAATGAACCTGTCTTTGCATCTTCAGAGGAAAAGATTGAAGAAAATGATTCTGATGAGGGTAACAATTCTGAAGAAAATAATTTAGGTATCGTTGAAAAAGAGGAATTCAGCGCTGAAGAGAGTGAATCTTCTGAAATAGATGATGAATTCAATCAGGAAACAGAGGAAGAACTTTTAGATATACCAACTTTCCTTAGAAGGCAGGCTAATTAGTAAATCAACTATTATCTGCAATATTTTGAAATATTAGGTTAGTTGTTAAGAAGGTCAAAAATATGTAAAAAAAAAGTGCTGATTTCAGCACTTTTTATTGCAAATGATAGACATATCAAACAATTTTAATAGTCAACAAACAATAGCTGAACCCGTATCTATTAATGGAATAGGATTGCATTCAGGCCTCAATGTAACTATGAAACTTTATCCTGCAGAAGCTGATTATGGAATAAAGTTTATCCGCACTGATCTTAATAAAAGTAACATCATTGAAGCTATATGGTCAAATGTAACTAATACAAAATTAAGCACAACTATAAGTAATCAAAATGGTGCAAGTGTCTCAACAATTGAGCATATAATGAGCGCTTTGTCTGGACTGCATATAGACAATATTAAAATTGAAATTGATGGACCAGAAGTACCAATAATGGATGGAAGCTCAATAAAGTTTGTTGATCTTATTGATAAAACTTCTATTAAAAGTTTGAGAAAAAAAAGAAAAATTTTAAAAGTTAAAAAAAATATTAAAGTTGAAAATGATGACTCATCTGTAGAATTAAAACCGAATAATCAATTTTCAATTGATTTTGAAATTGATTTTCCAAGTAAATTTGTCAGTAAACAAAGCTGTCATTTACAATTATTAAATGGAAACTATAAAACTGATATTGCATCAGCCCGAACTTTTGGATTTGAAAGAGATGTTGATATGCTAAGATCAAATGGATTAGCACTAGGGGGTTCTTTAGATAATGCTGTGGTTGTTGGAGAGACTAAAATACTTAATTCAGATGGTTTACGCTTTAAGGATGAGTTTGTAAGACATAAAATTCTTGATTCTATTGGAGATTTATATTTAGCAGGGTCACCAATTCAAGGTTATTTTCTAGGCAATAAATCTGGCCATTATTTAAATAACTTATTATTAAGATCTTTGTTTGCTGATAAAAATAATTACGAATATATTTAGTTAGATCATTTTTTTTGGATCAACTATTTTATCAAAATCCTTTTCAGAAACTAATTTCAATTTCAAAGCTGCTTTTTTAAGAGTCAAGTTCTCAGTGAAGGCCTTTTTTGCAATTTTTGCAGCATTGTCATATCCAATACTATTATTTAAGGCAGTAACAAGCATTAAAGAGTTTTTTAAATGATTATCAATAATGTCTTTGTTTGCTTTCAATCCCTTTAAGCAATTATAATTAAAACTTTTGATACCATCACTTAGAAGGTTTACTGACTGAATAATATTAAAGGCTATAACAGGTTTATATGTATTAAGTTGAAAATGACCATTTGAACCAGCAAAATCGACAGTTGTACTATTACCTATTACTTGAACACACACCATGCTTAAAGCTTCAATTTGTGTTGGATTTACCTTTCCAGGCATAATTGATGATCCAGGTTCATTTGCGGGTAATATCAATTCTCCTAAGCCTGATCTAGGCCCAGATGCCAAAAATCTGATATCATTTATTATTTTTAATAATGATATTGATAAAGTTTTTAAAGAATTTGAAAAATTAATTAGTGGATCATGAGAAGCTAAAGACTCAAATTTATTTTGAGAGGGTTTATAATTATCCCTAGTAAGTTTATTCAAATATTTACAAAATACTTTATCGAATTTTTTTGGTGCATTAATTCCAGAGCCTACAGCAGTCCCACCCTGAGCAAGATATTTTAATTCTGATTTTGCAACTTCTATTCTTTTTAAACAAGCTTGTAATTGAGTACAAAATGCAGAAAACTCATCACCTAAAGTAATCGGCGTTGCATCTTGAGTATGTGTTCTTCCTATTTTAATTATATTTTGAAATATTTTTTTCTTTTTTTGAAATTCTTTTATTAGATCTTTTAGATTTGGAATAAAATCTTTCATTGATAACTCATTAATTGCAACATGCATTATTGTTGGAAATGTATCATTTGATGATTGAGATAAATTTACATGATCATTTGGGTGAATAGGTTTTTTACTTCCAATTCTTCCTTTTAATTTTTTGATAATATGATTACTAATTACTTCATTTGCATTCATATTAGTTTGAGTTCCTGATCCAGTTTGCCATACTGATAATGGAAACTCATCTATAAGTTTTAAATTAATAATATCATCGCAGGCTTTTGATATAAATGATCCCAATTTTTTATCTATAACACCTAGTTCTATGTTTGCTTCTGCAGCTGCTTTCTTTTGCTGACCCAACGCAATAATCAATTCTGATGGTATTTTTTCACTGCCAATTCTAAAATTTTCTAATGATCTTTGAG
>CACNAF010000032.1:0-4994 GCA_902618385.1 uncultured Alphaproteobacteria bacterium | reverse complement strand
AAACTAAAAATTGGAAAAAAAATTAAGAAAGGTGAATGGATTGGTAAAATTGGTAATTCTAATGAAAATGGAAAATGGTTACCACATTTACATTTTCAAATTATTTTAGATTTATTAGGACATGATAAGAATTTTCCAGGAGTAGGTGAAGAATTTTTATTCAATATTTGGAATAAAATTTCACCTGATCCAAATTTAATTCTACGAATTCCAAAATCTTTTTATTCTAATAATAATAATAATTTTAAAGATACTTTAAAGAAAAGAAGAAAAAATATTTCTGATAATTTATCAATTTCTTACAAGAAACCTCTTCATATGCTTGAAGCTAAAGATCAGTATTTTTTTGATAGATATGGCAGGAGATACTTAGATTGTGTAAATAATATTTCCCATGTTGGACATTCAAATTCCTATGTCCATGAAGCTATGACTCAGCAAAATTTAAAACTTAATACTAATACGAGATATCTATACGATACAATTAACGATTATAGTGAATTACTTTTGAGTAAGTTTCCAAAGAAATTAAATAAGATATTTTTCGTATGTACAGGATCTGAAGCTAATGATTTAGCTTATAGAATAGCCCAAACTTATACTAGTGCAAAAGATGTCTTTGTGATGGACAATGCTTATCATGGGCATACCAATGCCTTAATTGATCTAAGTCCATATAAATTTAATAGTAAGGGTGGTTTGGGTAAAAAAGATTATGTTCATGTATTAGACATGCCTGATCCCTTAAGAGGTAAGTGGAGATATCAAAATTCAAATTGGATTCAAAAATATATAGATGAAGCTAAAACGGTAATTAGAAATAAAATTAAAGAAACCAATATTGCATGTTTTTTTACTGAAAGTATACTTGGTTGCGGTGGTCAAGTAATTCTTCCAAAAAATTATTTAAAAGAAATATTTTCAGAAATTAGAAGAAACAATGCATTATGTATTGTTGACGAGGTACAAACTGGTTTTGGTCGCGTTGGAAGACATTTTTGGTCATTTGAAGAGCATGATGTCGTTCCTGATATAGTAACCTTGGGCAAACCTATGGGCAATGGTCACCCTATAGCTGCTGTTGTAACTACAGAAAAAATTGCTTCAACTTTTAATAATGGGATGGAATATTTTAACTCATTCGGTGGTAATCCTGTTTCCTGTGCTATCGGTAAAGCAGTATTAGAGACTATTGATAATAATAAATTACAAAAAAATGCTTTGTTAGTTGGTAATTATTTTTTAAAAGAATTAAAAAAAATCCAACTTAAATATAAAAAATATATTAGTGAAGTTAGAGGTAGGGGGCTTTTTTTAGGAATAGATATTATTCAGAATAGTAATGTGTCTAAACCAAATAAAAAATTAGCTAAACTGCTTATTAATTATATGAGAAATCAAGGTATTTTATTGAGCACTGATGGACCTCATGACAATGTTATTAAAATAAAACCACCTCTTGTATTTACAAAATTAAATGTTGATCAGGTATGTAAAAACTTAGAAACTTTCTTTAAAAAATTATAAAATATATTCCATAACTAATCATTAGCAGACCAATGGTTAGATCAATCCAAAACCAAGTTTTATTTGAATAAATATATTTTGACAAAAATTTTGACATATATCCCAAAGAAAAGAAAAACAAAAAACTAGCTGAAATTGCTCCAACGCCAAATGAAAATTGATCATTAAAATTTGTTGATAATGATCCTAGCAAAATAATTGTATCTAGATAAACATGAGGATTTGCGTATGTAATAAGGAATAAAGTAATTAATACTTTTCCGTATTCGTTAATTATATTTAATTCTTTATTTATATCTTTAATTTGATTTAATTTTATAACTTTATTTAATCCATAAAATATAAGCCAAATTCCACCTAATACTTTTATTATTCCTATGATACTTGGATTAATTTGAACAATATAATTAGATAGATATATTCCAATTACAATTAGTAAACTGTCAGATAGACTGCAAAATAAAGTAACTGTAAAAACATAAGATTTTTTAAGCCCTTGTTGAATTACAAATAAATTTTGCGGTCCTATGGCTATAATTAATGTTCCTCCAATTATTAATCCTTGGATAAAATCATAAATATACATATTGCCTTAAATTATAATTACACTATTTTAAAATCATGCACAAAATTATATTGTTTAGTTTGTTTATTTTATTATCAAAAAGTGTTTATGGAGAAATGATAAAACCAGACCCTTCAATTGGCCCTAAAGAAGTTATTTTAATTCAATTAAAAGCACTACAAAAAAATAATTCACCTTTTGACGATGCTGGTATTGAACAAACTTGGGAATTTGCACATCCAAATAATAGAATGTACACAGGTCCTCTAGACAATTTTATTAGGATGATTAAAAATCCATCCTACTCAATGATGATTGATCACTTAGAACACAATATAATTCCAGTTCAGGAACAAGAAAAAAGTTCATATTACTTTGTAGAGCTTACAGATAGTAATGGAAAAAAATTTGGTTTCGAATGGACAGTAGAAAAAGTAGAGCAAAACGGTGAGTTTAAAGATTGTTGGATGACCGTAGGTGTTTCTAGACCAATGCCTTTATCGCAAGCATCATAGTGTGCGGAAGATTTACAAGTACTGAAGATAAAGAAAAAATTATAAAACTTTTTCCTAACTCTGAAGTTTTAAATTACTCACATAAGTCTTACAATATATCACCGTCTAATATTGTTAATATTATTTATGAAAACAATCATAAACTTTTAATAGATACTTTTATTTGGAGTTATAGTTTTTTTAGTAAACAAAATAATGTTACTCAATTTGTTATTAATGCAAGAATTGAAACGATTAATGATAAATATTTATTCAAAGAATCATTTACTAAAAGAAAATGTCTTATTATTGCAAATGGATACTATGAATGGAAAAATATAAACAATCAAAAACAACCATATTTAATATCAATTCCTAGAAATGAATTATTGTTTTTTGGTGGAATTTGGAGGGAAGAAATAAGAGATAATAAAAAAATGAATGTTGTCTGTATCATTACTAAGGAAGCAAATGAAAACCTTTCCCATATACATAATAGAATGCCTTTTATTATGTCTCATAATGAGGGTCTTGATTTTCTTAAAGATAATGAAAATGAATTTCTACATAAAAACAAAAGTATTATCGAGGATGATTTAGACTTTTATCCAGTATCAAAAATTGTAAATAATCCAAAAAATAATGATGAAAATTGCCTTAAGGAAATATCTTTATAATATTTAAATTTTTTTATCGCTTTTATAATATTAATCAAATATATAATTTTTTTTTAAATGAGCCATTTATTTTATAAACCTGCTAAATCTAGATTACACAGAAGTGAATTGGCAGTTCCTGGCTCTAATCCAAAGATGTTTGAAAAAGCATTAAAATCAAATGCCGATTATATTTTCTTAGACCTAGAAGATGCAGTATCTCCAAATGATAAAATTGATGCAAGAAGAAATGTTATTAATGCAATAAAAGAATATAATTGGAAAGAAGAAGGTAAAACAATCTCTATAAGAATTAACGGTTTGGATACACACTATATGTATCGTGATGTGATTGAAATTATAGAAGAGGTAGGTGATAGGGTTGATACATTATTAATTCCAAAAGTAGGTTCATCATCTGATGTATATATGGTCGATTGTTTGCTTAATCAAATTGAGCAAAATAAAAAATTTGAAAATAGAATAGGTTTAGAATGTTTAATTGAAACAGCACTAGGAATGTCTAATATTCAATCAATTGCAACATCAAGTTCAAGACTAGAAGCATTACATTTTGGAGTTGCAGATTATGCAGCAAGTATGCGCGCAAGAACCGTTGTTATAGGGGGGTTAAATCCTGATTACCCTGGAGATCAATGGCATCATGGCTTATCAACATTAGTAATGACTTGTAGATCATATGGCTTAAGAGCAATAGACGGACCTTTTGGTGATTTTAATGACAAAGAAGGATATCTTGATGCAGCAAAAAGAGCTGCAGCAATTGGTTTTGAGGGTAAATGGGCAATACATCCATCACAAATAGATCTTGCTAATGAAGTTTTTTCTCCACCTAAAGAAGAAATAGATAAAGCAAAAAAAATATTATTAGAATTAGAAAAAGCAGCTGCTGAAGGAAAGGGTGCAGCTCAACTTGATGGAAGAATGATCGACGCTGCATCTGCAAGAATGGCTGAAAATATTGTAAATATAAATAAATTAATTGAGAGCAAGTAATGGATATACACGAATATCAAGCAAAAAAAATATTGTCTGATTTTGGTGTTAAAATTCCGACTGGTGGTATTGTTTATAGTCCAGAAAATGCAGAAAACAAAGCAAGAGAAATTGGTGGTTCAAAATGGGTTGTAAAAGCGCAAGTTCACTCAGGTGCTAGAGGTAAAGCGGGAGGAATTATAATATGTAATTCTCCGTTAGAAGTTGCTGATGCAACTGATAAATTGTTAGGTAAAAAATTAATTACAAACCAAACTGGTCCAGAGGGTAAGATAATAAATAGAATTTATATTGAAGAAGCAACTGATATAAAACACGAATTATATTTAGGTTTAGTGTTTGATAGATCTTCAGAAAGTATAATGGTTGTAGCTTCAACAGAAGGTGGAATGAGTGTCGAAGAAATTTCAAAAGAAAAACCTGAAACAATTATACGATCTAAAATAGAAGTAGCAGTTGGTATTCAACAATTTCAAGCAAGAGAAATAGCTTTTGGTTTAGGAATTGAATCCAAATTGATCTCAAGAGCTGCAAATACAATTATTGGATGCTATAAAGCTTTTAGTGAGCTTGATGCGACAATGGTTGAAGTTAACCCATTAGTTGTATCACACCAAGATGAAATATTAGCATTAGATTGTAAAATGAGTTTTGATAATAATGCAATGTTTAGAAGAGACGAAATTGCAGAACTTAGAGATAAAACACAAGAAAATTCAAATGAAGTTTATGCTT
>CACNAF010000031.1:0-5164 GCA_902618385.1 uncultured Alphaproteobacteria bacterium | reverse complement strand
ATATTTTTTTTTAAGATAGATTGATAGGTAAACACTTTTTCTTCCACAACTGATAACTAAATCAGGTATCTCATCTATTGGTAACTTATTTTTAAATATCCAATTAAAAATAGGAATTATCCCAGGCTGTAATTTATTCCAAGGAAAAATTATTTCAGTTTTAATTTCCTTTATATTTACACCCAATTCATTTGCCAGACCTTTAGTCTGACTTATCATTCCTTGTGAACCATCAGTTAATGACCAAATTTTAGGATTGTCTATATTCAAATGTATTTTACTGATAATATTGTATAACTTTTTATACCTTTTGGACTGTTGATTTCAACATTGTCTTCTTCTGATTTACCAATCAAACCTCTTGCTAAAGGACTAGTAATTGAAAGTTTTTTATTTTCAATATCTGATTCATATTCCCCAACAATTTGATATTGTTGTTTTTCTCCACTTTCATCATCTTCTATTTCAACTGTTGCACCAAACTTAATATCGTCACCTTCAACAGATTTAACATCTATTACCTCTGCTTTACTAATAGCACTCTCTAAATCTATAATTCTTCCTTCAATTAAACTTTGTTGTTCTTTTGCATATTGATATTCTGCATTTTCAGATAAATCACCGTGGCTTCTAGCCTCAGCTATTGCTTCAATTATTTTTGGTCTATCTTCAGAGGTTAATTTTTTTAATTCATCTTGTAATTTTGTATAACCCTCTGCAGTCATAGGAATTTTATTCATAAATATATGATGATTTATTTATTTTTTATAGTCAATAAAATTAATTTATAGTTTGAAGACTTTTTATGGTGAATTCTTGACTTTTTGTATGCTCAATAGCATCTACTGCAACTTTTGCTCCAGCTATTGTCGTGTAATATGGAATATTATACATTAATGATGTCCTTCTGATACTATAGCTATCTCTAATAGATGATTGAGTTTTTGTTGTATTAATTACTAGCTGAATTTCATTATTAACTAATGAGTCAACTACATGAGGGTTACCTTCTTTTACTTTATTTACTATTTTTGTTTTGATGTTATTGTTATTTAAGTATTCAGCAGTCCCTTTAGTTGCAAGTAGATTAAAATCTAATTCTTTTAACTTTTGTGCTATCTCAATAATGAACTTTTTATTATCATTATCTATTGAGATAAATACTGTCCCTTTAGATGGAAGAATATTACCACAGGCTATTTGGCTCTTTATATATGAAGATAAAAAGGTTTCATCTATTCCCATAACTTCTCCTGTAGATTTCATTTCAGGACCCAATATTAGGTCGACTCCATCAAATTTATTGAAAGGAAAAACAGATTCTTTTACATTAAAGTTTTTTAATTCATTAATTTTATAATCATTCAAAATTGAATTAAGGTTTTCGCCGACCATTACTTTTGCTGCAATTTTTGCAACTGGAATACCTTTTGATTTGGCCACAAATGGTACAGTCCTGCTGGCTCTTGGGTTTACTTCTAAAACATATATTTTTTTATCTTTAATTGCTAGTTGAGTATTCATTAATCCAACAACATTAATTTCATTGGCAATTTTTGATACCCATTCAATTATTTTATTCTGAGTTTCTTTACTAACTGAATAGGGAGGCAGGGAACAAGCACTATCTCCAGAGTGAATTCCAGCCTCTTCGATATGTTCCATAATCCCGGCTACAAATATTTCTCCATTTTTATCTCTAATTATATCTACGTCTATCTCTTTGGCATTTTCAAGATACTCATCAATTAAAATTACATTATTTGAAGAAACTTCAAGAGCTTCATTAGAAAATGATTCTAAACTATCTTTATCGTATGCGATTTGCATAGCTCTTCCTCCAAGTACATATGAAGGTCTAACTAAAACAGGATATCCAATTTCTTCAGCTTTTTCTAAAGTTTGAGCTACAGTATTTGCAAAAGCATTTTTTGGTTGAGCAATTTTTAGTTTCATTAATATTTCGCTGAATCTATCTCTATCTTCAGCTAAATCTATTGCTTCAGTTGAAGTTCCTATAACTTTTATTCCAGCCTCTTCTAATTCTTTTGCAATTTTTAATGGAGTCTGGCCTCCAAATTGAACTAACACACCAAGAATATTTCCATTACTTTTTTCTTTGTTGTAAATTTCAATAACACTTTCTGCGGAAAGTGGTTCAAAATAAAGTCTATCAGCAGTATCATAGTCAGTTGAAACTGTTTCTGGGTTACAATTTATCATTATTGTTTCAATGTCCTTTTCTTTCAATGCATAGACTGCATGTACACAGCAATAATCAAATTCTATACCTTGACCTATCCTATTAGGTCCACCTCCAAGAATTATTACTTTGTCTTTTGATGTAGGATTTGCTTCACAGAATTTAGTATTATCAAAATCCCAATCATAAGTAGAATAAAGATATGGAGTTTTAGAACTAAATTCACCTGCACAAGTATCCACTAGTCTGAAGACAGGATTAATATTGTTATTATGCCTAAATTTTCTTAATTCTTTTTCTTTAATACTTAATATTGATGAGATTTTACTATCCGAGAAGCCTATTTTCTTAGCATATAATATTATATCTTTGTTGAGGCGTTTTTCTTTTAATATTTTTTCAAAATCAATTATTGTTTTAATTTGATATAAAAACCATTTATCATATTTTGTAGTTTTATTTATTTCATCAACTGTTAATCCAATCCTTAAGGCTTCTCCTACAACTAACAAGCGTTGAGAAGATTGTATTTTAAGTTCATTCAAAATTGTACTTTTATCATTTGAGCTAAGTTTTGGTTTATCAAAACCCGTTAGACCGTACTCAAGAGAATTAAACCCCTTTTGGATAGATTCATTAAAAGATCTACCTATACTCATTGCCTCACCAACTGATTTCATGGATGTCGTTAAGTCAGAATTGGCACCAACAAATTTTTCGAAAGTAAATCTTGGAATTTTAGTTACAACATAATCAATAGTTGGTTCAAAGCTCGCTGGTGTTGTCGTAGTAATATCATTTTCAAGTTCATCCAAAGTATAACCTACGGCTAATTTTGCAGCAATTTTTGCTATTGGAAAACCTGTAGCTTTTGATGCCAACGCAGAAGATCTACTAACTCTTGGGTTCATTTCAATGACATTAATTTCTCCATCTTCAGGATTTATTGCAAATTGAACATTTGACCCACCAGTATCAACACCTATTTTTCTGAGAACCTTAATGCTAGCATTCCTTAAAATTTGATATTCTTTATCAGTTAATGTTAGGGACGGGGCTACTGTAATGCTATCTCCAGTATGAACACCCATAGGATCTACATTTTCGATTGAGCAAACAATAATGCAATTATCCTTATTATCTCTAACAACTTCCATCTCAAATTCTTTCCAACCTGAAACAGATTTTTCAATAAGTATCTGATTTGTTGGGCTAGCATTTAAACCTCTATTACATAAATCAATAAAACCCTCATCATCATAGGCAACACCTCCTCCGGTGCCTCCAAGTGTAAAACTTGGTCTTATGACAAGAGGTAAATTTAATTCATTTTTTACTCTTTTTGAATCTTCAATAGTGTTTACCACGTAACTTTTTGGACAGCTTAGACCAATTTCTTTCATGGCATCTTTAAACTTTTGTCTATCCTCAGCTAATTCTATTGCTGTTGGATTAGCTCCGATCATTTTTACTCCGTGTTTTTCAAGTATACGATTATTAAAAAGTTCCATTGAAACGTTTAAAGCAGTTTGCCCACCCATAGTTGGGAGAAGAGCATCTGGTTTTTCGATTTCAATTATTTTTTCGACAAATTCTTTAGTTATAGGTTCAATATAAGTTTGATCAGCTAATTCTGGATCAGTCATTATTGTTGCAGGATTTGAATTAATTAATACAATTTTGTAACCTTCATCTTTGAGAGACTTACATGCCTGAGCACCAGAGTAATCAAATTCACAAGCTTGACCAATAACTATAGGGCCTGCACCTACTATTAATATTTTATTTATGTCAGTTCTTTTTGGCATTTTTCTCAATAAGTTTATAAAATTCTTCAAACAAATAATGACTATCATGTGGACCAGGGGACGCCTCTGGATGATACTGAACACTAAATACCGGCAAATGCTTATGCCTCAAACCTTCATTAGTCCCGTCAAATAGTGAAACATGAGTTTCAATTATATCTTTGCCAAAACTATTTCTATCAACTTCAAAGCCATGATTTTGTGAAGTAATTTCAACAATTCCTGTTGTAAGATTTTTGACAGGATGGTTTGAGCCTCTGTGACCCTGAAACATTTTTTTAGTCTTTGCATTCAACGCCAATCCTAAAATTTGATGCCCTAAACATATTCCAAATATCGGAATACTATCATCAATTAATTTTTTAATCACATCAACTATTTTACTACCTGTAGCATAAGGATCACCAGGGCCGTTGGATAAAAAAATTCCTGAAGGATTAGTTTCTATTATTTCTTCATAGCTAGAAAATAAGTTTAATACAGTTGGGTTAAGATTAAATTCATTTAGATTTCTTAAAATGTTATTTTTGATACCAAAGTCTAAGCAAGTGACATTATATTTAAATTGGTTTTTAATTGATTTGTTACTTTTCCATATTCCTTTTTTCCAATTATAGTTTTGCTCTGTCGATACTATTCCCGCCAAATCTAAATTTTGAAGACCTTTCCACTCATTTATTTGAGTTTTAAGTTTTTCAATTTTATTTTCACCTTCTCCAAAGTGAATAATTGCGGCCTTCTTAGCCCCCTCAACAGATAATTTCTTAGTTAAGTATCTAGTGTCAATTCCAAAAATACATGGAATGTTATTTTTTAAAAAATATGAATTTAAGTCATTTTCTGCTCTCCAATTTGAATACTCTGATAATGGCTGATTTATTACACAACCATCAGCATAGATTTTTTTTGACTCTTGATCTTCTTGATTTGTACCTACAATCCCAACATGTGGAAAAGTAAATGTAATGATTTGTTTTGTATATGACGGATCAGATAGTGCTTCTTGATAGCCTGTTTGAGAGGTATTAAAACAAAGTTCACCTACGGCAGCCTTTTTCTCTCCTAATCCATAACCCCATAAAATTTCACCATTTTCTAATACAAGAGCTGCAGTTTTATTGTGTATATGTGGTTTTTTTTTTAAAACTTCCAT
>CACNAF010000030.1:0-5565 GCA_902618385.1 uncultured Alphaproteobacteria bacterium | reverse complement strand
AAGAGAAAAAGTAAAAGATTGATAAGATTCCATGAAGAATTTAAAAAAATGAATATAACTAGAGATTGTAATAATTTAAATAAATTAGAAAATTGGACATATACAAAACTAGAGGAAAGCAAAAGAATTGCTGGAATTATAAAAAAAAGAATTATAGAAAGGAAAAATGAATCTTGAGAACTTAACTCATTCAGATTTTCCCTTTAATCATTGGATATTTAGTAATTGTTTAGAAGAAGGCGGTGATGAACAAGAAAAAAAACAAACAGGTAAAACTGACGATCCTGTAAGACTATACCTAAGAGACATGGGTGCAGTTGAACTTTTAAGTAGAGAGGGTGAAATAGCTATTGCTAAAAGAATTGAAGCTGGAAGAGAAAAAATGATAGGTGCAATTTGTGAAAGCCCAATGACTATTAGATCAATAATAAATTGGAAAGATGCAATAAAAGATGGAACAATGCTTTTAAGAGATATTGTAGATTTAGAAGCTACTTATGATATGTCAGATATTTCTGACTCAAAACTTGATGATACTTTTAAATTAATTGAAAGTGGAGGAGATAATAAAGGGGAAGAAAATAAAAAGAAAGATAAAGAAATAATTAATGAAGAGAATAATTCAGATGATCAACAACAGGAAGATGACGACGACGATAGTCTGAATGTTTCACTTGCAGCAATGGAAGAGAAACTAAAACCAAAAGTTCTAAACGATTTTAATGACATTACAAAACTATTTAAAAAACTTCAAAAACATAGCCAAGAACTAATTAATGGAGATAAAAAAAATGAAAAAAATTATCTCTCTCTAGAAAAGAAATATCTTAAAATACAAAAAGAAATGGTTTCGGCAATGAAAGCAGTTCATTTTAATTCAACAACCATTGAAGCACTTATGGAAGCATTATACGAGCTTAATAAAAAGTTACTTTTAAGGGAAGGAAAAATGCTTAGAATGGCTACAAATGCAGGAGTAAAAAGAGAGGATTTCATTTCCCAGTACTTAAACTTTAATTTTGAGAAAAACTGGATACAAAGTTTACTTGCAACAAAAGATAGAAGTTGGGAAAAATTTATAAATAGGAATCATATTGAAATTAATAAAACAATTGAAGAAATTAGAGAGATACAAGCTGCATCAGAGTTACCATTACCTGAGTTTAGAAGAATAGTTGGTACGGTTCAGCAAGGTGAAAGATCAGCAAACAGAGCAAAAAAAGAAATGATTGAATCTAATTTAAGGTTAGTTATTTCTATAGCAAAAAAATACACCAATAGGGGTCTTCAATTTTTGGATTTAATTCAAGAAGGAAATATTGGTTTAATGAAAGCCGTAGATAAATTTGAATACCGTAGAGGATATAAATTTTCTACTTATGCTACATGGTGGATTAGACAGGCTATAACAAGGTCAATTGCAGATCAAGCTAGAACAATTAGAATACCTGTTCACATGATAGAAACAATTAATAAAATAGTAAGAACCACGAGACAAATAATGTCTGAAATTGGAAGAGAACCTACACCTAATGAGCTTGCTGAAAGATTACATATGCCCTTAGATAAAGTTAAGAAAGTATTAAAAATAGCAAAAGAACCAATAAGCTTAGAAACTCCAGTGGGAGATGAGGAAGATAGCTCCTTAGGAGATTTTATTGAAGATAAAAATGCTCTTATACCTATAGATGCTGCAGTAAAAAGTTCACTACGTGATACAACGACAAGAATACTTTCATCCCTAACTCCAAGAGAGGAGAGAGTTTTAAGAATGAGATTTGGAATAGGTATGAATAGTGACCATACTTTGGAAGAAGTTGGCCAGCAATTTAGTGTTACAAGAGAAAGAATAAGACAAATTGAGGCTAAAGCCTTAAGAAAATTAAAACATCCTACTAGAGCAAGAAAGTTAAAAACATTTCTTGACGAATAATGAAGTTAACGCTTCTTGGGACTGGATGTCCATCTATTGATCATAAAAGATGCGGTTCTTCTAATCTTGTATATTCAAAAAAAACTAAAATATTGGTAGATTGTGGCTCTGGAGTAACACAAAGATTGCACCAAAGTGGAAATTCTTCTGCTGAAATTGATGCTTTGTTACTTACACATCTTCATACAGATCATGTTATAGATTTATATCAGCTAATTATTTCCTCTTGGCATTCTGATAGAGATACAATTTGGAAAATATATGGACCTAAAGGTACAAAAAAATTTATAGATAAAATATTTTTAGCTTGGAGAGATGAGCGTGAACTGAGAATTAATTTTGAAAAGAGAAAATCTATTAAAGCTCTCAAATACAAAGTTTATGAGTTTAATAAAGAAGGTAATATAAAAATTAATGATATAAAAATTAAATATTTTGAAGTAGATCATAAACCAGTTCCTTTTGCTTATGGCTTTTCTTTTTTTAATAATAAAAAAAAATTAACAATTAGCGGTGACACAAAACCATGTGAGAGCTTAATGGTCAATGCTCAAAAAGCAGATGTTCTTTTACATGAAGTTTTTATTGAATATGAAATGAATAAGACTTCAAAACTTAGAACTAAAAAAACTTTACACAATGTAAAGGAATACCATACGCCGAGCAATCTAGTTGGGAAGGTAGCAAAATTATCAAATTGCAAAAAACTTGTATTAACACATTTTGTTCCAACAAGATTTAATATCTCAAAACTTAAAAAAACAGTCAGAAAAGATTTTGGAAAAGATCCAGTAATTGGTGAAGACTTATTAACAATTAAAATTTAACCAACTTTATTTAATAATTTTTCAAACTCTTCGTCTTTTATTTGAACAATATTTGAGGATGTTGGAAATTTTTTAGTTTTAACGTCATCTATAAAGTTTTTTAGACCTTCTATAGTGTCATCTAAAAGTTTTTCATAAGACTTGTTTGTATCTTTAAATACTTTTGCATGCCGAGGTACTCGATCAGTATTAGTTCCAATTACATCTTGTATAAATAAAAACTCAACATCACAATTTGGACCACTCCCCATTGATAATGTTAAAAGATTTACTTTTTTTGTAATTAATTCTGCTACTCGATCAGGCACGCATTCTACCTCAAGACCAATAGCTCCCGCATTGTCATATGCAATAGCATCTTGATAAACTTTAAAAGCCGAGTCAGCATTTTTTCCTACAGCTTTAAAACCTCCGGTCCAAGTACTTTTATAAGGAATTAATCCAATATGACTTACAGAAGGTAAACCTTCTTTGCGAAGAGCTTCAATATATTCTGGACTATTTCCACAATAAACAGCATCAGCTCCATTGTCTCTTGCAATTAAAGCTGCATCAATTGCCTTATCAATAGATGAAAGTTGACCAAGGCCAAATATCATGAAAGTATTTGGAGCAGCTTCTCTAATATCTTTTATATGAGCATCTCTAAACCATTTATTTGTTGGTACACCGGTTCTTAATGTTTCTTTTTTAAAAGATACAATTTGGATATCTATGCCAGCTTTTTCTGCAGCATAAGCTTCTAAAGCATTCGTTACATATAGCTCAGTTAATTTTACTTTTCCTTTTTTCTCAAATAAATCTTTAACAGTTAGTTTAGCCATCAATTATACTGAGGTAAATAATTGCCATGTGCTTCAATCATCTTATCGGTCATGCTATAAATTTCATCTATTGTCAGATTAGCTCCTGTTAAAGGATCAAGCATTGCAGCATGGTATATGTGTTCTCTTTTTTTTGTTAGAGCAGCTTGTGCAGTTAGTATTTGCACATTAATATTAGTACGCATTAGAGCCGCTAATTGTTCTGGTAATTTACCAAACTTTTGAGGTTTATAACCCTTTGAATTAATTATTACAGGTACCTCTACACAGCAATTTGATGGTAAATTATCAATTAAATTATCATTCATAACATTAGCATTAATAGTAACTTCATTATTATTTGCAATTCCATCCATTATAAATGACGCATACTCATTACTTCTTTTAAGAGGCATATCATAAATTGGAGTCATATCTTTTTCTAAATCTTTCCAAAGTTTGATATTGCTTTTGCATCTATCAATATACTCTTCTATTGGTATCTTATATTTTTTTATGACGTCATCTCTATTTTGTTTTATGAACCACGGAACATATTCAGCAAAGTGCTCACTAGACTCTGTTACAAAATAACCAAATCGTCTAAGAATTTCATAACGTACTTTTTCATGAAGCACTTTATTAGATTCATGATCAGTTTTTTTACTTCTTGAAGATATTTCTTCATCATTTACAATTTTATCGGCTAGTTGTTTTAATCTAGGATATAAATCTTCGTTTTGATTACCATTAATTTTCTTTTCAAATTTTTTATAAAAGGCCATATGGTTTATGCCACCACACAGGTAATCAATATCATTTATATTTTCATTCAAATCTTTCGCTAGCATTTCAGCTGTTCCCTGAACAGAGTGACATAGACCCATAGCTTTGATTTCTGGAAAAGCAGTATTTATTGCAATCATGTTTGAGCACATCGGATTTACATATTGCAACCAAGTAGCATTAGGACAAATATCCATAATATCTTTTGCGATATCTAGTAAAACAGGAATAGTTCGTAGACCTCTCATTATTCCACCTATGCCAAGAGTATCTGCTATAGTTTGTCTTAACCCAAACTCATTAGGAATTTTAAAATCAATAACTGTGGATGGCTCATATCCCCCTACTTGAATTGTTGTTTGAACAAAGTCTGCACCAACTAAAGATTCTCGTCTGTCAGTATGGGAAGTAACTTTAGGTGAAACATTTAATTTTTTTGAAATTACATCTATTAAATCATGTGATGCTTTTAATCTTACAGGATCAATATCTTGTAATGCAATCTCCATATTTTTAAATTGCTCAATAGCTAAAAGATCGGTTACAATTCTTCTTGTAAAAACAGCACTACCAGCTCCAATAATTGTAAGTTTAATCATTTTGATACTCCATTATTGAATTATGAGGTGCCACTTTTAAAGGAGTGTACCTTGCGTGTCCAATATCTTTATAGGGATTATTTGTTTTAGTATTAAAGCATACTATTAAAGTTCTTCTTGAGTAATTTGAATTATTTGCCTCTGATGAATGTAAAAGATTTGCATGAAAAAAAAGAGCATCGCCTGGATCAGCTTCAATATAAATACATTCGTGTCTTTTTTCTAATTCACGTATTCTATCTAAATCTGCAGTTTGTTCAGGAGTATCAGATACACCATGACCTATTCTTCCAACTTTTTGAGATCCTTTTAAAACTTTGAGACAACCATTTTCTTTATTAGCTTTATCTAACATTATAAAACAAGATCCCATATCTGGATATAGACATGCATTATGATACCAATAACCATAATCTTGATGCCAATCAAAACCACCATCACCTGGTTTTTTCCAAATTACTTTTGAATGATAGTGGTAAACTTCATCTTCAAGAAATTCTTCCATTGGTTTTACAATTCTTTCATTAGTAGAAAATTTCCCAAATAAATCATTTGAGGGTTCATTCCATAATGTAATATTTAATTTACCTGTAGAACTAAACGTTTCTCTAGCTTGA
>CACNAF010000029.1:0-5786 GCA_902618385.1 uncultured Alphaproteobacteria bacterium | reverse complement strand
AGTAAATAGAGCTATATTTAGTTTTAACAATGTAGCAGATAGAATTGTTTTAGAGCCAATTGCAAAAGGCTATAAAAAATTACCTTCTCCACTGCAAAGTGGAATAAATAATTTTTTGAGCAATTTAAGAGCTCCCTTGGTCGTTGTAAATCAATTGTTACAAGGTCAAGGTGAAAACGCTATTCAATCTTCAGGAAGATTTATTCTCAATAGCACTGTGGGTGTATTTGGATTATTTGATGTAGCTGAAAAGGTTGGTCTTGAAGAAAAAGAGGAAGATTATGGACAAACACTTGCTACTTGGGGTGTTGGTGATGGTTTTTATATTGTTCTTCCATTATTTGGTCCATCAAACCTTAGAGATACTTCAGGAATGGTTTTAACAATGATGACTGATCCAATTAATGCATATGCAGTAAGTGAGGGTGAAGCCTGGTTAGTACCAATGAGAACAGCAGTTAATGCTGTTGATACAAGATCACAAATAATAGATGAAGTTAATGCATTAAGAGATAATTCAGTAGATTATTATGCTGCAGTGAGAAGTTCTTATTATCAAAACCGAAAAGCAGCAATTAATAATGTCGATGACTCAGAATTAACCCCTCTTCCACTTATTAGCATAGAATTTGAATAATGAAGTTTAGTTTAATTATATTTTTTTTTATAATCTTTATTTCCAAAAATTTATATTCTGATGAAACGTCCGAATGGCTTAAAAGAGAAATTGATATAATTCTTGAAGCTTACAAAAACCAAAATCTCTCAAATGAGAACAGATTTCTTCTAATTGAAAAAACAATAAATAATAATTTTGCTGGAACTGGCATTGCTAAATTTGTTGCAGGAGAAGCTTGGAAAAAATCAGATAAAAGTACAAAAAAAATCTATATTGATAATTTTAAACGACATTTGGCTTTAAATATAGCTTCAATGATGCAAGGTTATTCAGACCAAACTTATGAATTAACAAAATCAAAATATGACAGCAAAAATCAAGTCACCTTGATTGATATGGAGATTTTTTCAGATACTGGATCAGTTATTGTAACATGGCGAGTAAAAGAATCAAAAGATCGATTCTATGTTATTGATTTAATTGTTGCTGACATTTCTTTAGTAGTAACAAAAAGATCAGAATTTAATTCTATGTTAAAAAAGGTTGATAATAATCTTTCAAAATTTAATGAAGTTTTATTTGATCAAAACCTTCAAAGTTATCAGAAAATTACTGAATAAAATCTTATTAAATTCTCAATAATTAAATTTTTAAATTTTTTATTTCTTCTTCGGTTAATATTGCAGGTTGATTAGGGTTGGTTGATAGTTGATAAGATTTGTTTTCTTCAGCCGATTTTATAATTCCATCCATAATTTCAAGAACATGAAGAGATAACTCAAGAGAGCATCTTGCTTTTCGATTATTAGATATAGAATCAATCATTTCTGAGAGACCTATTCCTCTATAATTTGCTTTTTTATTACCTTCTCCGTCACTTTTATTCGGAATACCTAACAACATGTTATCGTTATTGATAGTTTCCCATTCACTATCTTTTTTGGACATTAATAAATCACCACTAAAAAAATTTGGATCAGGGACAATCATTGAACCATCAAGTCCATAAAGTTCAATTGTTGAATGATTATTTTTCCAAACATCCCAAGTACAAAAAAACTGAACTTTTGCATTATTTTGAAACTCTAAAGAACCCATCAGAGTTGTTGGAGTTTCAACTTTAATTTTATCTCCGTATCTTGGTTGACTAGTTATTGTTCTCTCATTTGTAGCAGTTCCACTAATTGCATTTATTTTTTTAACTGGTCCAATTAGGTTTACTAATTGCGTAATATAATAAACACCAACATCAAAAACTGGTCCAGCACCAGGTTTAAAGAAAAAATCTGGATTGGGATGCCAATGCTCCATCCCGTGAGACATCAAATTAAATGTACCTAGAACAATTTTTCCAATCTTATTGTCTTCAATTAATTTTCTAGCCCTTTGCCCTGCTGCTCCAAGAAATGTATCAGGAGCACATCCTACATATAAGCCTTTTTCATCTGCTAATTTTTGTATTTCTAAACCCTCTTCAAAATTCATTGCTAAGGGCTTTTCACTAAAACAATGTTTTCCATTATAAAGTGATTTTGTAATAATTTCTTTATGAGCTGCAGGAATTGTTAAGTTAATAATTAAATCAATTTCATTGTTTTCTAATATTTCATCAACTGATAACGCGTTAACATTATATTTAGATGCAGCATTAGATGCAGCTTCTTTATTAATATCAGCGCAAGCAACTATTTTGAAATTATTGAATATTTTTTGACATTCAAAATAAGTCTCAGAAATATTCCCACAACCAACAATTCCAATATTCATTAAATTGTTTCTAAATATTCTAAAGACTTGGTCGTGTATTCTTTATAATCCTTTGGATCATCGTGCTCTAAAACAAATACCTCACATGGTGTTTTTTTAACTTCTGAAATTAGTTTTGGCCAATCAATGAAACCCTCTCCTACTGCAGATTGCTGATCATGTTCTAATAAATTTTTAGTTTGATCATAAAAATCTTTCAAATGACAGCCAACAATTTTATTTTTATATTTTTCTATCCAATCAAGTGGATTAGCCTTTCCAGCAACTGCCCAACCAAGATCTAATTCCATTTTAAGATTTTCATTATGATCCATCATACACTCAATTGGAAGTTTTCCACTAGGTAGAGGTCTAAATTCAAAAGAGTGATTATGATATCCAAGTGTTAATCCATTATCTTCATAAATTTGAACATATGAAGATAAATCTTTCCCAAAACTATTCCAAGTATCTTCATCAAGATCAAAATTTGAAGCAAAATCTTTATTGAATTTTTCTGGTACAGATGGGACTATTGCATGTTTTATATTAAGATATTTCATCCTTCTGATTGTTTCATCAGTATCTGTTATAGCTTGAAAGCTTATGTGTGATGATTTTATAGAAATATCGTTATCATCCATCATGGATTTAAAATTATCTAAATTAATTTTATCTAAATCAAATAATTCAATATTTTTAATTCCAGACTCAGATAAGAATTTAAAAATTGGCTCATAAGGTTGAAATTTTCTTGTAGTATATAATTGCATAGATACATCATTTCTGTTCATTAGATTCTCTCCTCAGATTTACTATCAAATATTGAAGATTTATTTATATCAAAAGAGATATTTATTTCATCATTTAAATTGTAATTTGAACTGCCTTCTAATCTAATTGATATCGGTGTACCCTCAATACTAGTCCAAACTAAAGTATCAGCACCCATGGGCTCTACTAATTCAACTTTACATAAAATAGAATTTTCGTTTTTATCTATAATTATATTTTCAGGCCTTATACCAAATACTACTTGTTGATCATCAATCAAATCATTAGTATTTTCATATTTAGAAATATTAATATGTCGTTTTCCAATAATTAAATTTTGATTTGATTTATCAAATTTAGCATTTAAAAAATTCATGCTCGGAGATCCAATAAATCCAGCTACAAACAAATTAGCTGGTTTATTGTAAATTTGTTTAGGCGTATCTAATTGTTGTATTAAACCATCTTTCATAACAGATATACGATCAGCAAGTGTCATTGCTTCAATTTGATCATGGGTTACATAAATCATGGTATTGGATAAATCTCTATGAAGTTTTTTAATTTCATAACGTAATTCGGCTCTTAATTTTGCATCTAGATTACTCAATGGTTCATCAAATAAAAAAACTTTTGCATCTCTTACTAAAGCTCTTCCTATTGCTACACGTTGTCTTTGACCTCCTGATAGTTGAGATGGTTTTCTTTTAAGTAATTCATTTATTTGTAAAAGATTTGCTGCTTTTTCTATTTTTTCATCTATAATTTTTTTAGCAGTTCCCATCATCCTTAAACCAAATGACAAATTCTTCTCAACAGTCATACTTGGATATAAGGCGTAGGACTGAAACACCATTCCTATGTGCCTATCTTTTGGCTCTTTCCATGTTACGTTATCATCTTCAATCCAAATCTGTCCATCCGTTAAATCCAAAAGACCAGCTATACAGTTTAACAAAGTAGTTTTTCCGCAACCTGATGGCCCTAGCAAAACCATAAATTCACCTTCTTTAATATCAAGACTTAAATCATTTAATATTTCAGTTTTTCCATAACTGAAGGATATATTTTTTACCTCAACACTATTTTTCATAATCACCCCTTTATTGCCCCAGCTGCTATTCCACGCACAAACCATCTTCCAGAAATAAAGTATACAAAAAGAGGTACTAGAGAAGTTAAAATTGTTGCAGCCATATCTACATTGTACTCTGCTACACCGTAATCTACTTGAACAATGTTATTTAATTGAACTGTCATTGGTTGATTATCTCTGCCGGCAAAAACTAACCCAAGAAGAAAATCATTCCAAATTCCCGTAACTTGAAGAATAACAGCTACGATAGTTATAGGAGTAGACATTGGAATTATTACATAGAAAAATATTTTTATAAAATTACCACCATCTATTCTGGCTGCTTTAAAAAGATCTATTGGAAGACTAGCATAAAAATTTCTAAATATTAGTGTTAGTATTGGCATACCAAAAATAGTATGAACAAGAATTATTCCTGGCAAAGAAGAGTAAATGCCAATTGCACTCTCAATCTTTAACAAAGGATATACCATTACTTGATAAGGAATAAATGCTCCAAAAAGACAAAGGCCAAAGAAAAAATAAGCTCCTTTAAATCGCCAAAATGCCAGAGCATATCCATTCAATGCACCAAGTGAAACAGATACTATGACACTAGGAATAGTAATTTTAATTGAATTAATTAAACCTGGTTTTAAACCTTCACAGACAAAACCCGTACAAGCTTCCGACCAAGCTTTTGGCCAAGCATAAAAACTGAGAGCTTTTGGAATATATAATAAATTTCCAGATCTAATTTCATCCATGTCTTTTAGTGATGTTACAATCATGACGTATAAAGGCATAAGAAAAAATAAAGCGCACATAAAAATAAAACCATACATCCCTATTCTTCCAATAGTTAAATGTTTTGGTCGCGGTCCATTTGGTTGAAAATTATTGGAATTAATATTCACTATTTTGCTTCCTTATTCCTAAAATAAAATTCATAGTATGCCCAGGGAGCAAGGATACAAACAACACTAATAAACATGATAATTGATGCAGCAAAAGCTTGGCCTAAATTTGCTCTACTAAAAAAATTCTCCATAACATACATAGCCGGGGTTGTAGTTGCGTAACCAGGTCCGCCTGATGTTAATGCTAAAATTAAATCGTAAACTTTTACGACTCCTGCAGCGATTAAGACTATGGATGTTACAACCATTGGTCTTATCATAGGAAGTATTACAAATAAATATGATCTCCATTTTGGAATACCTTCAATACTAAGTGATTTCCAAATATCTTCATCAATTCCTCTTAATCCTGCAAGCATAAGAACCATAACAAAACCTGCGCCTTGCCATACTGCTGCAATACAAACTGCATAAATTGCTAATTCTCTATTAACTAACCAGTCAAGTTTAAACCAATCAAATCCCCATAGGTGCATTGAATGCTCAAGTCCAAAAGTAGGATTCAAAACCCACTTCCATACTAACCCAGTTACAACAAAAGACATTGCGTATGGGTATAAAAAAATTGTTCTAAATAAACTCTCACCGCGAATTTTTTGATCTATTAATACAGCTAATAAAAAACCAATTACTAAACATCCAATTGTAAAGA
>CACNAF010000028.1:0-6614 GCA_902618385.1 uncultured Alphaproteobacteria bacterium | reverse complement strand
CTATCATTAGCAAGAGCTAGTAAAACTTTGTCTGGAGGTGAAAGTCAAAGAATTAGATTGGCAAGTCAAATTGGTTCAGGTTTAACAGGAGTTTTATATGTTTTGGATGAACCATCAATTGGATTACATCAAAAAGATAATCAGCAACTAATTGAAACTTTATTTAGATTAAGAGATTTAGGAAATACAGTTATTGTTGTAGAGCATGATGAGGATGCAATTAGACAATCTGATCATATAATTGATATTGGTGTTAAGGCAGGAGTTAATGGAGGTCACATAATTGCAGAAGGAGGTCTTAAGAAAATACTGAAAAATAATAAAAGTTTGACAGCCAAATATTTGAATAAATCCTTAGAAATTGAAGTTCCAAAAAAAAGACGGAAATTTAATAAAAACAAAGTTTTTAAACTTAATAAAATTAAAACAAATAATTTAGATAATCTTAACGTTACTTTACCTTTAGGAAATTTTATTACTGTGACAGGTGTTTCTGGAAGTGGAAAATCATCATTAATAATTGATACATTATATCAAAGGTTAGATGAATATTTTAATAAATCGTTAAATAAAGATGAAAGTCGTTTTAACTTTAAAGGCATTAATCATATAGATAAAGTAATTGATATAGATCAATCACCTATTGGAAGAACACCAAGATCAAATCCAGCAACATACACAGGTTGCTTTACACCTATTAGAGATTGGTTTGCGAACTTAAATGAATCAAGTGCTAGAGGATATAAACCAGGTCGTTTTTCTTTTAATGTTAAGGGTGGTAGATGTGAGTCATGCGAAGGAGACGGAGTAAAAAAAATAGAAATGCATTTTTTAGCGGATGTTTATGTTGAATGCGATATCTGTAAAGGAAAACGATACAATAGAGAAACTTTAGAAGTAAAATATAAAGATAAATCGATTTCTGATGTTTTAGAAATGACTGTTGAGGAAGGTTATAAATTTTTTGATAAAATTCCTGCAATAAAACAAAAACTACAAACTCTAATGGATGTTGGATTAGATTATATAAAAATTGGTCAATCAGCTACTACTTTGTCAGGTGGTGAAGCCCAAAGAATAAAATTATCAAAAGAATTATCAAAAAGATCAACAGGAAAAACACTATATATTCTAGATGAGCCAACAACCGGTCTTCATTTTGACGATGTTAAAAAATTACTTAAAATTCTTCATACACTTGTTGATGAAGGTAATACTGTAATAGTTATTGAACATAATCTTGATGTTATTAAAACAGCTGATCATATAATTGATCTTGGTCCTCTGGGAGGTGTAAATGGCGGTCAAATTGTTGGCACTGGTACCCCCGAAGATATTGCAAATAATAAAAAAAGCTTTACAGGTGAATTTTTAAAAAAAATTTTATAAATCAAAGGAAATAAAATGATAAATCTAGAGTTACCAGATCTACCCTACAGTAAAGATGCTCTAATGCCGTATATGTCGGCTGAAACTTTAGAGTTGCATCATGATAAGCACCACATGGCTTACATAACAAATGGAAATAAATTTATTAAAGAACAAAATATAGCGGATGACAATGTTAATGATATTGTAATAAATTCTTATCAAAAAAATGCACCAGTATTCAACAATGTGGCACAACATATAAATCATGTTCATTTTTGGGAAGTGATGAAAAATAATCCAAATGGTAAAATTCCATCTGAACTGGAAAATAAAATAATTTCAGACATTGGTTCAGTTGAAAAAATGAAAGAAGATTTTATAAATGCAGGTATTGGTCAATTTGGATCAGGTTGGTGTTGGTTAGTTTTAAACAATGGAAAATTAGAAATTACTAAAACACCAAATGGAGAAAATCCAATCGTTCATGGTCACACACCTCTACTTGGATGTGATGTTTGGGAACACTCGTATTATGTTGATTATAGAAATAGAAGACCTGATTATTTAAAAGCCTTTATCGATAATTTAGTTAATTGGGAAAAAGTTACAGAAAACTTAAATAACGCTTAATCATCTTCATCTTGCGGTCTAAACTTAAAAATTAATAAAGTTGGGACCGCAATAAAGACTGAAGAATATGTTCCAATTATTACACCTATAATCATTGTTAAAGCAAAGGGTCTAATAACCTCTCCTCCAAAAATAAATAAAGATACTAATGCAAGAAGTGTAGTTAAACTAGTCATTATAGTTCTAGATAAAGTATTATTAACTGATAAGTTAAATAGATCTACTAACTCTAACTTTTTATATTTTCTTAAATTTTCACGAACCCTATCAAATATTACAACTGTGTCGTTAATAGAATATCCAGCAATTGTAAGAATTGCTGCTATTGTTGCCAGAGAAAATTCAACATTTAAAATAGAAAGTAAACCGAGAGTAAATAATACATCATGAGTTAATGCAACAACTGCCCCAAAACCAAATTGCCATTCAAAACGTAACCATATGTAAATTAAAATAGCAATTAATGCAAAAGAGACGGCCTGAAACCCTCTAAACAAAAGCTCAGAACTTATTGTTGGACCAACAAATTCAGACCTTCTAAACTCAACAACCTTGTCTTGAATTAAATTTTTTACAGAATTAACTGTTTGAATGCTTTCTTGATTACTTTTATTTTGAAGTCTTATTAAAATTATATTCTCATTACCAAATTCTTGCAAAGATACATCACTATAAGAAGAAGATAAAATTTCTCTTAGTTCACCAATTGAGGTATTTTTTGTACTAACCTCAATTAAAGTACCTCCTTTAAAATCAATACCTAGATTTAAACCTTTGATGCTTAACAAACCAATTGAAATAAATATTGCTAAAATAGAAAAAATTAAAAAATTTCTTCTTAAACCTAGAAAATTAATATTAGGCTCAACGGGAATAATTTTATTTAAACCAAACATTATAGTTTTAATTCCTTTTTATTTGCAAATGATAAGTACATATAAACTAAAAAATTTGTAAGCATTAAAGCAGTGAACATTGATGCTATAACTCCCAAAGATAATGTAATTGAAAAACCTCTTATTGGACCAGATCCAAATGCAAATAGTAAAACAGCAGCAATTAAAGTAGTAATATTAGCATCAAGTATAGTTGACATCGCTCTATCGAAACCATTTTTTACAATCTGAAAAACTTTTGTTTGTTTTAAACTCTCTTCTTTAATTCTTTCAAAAATTAGAACATTTGCGTCTACTGCCATTCCAATTGTTAATACAATTCCAGCTATACCAGGCAATGTTAATGTTGCTCCAATTGTTCCTAATAAAGAAATAATTATAAATAAATTTACAATTAATGAAACATTAGCTAGAGCACCAAAAGTTCCATATATGAGTATCATAAATATGCACACTAAAACCATACCAATAATAGCAGCTATTTGACCAGCAGCTATAGAGTCTGCTCCTAAACCAGCACCTACTGATCTTTCTTCTACAATTTCTAAAGGCGCTGGCAAAGCACCAGCTCTTAATAAAACAGCTAAATCAGATGCTTCCTGAGCATTAAAATTTCCAGTTATGATACCTGAGCCTCCTGTAATAGCACTGCTAATTCTTGGAGCTGTAATGACAACTCCATCTAATACAACAGCCAGATTTTTACCAATATTGTTTGTTGTAACTTTACCAAATTTTTGCGCACCTTCTGTATCAAAACGGAATGAGACTGCATGACCTTCTGTTTGATCAAAAGAACCTTTGGCATCAACTAAATTTTCTCCACCTACAACTGCTCTTTTATCTAATAAATATTTTGTATTTTCATCATACATGTCAGGAACAATAATTTTTCCAAAAGGAGCTAAATTGTTTTGAAGAGCAGATGTATTCTCATTATCAACAATGTGAAAAGTTAGTTTGGCTGTTTTACCTAATAAATCTTTTATTCTTTCAGGGTCTTTTACTCCTGGTAATTGTAAAAGTATTCTCTTTTTACCTGATCTTTGGATTAAAGGTTCTTTAGTTCCAGATTCATCAATTCTTTTTCTAACAATTTCAAGTGATTGTTTAATTGCTGAATCTTGAATAATTTTTCTATATTCATCATTTAACTTTATACTGAGTTTATTGTTATTAATTTGTAAAGTAACTCCTCTGTACATTTGAAAAAAACTATCTCTAATATCTTTTATCTTCTCTTTATTACCAAAAAAAACAACAACCTCATTTTCTTGAATATCAATTTTTTCAATTTTTACAGCTTGATCTCTAGAAATTAAACGAACACTATCGACAAAATTATCTAATTCTTCTTTATATAAAACGTCTAGTTGAACTTCTAATAATAAATATGATCCACCCTGTAAGTCTAAACCTAAATTAATCTTATTTTTTAAAAACCAGTTTTCTGAATTTTCATCATAAATAATTGAAGGTACTGCAAAAATTATTCCTAATAAAACTAATGATACTACTGTAAATGATTTCCAGATTGGATAATTTTTCATTAATAAAAAAATTTATTTTTTTCTAGAAAATAAAGAAAAGCCAGATTTACTTTTATTCTCTTCTTTTGGTGGTTCTTTTTTTTGAACTTCTGGCATTGCATATAAATCTGCAACCATTCCGGATGCAATTTTTATTTCAACATTTTCAGCAACTTCTAAGGTTAATTCCCTATTGTCAGCTACCTTATTTATAGTTCCGATAATTCCACCTGAAGTTACTATTTTATCACCTCTTTTTAAATTGGATAGCATTTCTTTGTGCTGTTTAACTTTTCTTTGTTGTGGCCTAATTAATAAAAAATAAAAAACTACAAATATTAATATAAGTGGTAAAAATGTTCCAAATGCTTCCATAATTGTACCTATGATGATTTAATTTGAGAGATTTATTATACTGTGTAATAAGAAAAATCAAATAAAGTATTTATAATGTTTTTAAGCAATTTTTTATCAAATTTTACACTCTCAAGAGGAAATGCATTTATTTGGGATAGCAAAATAAAAAACCTTAAAATAATCTCTTATTTTAGTTGTTTAGATCTTGATCTTTTAATTGGAATAGAAAGACAAAAGAAAACAATTTATGATAATACGAAAAATTTTGCTGAAGGAAATTTTACAAATAACGCCTTGTTATGGGGATCAAGAGGTAACGGTAAAAGCTCACTAATTAAATCTGTTTTTAATGAAATAAACAAAAAAAATAATAATTTAAAATTAATACAATTAAATAAAAATAATATTTTTGATATTGAAATTATTTATGAAAAATATGCAAATTTAAATAATTATAATTTTATAATTTTTATTGATGATTTATCATTTGAAAAAATAGATAGCGATTACAAAATAATTAAATCTACTTTAGATGGAAGTATACAAAATCAGCCTAAAAATATTGTTCTTTATGTAACATCTAATAGAAGACATTTAATGCCAAGGGATATGATAGAAAATGAAAGGTCCTCTGCTATTCATACAGATGAAAGTGTTGAAGAAAAAATAAGTTTAAGTGATCGTTTTGGTCTATGGATTGGCTTTCATAATATTTCTCAAAATGAATTTGTTAAAATAATTTCAAAGTATTGTGAAAAGTTTAATCTTCCTTTTGATGAAAAGACTGAAAAAGAAGCAATTAAATGGAGTTTACAAAGAGGTAATAGAACTGGTAGATCAGCATGGCAATTTATTATTAATTATGCTGCTGAAAATAATAAAAAAATAGATTTTTAATTTACTCAAAATCAAAATTTATTTTTTCTAAACCTAATACACCGTCCTTTAAATGATAAATATTTGTTTGATTTAGTTTTTCAACAAATCCATTAGCTAATATTGAAGATACGTCTCCATTTTGGCTTATAAAAACAACTTTATCTCCTATTTGTACATTTTCTTTATACTTTTCAAAAAAATCAGGGAAAAAATTTCCATTTTTATCAAATGCTGTAATTTGAATAGCACCAGGTATTTTATTGGTATCAGTTATTTGATCATCATTCCTAATATCTATAATTTTAAAGTCATCAGTCATTGCTAATTTTAACTGATAGCCATCTATTTCTTTATACCCAGGTGGAATTACTTTTATTACTTCAATATCAAAAATAAGATTTGATTTTGGTGGAATCAAACTGCCTGCACCAGTTTCACCATAAGCTAACTGATATGGAATAAAGATTGTTCTTTTACCACCCTCTTTCATTCCAAGTAAACCAGTTTCCCAACCTAAGATAACTTGCCTTACACCTATCTGAAAATTAAAAAATTGCCCTCTATCATAAGAACTATCAAAAACAGTATTATCTTCTAGCTTGCCAATATAGTGAACAGATAATTTAGAGTGATTTTTAACTTCTAAGCCATTACCTATAGACTCACTTAGTATTTCAACTTCATTAGAAAAAGATTTGAAACTAAAAATACAAATAAATAAAATTAAAAAAAATTTATTCATTAATGTGCTTCCTTTAATTGTTTAATTTGTGAAGGTAATGAAACAATTCCACTTAAAACAATAAATAATGCGCCAATATATGCATATAAATTCATATATTCATTAAATATAAATATTCCAACTAATGATGACCACAATACCTGGAGGTAAACCAAACTGAATACAGAAGCATAATGTTTTTGAGCAATTTTAAATGCAGTTGTTGCAAAA
>CACNAF010000027.1:0-6865 GCA_902618385.1 uncultured Alphaproteobacteria bacterium | reverse complement strand
GTCACTATTAACTTCATCTCTTATTGAATTGTGGTCAAAGTATTCATAGTTATTATAATTATAATTCTTCTGCATATGCTCAATTTCATCTTGAAAATATTTATAATCTTTTTTTGTGTTGCCAACATGAAGAACACCTTGTCTAAGAGCACAATCAATTTTGTATTTTTCAATTAAATTAACTACATTTGAAACAGCGTCTAATCCAACTTTCCAAAAAAATTTTGCTTTATCAATACCAAATTTTTTTTCTAGGTAGAATTGATCCTTTCTCATACCAATTCCTAGTTGACCACCATTCCTGCCAGAGGCACCAGATCCAACTTTGTTTGCTTCCAAAATAGTTATTGATAAACCTTGATTAGATAAATTTAATGCAGAAGAAATACCTGTTAATCCACCTCCAATAATACATACATCAGTTGAAATATTCTCATTTAATTTAATTTGATTAGGAAAATTAGGTGCCGAAAATTTATAAAAACTCTCTTTTTCATTATCATGTTGATTAAAAGTCCTTTTTTTTGTAGTAAACATTAACTTATCTTTAATGGTTTAATAATAATTAGTAAACAAACAGTCTCAATATGATTGAAAAATTTCAAAATTGGTTTCAGGAAAACTCTATTACAGAAGTTGAATGTTTAGTTCCAGATCTTGGGGGTATAGCAAGGGGAAAAATTTTACCGACAAATAAATTTTTAAAAGGACTGGAAGATGAAAGTCACAGATTACCACAATCAACTTTTATTCAAACCATATCAGGAGATTATGCAACTGAGGACTCTGCTGGTGCTTTACCAAGAAGTGTTTACAATCCAACTGACATTGATGTAATTTTAAAACCAGATTTTGATACAATGAGAGTAGTGCCATGGTACGACGACCCTACTGCACAAATTATCTGCGATGCAATAAATCTTAATGGAGATGATGTTATAAATTCTAGTAGGAATGCTCTAAAAAATATTCTTAAACTTTATAAAAAAGATAAATTAACTCCAATTGTTTCACCAGAGTTAGAATTTTATTTAGTGAAACCTAATGCTGACTCAGATTATCCTCTTGAAGTGCCAGTGGGTCAATCAGGTAGACAAGAAACAGGTAAGCAAGCCTTGGGTATAGATGCTGTTAACGAATTTGATCATCTTTTTGAAGATGTATATAATTATTGTGAAGCACAAAATATTGAAATTGATACTATTAACCATGAATCTGGTTCAGCTCAGATGGAAATTAATTTTCAGCATGGTGATCCTTTAGATCTAGCAGATCAGGTATTTTTATTTAAACGAACTCTAAGACAGTCGGCTTTGAAACATAAACTTCATGCAACATTTATGGCAAAACCTATGGAGAACCAACCAGGTAGTGCAATGCATATACATCAATCAATATATAATGAAAAAAATAAAAATATTTTTTTTAATCAATCAACTAAAATTTCAAAAAAAATGAAAAACTATTTAGGCGGTTTGGAAAAATATACTCCATTATTAATGCCAATATACGCTCCAAATATAAATTCATTTAGAAGATTGTTTGCAACTTGGGGTGCTCCTAAAAATGTTAAATGGGGAATAGGTAATAGAAGTTGTGGTTTTAGAATTCCATCAATTGAGGAAAAGAATATACGTATTGAAAATAGAATTCCTGGATCTGATACAAATCCATATCTTGTTTTTGCAGCTAATTTAGCTTCAGGATATTTAGGAATGAAAAACAATTTAAAACCAAATCCAGAAACTAAAGATAGTGCATTTAAAGATAAAAATTCTAATTTACCTAAAAATATGGATGAATCGTTAACTCTCTTTGAAAATGATGAAGATATAAAATCTATATTTAATGAAAAATTTGTAAGGTCGATTGCTGCGATAAGAAGAGTTGAGTATCAAGCTTATTTATCAGTAATAAGTTCTTGGGAGCGAGAATATTTATTACTTAATGTTTAAATTTTTTATTAAAATAAAAATAAAATAAACCAATTATTATTAAAGCAAACATTAAAATTGCTGATAATGCGTTTACTTCAGGACTCAATCCTAATCTAACTTTAGAAAAAACTACAATTGGCAATGTGTTAGCTCCAGGCCCAGTAGTAAAACTTGCAACAACTAGATCATCTAAAGAAATTGTAAAAGCTAATAACCAACCAGCAATAATAGAAGGCAAAATTATTGGTAAAGTTATCTTATAGAGTACCTTTGTATAATTATAGCCTAGATCCATCGCAGCTTCCTCAATATTTTTGTTAAAGTCAGTTAATCTTGCTTGAATAATAATTGCGACAAATGCAATACAAAAAGTAACGTGCGATATAAAAATAGTTAATTGTCCTCTAGATGATGGAAATCCAATTACATTATTTAAGCTTATAAAAAAAAGTAACATTGAAAGACCTAAAATTAATTCTGGTAAAACCAAAGGTGTTGAAGAAAGAAAAATATAGAATGATTTAAAAGGAATTTTTCTTATTCTTACAAGTGAATATCCAATCATAGCTCCTAAAATTGTAGCAAAAGTTGCAGACAAAGCTGCAATTTTAATACTAATAATAAATGCCTCAATTATTTGTTCATTATTAAATAATTCATTGTACCATCTTAAAGAAAATCCTTTCCAAACCATTACTCTTTTATTTTCATTAAATGAGTAAAAAATTAAAACTAAAATTGGGAAATATAAAAAAAATAAACCTAAAAAAATAACTGTACTTTTGATTAAACTAGATTTCATTTTTTTGACTCCAACGAGAATAAAGTATTTGAAAAATAACAATTGGCAAAACCAAAATAATAATTCCACTAAAAGCTAAAGCACTAGCACCGGGCCAATTTCTATTAACAAAGAATTCCTCCCATAATATTTTTCCATAATACAATCTATCACTACCACCTAACATTTCAGGTATAATAAATTCTCCAACAACAGGTATAAAAACTAATAAAGATCCAGCAACAATTCCTGGAACAGACAAAGGAAGAATAACTTTAAAAAAGGTTTTAATACGATTTAATCCTAAATCTTTTGATGCTTCAATTAAATTTAAGTCAAATTTATTTAAGTATCCATAGAGTGGTAAAATCATCAAAGGTAAATAAGTGTATACAATTCCCATGATGACAGCATATTGATTGTATAATAATTGAAGTGGTTCTGATATTATGCCTAGGTTTAGAAGTGTTACATTTAAAATTCCATTATTCTGTAAAATTATTTTCCATGCATATACTCTTAATAAAAATGATGACCAAAATGGAATAACTACTAAAACTAATAGGATATTTCTTAATCTGATATTTGAAATCGCAATATAAAAAGCTAATGGGAACCCAATAAGTAAACAAAAAAAAGTAGATATTAGAGCTAGTATCAAAGAGTTTACAAAAGATCCAATGTAGTAATAATCACTAAATATATAAACATAGTTTTCAAATGTAGTATTGATCTTAAATCCATTATCAAAAAGAAAAATATCTTGATAAGGAGGCATACCCCATTCTGAAACCGAAATTGATATTTTAAAAATTATAGCTAATGGTATAAAAAAAAATAGAACAAGCCAAAAATAAGGACTAAAAACAAAATATTTTTCAAATAATTTATTTTTCAATTAATCCTCTAAAACCTTAATTGATTCACTTTCCCAAGTACAAATTACTTTCTCCCCTTTTGGGAAATTATAATTTGAGTTGGAGTTAAAATTCTGATCTAAAACTGAAATTATCATATTTTTAATTTTAATTTCATAACGTGTAAAGCTTCCCAAATATGATTTTTCTAAAATTTCTCCACTAAAGGAATTAAATGAACTTGTTTTCAAATTATTTATCGATTGTATTTTTATTTTCTCTGGTCTTATTAAAATATTAGTTTTTATATTTTTTAATTCTTTGTTTAATTTAAAATTTATACCTAAATCATCAGAATAAAAATTTTCATCTTTCTTATAAATCTCAATTATATTTGCAATTCCTATAAAATTGGCAGTATAAAGACTTTTAGGATTTTCATAAATCTCTTCAGGGCTAGAACATTCCAAAATAAGACCATTCTTCATGATTGCCATTCTATCAGATAAGGACATTGCTTCTTCCTGATCATGCGTGACAAAAACAAATGTAATTTTTAGTTTCTTTTGGAGTGTTGTTAACTCTAATTGCGTTTTTGATCTTAGTTTTTTATCTAGTGCCGCAAGAGGCTCATCTAATAATAATAACTTAGGTTTTTTTATTAAGCACCTTCCAAGGGCAACTCGTTGCTGCTCTCCCCCTGATAATTGCTTAATTCTTCTATTTAATAAATGTTCAATAGATAAAAGTTCGGCAATATTTCTTACGTTTATTTCAATTTCTTTTTGGGTAAAATTTTCTTTTATTCCAAAAGCTAAATTATTAAATACGTTTAAATGAGGAAATAAAGCATACGATTGAAACATATAGTTTAATGGCCTATCAAAAGGCTCAAGGTTTGTTATGTCTATTCCATCGAGTATTACACGTCCTGTATCTGGCTTCTCAAATCCGCCTAATATTCTTAGTAAGGTAGTTTTGCCTGAACCAGAAGATCCTAAGAGACCGAAAAATTCAGATTTTGAAATATTTAAATTAATATTTTCTAAAACTTTGTTATCTCCAAAGGATTTAGAAATATTTTCAATTACAAGAAAATTATTATCCATCTTAAATCAGCACTAATATTAATATATTAGTGCTGAAATGAAGTATATTTTTTAATTTGATTTAAATTTATTAAAATATTTAGTTGATAATTGTGCTTTTTTAGGTGAGTCAGCAGTATCAGCAAATAGCATACTTAAAGTTGCTTCATCTGGATAAATAGCTGGATCTCCTAAAATTTCTGGATCAACTAGCTCATTAGCTGCTTTGTTTGGGTTAGAATACCAAACATAGTTAGTAATATCTGCAGCAACTTCAGGGCGCAAAATATAATTTATAAACTTATGTGCATTTAAAACATTTTTTGCATCAGCTGGAATTGCCATCATATCAAACCAAATTACTGTTCCTTCTGAAGGTATAGAATACCAAACTGGTTCTATTTCTTCGTAAGCAGCAATAAAAACATCACCTGACCATCCCATAGCTAGACAAATTTCACCATTAGCGAGATCATCAATATATTGAGAGGAATCAAAATACCTAATGAAAGGTCTAATTTCCTGCAACATTGAAAGAGCAGCCTTATAATCATTTTCGTCTTCAGTATTAGGATCTTTACCTACATATTTTAAGGCAATTTCCATTACTTCAGATGGTGCATCTAACATTGCTATACCACAATCCTCATATTTAGAAGCTATAGCTGGGTCAAACAAAACACTCCAACTAGTAACTTCATCTTCATCAACCTTATCAGTATTGTAACCAATACCAGTTGTGCCGTACATGTAGTTTACTGAATACTGACCGCCTGGATCATGAGCATCTATCTTTGATAAAACTTCAGGATCTAGATTTCCTATGTTTGATAATTCAGATTTATCAAGTTTTTGAAAAACTCCAGCCTTGATTTGGTTTTCTAAGAAAGAACCTGAAGGCACAACAATATCATAACCAGAACCACCAGCTAAAAGTTTAGCTTCAAGAACTTCGTTAGAATCAAAAACATCATAAGTTACATCAATGCCAAATTCATTTTCGAAATTTTCAATTGTATCTTCAGCAATATAGTCAGACCAATTGTAAATAAATAATTCTTCTTTAGCCTGAGCTGAAAAAGAAATTAAAACTAATAGAGATATAAAATACTTAAGCATTATTCCCCTCCTAAATAAAAATTACATTAAATAAAATAAATTAAAAATCGAGAATTTTTTTATATAGATCGGGCCTTCTGTCTCTAAAGTTACCCCATAATTTTCTATATTCTCTTGAAATTAACAAATCTAAAGTCGCAGTTATTATTCCCTCATCCTTATCATTCATACGATTTATTACATTTCCAAGATGATCCAATATACAAGAATTACCATAAAAATTTAATTCAATATCAGCTTCGACCTCCTTCCCTATTCTATTTGAAGTTATTATAGGAATTTGATTTGCAGCAGCATGTCCTACCATTGTATTAATCCAATGATCCCTGGAATTTAGTTCAGGCATGTGTGGCTCAGAGCCAATTGCTGATGGATAAAAAATTAAATCTGCTCCTTTCAATGTTAATATTCTTGCACATTCAGGAAACCACTGATCCCAACAAATTGCACAGCCAACTTTTGCTAGAGGAGTGTCAAAAACCATAAAACCTGTGTTGCCTTTTTCAAAATAATACTTCTCATTATATCCAGGCCCTTCAGGGATGTGAGATTTATTATAAACTTCACTTATTTTACCGAAAGAATCAATCATAACTAGAGAGTTAAAAAACTTATTTTCCTTTTTTTGAAAAAAACTAATTGGTAAAGAAATCTTTTTATCTTTACAAATATTAGATAATTTTTCGAACATTGGATGGGAAGGAAAATCAATTGCAAGATCAAAAAATTTATCATTTTTTGTTGAACAAAAATAATAATCTTGAAATAATTCTTGCAGAAGTAAAATATCAACATTTTTATTTGAAGCTTTTTCAACTAAACTAATTGCTTTATTTAAATTAGCTTCAAAGTCTCCTTTAAGAGCCTTAAATTGTGATGTTGCTACTTTTACCTTCATATTTTTGGTACATTCATTGTTATACAATGAATATTTCCTCCACCATAATTTATATTTTCTGTTTCCAACATTATAATCTCTCGATTTGGGAATAAATTTTCAAAAGTTAATTTTACCTCATTGTCTTCCTTAACATTGAATTTAGGTAAGATAATTTTATTTTTACTGAAATAGAAATTTATATA
>CACNAF010000026.1:0-7308 GCA_902618385.1 uncultured Alphaproteobacteria bacterium | reverse complement strand
GTTTTTATTGGACTATTTGTGGGTCAAAAAAAATCAATGAGTAAAATATCCGTAAAAAACGTATAATACTATTAACACAGCAATAAAAATAGACACATTTTTGAAGTTAAAGTATTTCATTTATGGTTGAATTTTAACATTTTATAGTCCAATATACTTTTATTATGAGTGACTCAATTAAATATTTATTGGAAGAAAATAAAGCACCAAAGTTTTGGTATAATATTAATGCAGACTTACCAAGTCCACCACCACCACCATTACACCCTGGAACTAAACAACCAGCCGGTCCTGATGACTTTGCTCCTTTATTTCCAATGAGTTTAATCATGCAAGAAGTTTCTACTGAAAGAGAAATTGAAATTCCTGAACCAGTAAGAGAAGTATACAAACAATGGAGACCATCTCCTTTGTTTAGAGCAAGAAGATTAGAAAAATTTTTAGATACACCAGCTAAAATTTATTACAAATATGAAGGTGTTAGTCCTACCGGAAGTCACAAACCAAATACTGCAGTCCCACAAGCATTTTTTAATAAGGAAGAAGGAATAAGTAAAATTTTTACTGAAACTGGTGCAGGTCAGTGGGGAAGTTCACTAGCTTTTGCAGGCCAAATCTTTGGTATAGACATAGAAGTTTTCATGGTTAAGGTTAGTTTTGATCATAAACCTTACAGAAAATTAATGATGCAATCATTCGGTGCTAACTGTCACGCTAGTCCATCTAATTTAACTGATTTCGGCAACAAGTTATTATCAGAAAATCCTGATAACCCTGGAAGCTTGGGAATAGCTATTTCAGAAGCAATAGAAGCAACTGTTAAAAGTGGAGGTAAAGCAAAATACTCACTTGGAAGTGTTTTAGGTCATGTTTTAATGCATCAAACTATAAATGGTAACGAAGCTATTATGCAAATGGAGATGGCTGGAGATTATCCTGATATAATTGTTGGCTGTACAGGTGGTGGCAGTAATCTTTCTGGATTAATGTTCCCATTTTTAGGACAACAATTAAGAGGTGGTCAGAAAATTGATATAATTGGTTGTGAACCTGCATCATGTCCATCATTTACAAAAGGTAAGTATGCATACGATCATGGTGATATGGCAAAAATGACTCCATTAATTAAAATGCATACTCTTGGATCTGATTTCTTACCGCCGGCTAATCACTCTGGTGGATTAAGATACCATGGCATGTCTTATCATTTAAGTCATTTATATGAATTAGGTCTGATGAGAGCAAAGGCTTATGGTCAAAAAGATTGTTTTGAAGCTGGTTTAACTTTTGCAAAACAAGAAGGAATTATTCCTGCTCCAGAAGGAAACCATGCAATTAAAGGCGCTATTGATGCAGCTTTAGAATGTAAAGAAAAAGGTGAGTCAAAAACAATTCTCTTTAATTTATGCGGTCATGGATATTTTGATATGTCAGCTTATGATGATTATCTAAATGGATCAATGGCTGATGATGTCATTGACGATGATGGAATAGGTAAATCTATTTCTCAAATACCAGAAGTAGCATAATTTAAGTTTAATTTTTTTTTTATTTAATTAAAGGTGTTTTTTTATTATGGTTGAAATTAAACCTTTTAAAGGAACACGTCCTTATAACGAAGATGCAAAAAATTTAATTGCTCCTTCTACTGATCATTTAAGTATTGAAAATATAGAAATATTTAAAAAAAATAATTATTGGAATTATTTAAAAATTTTGAATCCAGTTGGACAATTAAAAGAAGCAGACACTCTTTTAGAAGCTAAATCACATTTTAATGAAATGAAAGAAAATGATGTAATAAAAAAAGATAAAGAATTGTTTTATTATATTTATCAAATTGAATTTAAAGGCCATACTCAGCTAGGCTTTTTATCTCTTTCTAAAATCTCAGATTTTGTAGATAAAAAAATTAAAGCACACGAAAAAATATATGAGACTAGGATGAGAGAAAGAGCAGAGCAAATGTTAAACATAAAAACACAAATTGGTCCTATTTATGTAGTATATAAAAAAAATAATAAGATAAAAGATTTGCTATCCTCTATAATATCAAATACTCCAGATTATGATTTTGAAAGCTTTGATAAATCTATTCATAAACTTTGGTGTGTTTCCGATAAATCTTTCATCGAAAAGCTATCTTCTGTTTTTATAAACGAGGTAGATAATTTTTATATTGCTGATGGACATCATAGAATGGGAGCAATGAAAATTATTGGAGAATTAAATTATAATAAAAATATTTTACAGGAAAATTTTATGATAGCGGCATTTCCAAGTGATGAAGCTAAAATATTTGACTATAATAGAGTTATTAAAGATTTAAATGGTTTAAGTGAAGAAAATTTTTTAGAAATTCTTTCTGAAAACTTCGAAATAAAAAAAAGAAAAAAATCCATTCAAACCTCAATCAAATAAACAATTTGGAATGTATCATGAAAAAAAATGGTATTCATTGTATTTTAAAACTGAATTAAAAACTGATAATTTTATTGATACACTAGATATTAATATTTTAAACAATTTCGTTTTCAAAAAACATTTGAATATTTCCGATGTTAATAATGATGAAAGAATAAGATTTATTGCTGGATGCCACGGTTTAGAAGCTTTAGAAAAAAAAGTTGATGAAAATAATGATAGTGTGGCATTTTCTATCTTCCCATCATCAATAAGTGATGTTATTACAGTCGCGAATAAAAATTTGACTATGCCTCCTAAATCAACATGGTTTGATCCAAAACCTTTAGATGGCTTAGTAGTTTATGAGTTTGAAAAATTATATGAGTAAACCTAATAGCAAGCCTAACAATCCAAACTTTTCAAGTGGGCCAACCTCAAAAAGACCTGGATGGGATATATCAGTGTTGAGTAATGCTTTAACTGGTAGATCTCATCGATCTGTTGAATGTAAAGCAAGACTAAAAGAAGCAATAGATAAATCAAAAGATATTCTAAAATTACCTGATGATTATTTATTGGGTATAATGCCTGGATCAAATACAGGTGCTTTAGAAGCAGCTATGTGGTGCCTATTGGGTAAAACAGGAGTTGATATTCTTGCATGGGAAAATTTTGGTAAAGATTGGGTAATAGATGCAATTAGTGAATTAAAATTGGATAATTTAAATATTCATGAAGAAGATTATGGCAAACTACCTGACCTTAGCAAAGTCAATTTTGATAATGATGTTATTTTTACTTGGAATGGAACAACATCTGGTGTCAAAGTTCCTAATGGAGATTGGATACCTGATGACAGAAAAGGTTTAACAATTTGTGATGCAACTTCAGCAATCTTTGGTATGCCTATAGATTATAATAAATGTGATGTAATAACTTGGTCTTGGCAAAAAATACTTGGAGGAGAAGCCGCTCATGGAATGATTGCAATTTCTCCACGCGTTGTTGAAAGATTAGAAAGTTTTACACCTAGCTGGCCAGTACCAAAATTATTTAGATTGGCTGAAAAACAAAAATTAATAAAAGGTATTTTTGAAGGAAATACGATTAACACACCATCAATGATATGTGTTGAGGATATTATTGATTCTTTAAACTGGGTCTCTTCTCAAGGAGGGTTGGATTCATTAATTTCTAAATCCCAAAATTCTTTACAAAAAATTAGAGAATGGATTAATGAGAGAGATTGGGTCACTTTTTTATCTGAAATTAAAGATGATAATTATATCTCAAACACTGGAATAACTTTTAAAATTATTGAAGAGTGGTTTACTAATAAAGATGAAAGCGGTCAAAGAGCTGTAATGGCTGATATATGTAAATTACTCTCTGACAATAATGTTGGATTTGATTGTAATGGATATCCCAAAGCACCACCTTCTTTTAGAATATGGGCTGGGGGAACGGTTCAAACTTCAGATGTAGAATTAGTTTTACCTTGGATTGATTGGGCTTATTCAGAAATTAAATCTAAATATGCCTAAAGTACTAATATCAGATTCACTAGATAATATTGCTTCTGAAATTTTAATAAAGAATAACATTTCAGTTGATACAAAAACAAACTTATCTCCTGAAGAATTAAAAAAAATAATTGATAACTATGATGGTTTAATCATTCGTTCTGCAACTAAAGTACGTAAAGATTTAATTGATTCTCTTTCTAATTTAAAAATTATAGGTAGAGCAGGAGCAGGAGTAGATAATATTGATGTAGAAGCTGCTAAAAATAAAAACATTATCGTAATGAATACTCCAGGAGGCAATACAAATGCTACAGCAGAACACACAATTGGTTTAATTTTTGCATTGCAAAGAAAAATTACTGTTGCCAATGAGACAACTCATAAGGGTCTTTGGGAAAAAAAGAAATTAAAAGGAAATGAAATTAAAGGCAAGAAAATTGGTATTGTTGGTTTTGGTAATGTAGGTAAAAGAGTTGCAGAAATATCAAATGTATTGGGAATGCACGTTTCAATATTTTCTTCATACTTTAAAACAATTAAGGATAGCTATCCTGAATATAATTCTTGTTCTATCGATGAGATTATTAAAGATTCAGATATAATTTCTTTTCATTGTAAGCCCAATAAAGATGGTAATCCGATTATGAATAAAAATCATTTATCACTAATGAAAAACAATTGCATAATTATTAATACTGCTAGAGGTAACTTAATTGATGAAGATGATCTTAAAAACGCTCTTGAAAAAAAAGAAATTAAAGGCGCCGCATTAGATGTTTTTAAAAATGAGCCTTTAGTAGAAAGTGGGTTTTATAATTTAGATAATATAATTTTAACTCCACATATCGCTGCTTCTACTGATGAAGCACAAATAGTTGTAGCAGAAATGGTCGCTAATCAATTTGTTGAATTTTTTAATAATAAAAAAATAATTAATTCAGTTACTTAATAAAAATTTCTGTTAAATTTTCTAAGTAAGCTGATGGATTTGAGAGAATGTTACCATCTAATATATTAGCTTGATCTAAAATTAAATTTGAAGCTTTTTTATGGTCAATTTTTGTTAAATTTTGTGATAAATTTACAATCATCGGATGGTTAGGATTAATTTCAAGTATCTTTTTAGAAACAGGAGTTTTTTGATTATGCATTTTCATCAGTTTTTCCATATTTATATCCATACCAGCTTCTTCTGCAACAAGCAGAATTGGGCTTTTGGTTAATCTCTTAGATACAATAACATCAGATATAGTTTCTTTAAGCTCTGTTTTAAGTATGTTGATTAAATCATTGATTTTACTATCTACTTCTTTTTTATCTTCGTCTTTCTTACTTGATTTTTCACCAACTTTTGAAACATCAACCTTACCTTTGGTTATTGATTTAAATTCTAAATCTTTAAATTTATTTACATTTTGTATCCAAAACTCATCTACTGCATCAACCATAAACAAAACTGGTATCTTTTTATCAGTGAAAACTTCTAATTGAGGGGAATTTTTAATATGATCCTTATCAGTATTAGCAAAATAATAAATTTCTTTTTGATCTTTAGCCATTAATTTAGTGTACTCTTCAAGAGATATTTTTTTATCATTTAAAGAATTTTCAAATCTCAATAGCGGTAGGATTTTTTCATGATGATCATTATGTTCGTATAACCCTTCTTTTAAAACAGGACCAAAATTATTCCAAAATGTCTCAAATTTATCTTTTTCTTTCTTAGCTAAGCTATCAATTTCACTTAAAATTTTATTTGTAATACCTTTTTTTATTTTAGTAATAATAGGATTATTTTGAAGCATTTCTCTACTTATATTTAGAGAAATATCCTGTGAATCGACTACTCCTGGGATAAAACGTAACCAATTAGGAATTATGTCTTCACAATCATCAGTGATAAAAACTTTTTGAACATATAATTTTATTTTATTTTTCCTATCGGCATTGAATAAATCCATAGGTTGATTTGTAGGAAAATACAGTAAAGCCTTGTAACTAATAACACCTTCAGCGTTATAGTGAATAGTTTTTAAGGGATCATCAAAGTTAAATGAAATATTATTATAAAATTGTTTATAATCCTCTTCTTTTATATCTTTTTTATCTTTTAGCCATAATGGACTACCTTCATTTATTTTTTCTTCTTTTTCTTTATCGTCCAGGTCCTTAAGATAAATAGGAAAAGGAATATAATTTGAATATTTTGTTATAATTGATCTCAAACGAAATGAATCTAAAAATTCATCAGCATCCTTCTTTATATTTAATGTTATGCAAGTACCTCTTTTATCTTTTTTAGCTTCTTCTATGGTATAGTTTTCTTTTCCATTAGAAGACCAAAGATTTGTTTCTTCATTTTCAGCATCTTTAGAAAGCACTTCAACATTATCTGCAACCATATATGAGGAATAAAAACCAACACCAAACTGTCCAATTGCAGAAATATCGTTGCTTTTTTTATTTTTCATTGCTTCAATAAATTTACTAGTTCCCGATCTCGCTATAGTTCCTAAATTATCAATCAGTTCATTTTTTGACATTCCAATTCCATTATCTTCAATTTCAATAATTTTTTTCTTCTTTGAAACTCTGATATTTATTTTTAAATCTTTTTCATCTTTCAAAAGATTTTTTTTGGAGAGTGATTGATATCTTAATTTTTCGCAGGCATCTGCTGAATTAGATATTAGTTCTCTTAGAAATATTTCCCTTTCACTATAAAGAGAATTAGCAACAAGATCTAAAAGCTTACTGACTTCAGCTTGAAATGTTAAATTTTCTTTAGTTTTTTCTGCCATTTTTGAAATTTAAGCATTCATATCTATAATTCAATAGTAAGCAATAATTTTTTGCCACATTTAAGACTATATAAGTAAAAGTTATGGTATTTAGATTCATAATGAAATTTGATAACTTTTTAAAATTATTGTGCATTACATTGTTATTTCTATATGCATGTACCTCAAATCAGTTAACAAATACTGCTGATAGTTGCATAATTTTTGATGAAAAGAAAAGCTGGTATAAAGCAACTAAAAATTCTTATGATAAATGGAATACCCCAATTGCATTCCAATTAGCAGTTATAAAACAAGAATCATCTTTTACTCAATTTGCAAAACCGAAAAGAAAAAAATTTTTAGGTTTAATTCCAACCTCTAGACCATCAACTGCTTTTGGTTATGCACAAATAACAAATCCCACTTGGGATTGGTATAAGAATAAAACTGGAAATCAAAATGCATCAAGGGCGAATTTTAAAGATGTAACTGATTTTATTGGCTGGTACACAACGCAGTCTGAAAATATGATTGGAATTTCAAAAAATGATTACTATAATCAATATTTGGCATATCATGAAGGTCAAAACGGA
>CACNAF010000025.1:0-7789 GCA_902618385.1 uncultured Alphaproteobacteria bacterium | reverse complement strand
CATTATTAAAGTCGGTTTCTGTACTTTTTCAATTACTTTAGCCATTGTAAAGGTCTTACCTGATCCAGTGACACCTAAAAGAACTTGTTCTTGTTCTCCTTCATTTAGACTTTTAACAATACTTTTAATTGCTTCAGGCTGATCACCACTTGGATTAAAATCACTTACAATTTTAAAAGGTGTTGTGATTTCGGAAGAGAGATGATGTTTTTTTTCTGCTTTATTCATTGATTCTAATATAATCATTTAGATAATTGTACTTTTCTAAAAAACTACCATCTGTTGTTATTGTTCCATTTAATATTCTTCCATCATCTTCTTTTAATAAAAAAGGAAGAACTTCTTTGATAATACCTTCACTAAATTCTGTACTTGAATCACGTGGTAATTCAGATGGTAAATTATCAACTGCCATAACAGCAATTCCATCATTATTTTCATCTATTTCTTTTAAAGTATATCTTTCAATCCAATAATTTGGCTCCTTAATTGTTGTTGATCGTATTGTAGTTGGAACAGAGCCATTAATATCACAAGTAATATCGCCAACAATTTTTAGATTTTGTAAAACTTTTAAGTCTTCATTCTCAAATATTTTTGGAGAAGATGGGTCCCAGTAATGTGCACTTATAAGTATATCAGTTTCTTTTAAATATTGTAATGCAGAACTAGAGTAATCTTGAGGATTATCAATAAAATGTTTAAGGTTAAAGTTGATGGAAGAATTATTTGTAACATAGTCTTTAGTTTCTAAATTACAAAAAATTGGTTGATCAAATTTTTTTTCCAAAAAGTCTTTTTTTGATACTGCTTTAATATTTGTTAGATTTAAAAGTTCGATTACTCCTTTTGCAACTCTACCATCACCAGTAACTAGAATTTTAGTTTTAGGAAAATATAAATTTTTTAAATTTAATACTAATCTTTCATAATCATTAATTTTATAGGCACTAGCAAGAGATTGTTTTCCAAGCACTTTAAGCAATAAATTTAAGGTATTATAACAACCAACAATACCTGCAAATCTTCCAAAACCTAAACATCTTGTACCATTTTTACCTCTGATATTTTCATAATCAATTAATGTAATTTTTTTATTTAAAATTGATAAGAGTAGGTCTTTCTTATGTTTTTCAATATTTTTTTGTTGTTTATTAATTTTAAAAGTGTGAGAAAAAAAAAGATATGTCCTATTATTAATTAAAATATTGGGATCAATTTCTTTAACTCCGAATATGATTGAGCATTCATTTAAATTTTCATAAATTTTAGCACCACATAATTCATATTCTTCATCAGAAAAACATCTACTATTTGATGGCTGAATAATGAAATTAATATTTGGATTGCTTTCTTTGTATTTTTTAATATGTTCTGGGACTAGAGGAGTTCTATTTTCATCATTTCTAGACTCTCTAATAATACCAATATTGGTTAATTGCTTATCCATTCTCTTGTTGGATATTAATTTTATAATCTTTTAAAATTTTAAAAAAATACATTATGTCTTCTGTTTTATGTGGTGCAGTTTTAACACCAGTCTCAATTTTATTATCCAAAATTAGATCAATCGCAGCTGATAAAGTAATCGATACAAGTTTGCCCATTGCAGTATTTTCACCACTTCCTTTTTCATCTAAAAAATAAGAACTATCAAAAATTTTATTATGATTTTCAAAAGCTTTAAGTTTTACAGAAAGTACAACACGATCTTCTTCCTCAGGTAAATATTTATTATCTTTTAATAATTCTTCACTTTTTTCATTGATTTCAGCTTCTATATTATCCGATCTATTTTCAAGCATTGAAAAAATATCTTGCCATGCCTCTTTCCAACCATCAAGTCGCAAAGTTCCTCTTACGAACTCTTTGACTTTCCATTTCTCGTCAAACAGGTATTCACTTACATATGGTGTTGAATCTCTGTTTGGATAAGCTTCAAAATTTTCATCAGATATTGAATAAGAACTAATAGATTTGTAAGGAGTTACAGTATTTATTTTACCTTTCGTTATATATTTTGCATCATTGTTTAAGGCTTTAATTACTCCAGCTGGAGACCAACTAAATTTGTATTTGAAATCATTTGGAATTGCTGGAAAACCACCACAATATGATTCATAAACAACTTCTGTTTTTTCATTCGAGATTTTTTTAAGATCACTGACAAGTAAATGAGAAAAAAAATGATCGATACCTGGATCTAAACCTACCTCATTAATAAATACTAAATTTTCTTTTTTTACATCTGAATTTAGCATATTTATTTCTGGATTAAGGTAACTAGTAGATGCAAAATGACATTTATTTTTTAAACAAAGTTCAGCTATTTCTAAATGTTTGTTTGCTGGTAGTTGAGAAATAACAATATCACCCGGATTTGTTTCCTTAAATAATAAATCAACATCAAACTGTTTTGCGTTCACATTGTTTTTATCTACATGGTCAATACTCTTTATAGCTTTATCTAATGTTCTATTCCATACTGTAAAATTATCTAAATTTTTAGCTAATCTTCTAATTCCTGGTATGGAAGATAATCCTGTTCCTATCCAATGTACATGTTTCATAGTCTTATTTACTTTTATATTAAATTGTTTACTACATTAATGAAACTTAAAATACGGTAATTTATTTGACTTCAATAGTATTTATTTTTTTATTAACAGGTCTAGTATCTGGTTTTATTGCAGGATTATTAGGAGTTGGAGGTGGAATAATAATAGTACCTGTAACTTACTTTATTTTACTTAATCTTGGTTATAGCTCTGAAATTGTCATGCATGTTGCTGTAGCATCTTCCCTTGGTGTAATTTGTTTTACTTCAATTTCTTCCATAAGATCCCATGTTAAACTTAAAAATACAAATTTAATAATTGTAAAAAAATGGGCAGTAGGAATAATAATAGGATCAATTGTAGGATCAATTGTAGCTAGTTCTATTTCCGGACAGAGTTTAGTAATTCTTTTTATAATTCTAGCATTTTTGATTTCATTAAATATGCTGTTTCAACAAAACCCAATAATTGTAAGTAAGGATATACCATCATCTAATATAATTAACTTTTTAATTAGTTCTTCTATTGGTTTTTTATCTGCAACCATTGGTATAGGTGGTGGCAGTTTTAGTGTTCCTACTTTAACAATGTTTTCAAAAAAGATTCATGAAGCAGTTGGTACCTCTGCTGTTTTTGGTTTTTTAATTGCTTTTCCAGGAACACTTACATTTATGTATACTGGGTCAAATATTAATGAACTTCCCATTTATTCTCTTGGTTATGTAAATATAATAATTGTTTTTTTTATATCGATAACTAGTATATTTACTGCTGGAATTGGCGCTAAAGTTTCATCAAATATAGATAAGTTACTATTAAGAAAGATTTTTGCTATTTTTTTGTTGTTAACTTGTGCTAGTCTAATTATTGAACATTTTATAATTTAAATGAATTTTGTTGCAGATAGACTGAGTAAAATAAAACCTTCAATGACTGTAGGTATAAATGTCAAAGCCAAAGCTTTGAAGGACGAGGGTAAAGATGTAATTGTTCTTGCAGCAGGTGAGCCAGATTTTAACACACCAAAAAATATAAGAGATGCTGCTAGTAAAGCGATGGAAGAGGGTAAAACAAAATATGTACCAGGTAAAGGTACACCAGAATTACAAAAAGCAATTCAGAAAAAATTCAGAGAAGATAATAATATTGATTATCAATTAGATGAAATCATATGCGGTGTAGGAGGTAAACACATTATCTATAATGCTATGATGGCAACAATTAATCCAGGAGATGAAGTCATTATAACAGCTCCTTTTTGGGTTAGTTATCCAGATATTGTTTTATTAGCAGAAGGGAAACCCGTGATAGTTAAGTGTCCTCAATCACAAAATTTTAAGATTACACCAGAACAACTAGAAAAAAATATAAACTCTAAAACAAAATGGTTAATGTTAAATAGTCCTAGTAATCCAACTGGCTCAGTTTATTCAAAAAAAGAGTTAGAAGACTTAGCACTTATCTTAAAAAAATATCCTCATGTTCTTATAATGTGTGATGATATATATGAAAAAATTGTTTACGATGGCGTAGAATTTCATACTCTTGCTTCTATTGAACCTTCACTTAAAGACAGATGTTTGACACTAAACGGTGTTTCAAAATCATATTGCATGACAGGATGGAGACTTGGATATTGTGGAGCTCCAAAAGAGATTATTTCTGCTATGAACAAAATACAATCACAAAGCACAACATCAACTTCTTCAATTACAATGGCTGCTGCTGTTGAAGCAATAATTGGTCCACAGGATTTTATAAAAGAGCATAATAAAAAATTTTTAAAACGTAGAGATCTAGTATTGAACAAATTAAATGATATTGATGGAATTACATGTCAAAAACCAGAAGGAGCTTTCTACGTTTATCCAAATTGTGAGGGAATAATTGGAAAAAAAACACCAAATGGAAAACATATCTCCAATGATGAAGATTTCATGACATATCTTTTAGAAGATCAAGGTGTGGCAGGAGTTCATGGTGCAGCATTTGGGTTATCTCCTTATTTTAGATTATCTTATGCAACTAGTGATGCAATTCTAGAAGATGCCTGCATCAGAATAAAAAAAGCTTGTAATAAGCTTACTTAAGATCTTTATCAGCAATTATTTCAGCTAATCTAAGTAGATTAGTAGTGCCAGCATTTCCAAATGGAACACCAGCCGAAATAACAACATTATCTCCTGGCTGTACTAATTTTTTATTTTTTGCAATTGAACATGCAATATTAACCATATCTTGTGCATTTTGAGCATCCTCTTGAGTATGACAGGAGTTGACACCCCAGTATAATTGCATTTTTCTTGTAGTATTAATATTTGGAGATAAACCAACAATTTGAACTGGCGCTCTTTCTCTAGCCATTCTAGTCGTTGTTCTTCCACTCACAGAAAATGTAATTATTGCTTTTGCATCTGATTTTTTTGCAATTGAGTAAGCTGCTAATGTTATTGCATCTGTATTATCAACATCATCAATATTTTCCTGTATAATTCGTAAATCATAATTATTTTTATCATTTTCAACATTTTCAATAATTTTATTCATAGTTATTACTACTTCTATTGGATGGGCTCCAACAGCAGACTCACCAGATAACATTACTGCATCTGCTCCGTCGTAAATAGCATTAGCAACATCAGATGCTTCAGCTCTAGTTGGAACAAGATTTTCAATCATACTTTCAAGCATTTGTGTAGCAACAACAACTGGTTTACCAAAATGCCTACATCTTTTTATAATATTTTTTTGAACTATAGGAACTTGTTCTGTTGGCATTTCAACACCCAAATCACCTCTAGCTATCATAATACCATCTGCAGCATTTATAATATCATCAATATTTTTTACTGCTGAAGGTTTTTCAATTTTTGCCATCACGAGCGCTTTGTTGTTAATTATTTTTTTTAGCTTGTAAATATCCTCTGCTTGTTGCACGAAAGAAAGTGCAACCCAATCAACTCCCATATCTAATGCCTTCATTAGATCAGATTTATCTTTTTTGGTAAGTGCATCTATTGGAAGAATAACATCTGGAATATTTACACCTTTGTTATTTGAGATTTCAGCATCATTTAAAACTTCTGTAATTAAACTATCTTTTTTTTGTTCAACAACTTGTAATCTAATCCTTCCATCATTTACTAATAAAATAGAATTAGGTGTTAAAAAATCATATATTTCTTCATGGGGAAAGTTAACCCTATTATTATCTCCGGGTTCAGTTGAAAGATCTAGTATAAAATTTTGACCTTTAACTAAATTTTCTTTTGTATTCTTAAATGTACCCACTCTTAACTTGGGCCCTTGTAAGTCAGCTAATATGCATGATGCATGATTGTATTTTTCTTCAAGAGATCTAATAAATTCATAATTTTTTCTATGAGTTTCTAAATCACCATGTGAAAAATTTAATCTAAAAACATCACATCCAGCCACAAATAAATCTTCTATTATTTTTTTATTTGATGATGCAGGTCCTAAGGTAGCTAAAATTTTAGCTTTTCTGTTACGTTTCATTGATTATTATATATATATCACAAAAAAAGATTTATATAATTTATTTACGTAATATGACCAAAAACTTTGATAGAGATTTACTTGCTGATGTTGCAGAAAGATTGATTCATCATCTAAAAAATAGAACAGATGTACAAAATATTGATTTAATGAATTTGTCAGGTTTTTGCAGAAACTGTCTTTCAAAATGGTATGTTAGTGCTGCAGAGAAGAAAAATATTTCTATTTCATACGATGAAGCTCGAGAAATGATCTATGGTATGCCATACTTAGAGTGGAAAACAAAATTTCAAAAAGAAATCACTCCTGCACAAAAAGAAAAGTTTGATAAAGGAAAAACTTAATATAGTTTTTCTAAATTCTCTCCATATATCTCTTTTACTTTAAACCTTCTTACTTTCATGGAGGGAGTCATCATATTGTTTTCAATTGTAAACTCGTGATCAATGAGAATAAATTTTCTTATTTGTTCAATACTAGAGAGGCTTTTATTGACTTTATCTACAACTTCCTTCATCTTTTTATTAAATGAAGAATCTTGAATTATTTTATTTAAATCGCCCTCAACATTATTTTCTTTTGCCCATTCTATAGCTAAATCTTTATTAGGAACTAGGATTGCAACCAGGTAATTTTTGAAATCTCCATATAACATTGATTGAGCTATTTCAGGTTCAATATCTAGTTTTGCCTCGATTCTTGAAGGAGAAATATTATCTCCACCAGCATTTACAATAATATCTTTTTTCCTATCCGTTATTTTTAAATAATCTTCTTCATCAAATTCACCAATATCACCTGTATGAACCCACCCATCAATTATAGTTTTATTAGTTGACTCAGGATCATTCCAATAACCATTCATAATTAGTTCACCACGAGCTAAAATTTCTCCATCTTCAGAAATTTTCACTTCATTTCCTTGAAGAACTTTTCCAACAGTATCTAATTTAATTTTTTCAGGAGGGTTTGCAGAAATAACAGGAGCAGTTTCAGTTTGTCCGTATCCTTGAAGTAGTGGAAGTCCAAGGGCGCTTAGGTATAATCCAACCTCAAAATTTAGTGCTGCACCTCCTGATATCAATGCTCTGAGACTTCCGCCAAATCTTTTCTTAACTTTTTTTCTTACTAACCTATCCATCAATCCATTCATAAATCTTTCTGAGAAGCTCATCTGCTCACCAAAATATTTTTTCTTTCCTAGATTTAATGTAATTGCAAAGAAGCGTTGACTTAATTTACTTTGGTTTTTTAGACCTTGTGAAATACGTGTGTGTAAAGAGTCATAAAACCTTGGAACAGCTGTCATAAAATGTGGTGCTGCCTCGGCCATATTTACTAATAATTTATCTATACTTTCAGCGTAATAGATTTGTGCACCTTGTCCCATTTCTAAGAATTGTAAAGTATGCTCATATGAATGAGATAATGGCAACCATGATAAATATCTAATTTCTTTTGTTAAATCACTAGTAAGACTTTCAAGTAATTTATCACAGGAAGCACAGTTTCTCAGCATGGCTCCATGACTTAACATCACTCCTTTAGGATTGCCTCCTGTACCTGATGTATAAATAATACATGCTGTATCTTTTCTTTTAAAATTTTTTGATAATTGTTCTACTTCATTAGAATTTTTACTTTTTTCTAAATTATCATTTATAATTTTATTGTATGATAAAATATTTACAACTTCTGTATAAGTTTCATTA
>CACNAF010000024.1:0-8717 GCA_902618385.1 uncultured Alphaproteobacteria bacterium | reverse complement strand
ATAATTCTTTGTATTGTAAATGCCTATTATTAAAAAAGTTATAGATAAATTAATAAAAAAAAATATCTCAATTTCAGTTGCTGAGTCATGCACAGGTGGGCTAATAGCAAACACTATCACAAAATACAGCGGAGTTTCAAAAATTTTCTCTTACGGGATTATTAGTTATTCAAATAAAGCTAAATCTAAATATTTATCTGTTTCAAAAAGTAATCTCTCAAAATTTGGAGCTGTAAGTAAAGAAGTAGCTGAGGACATGATAAATGGTCTGTACAAAAATGAAAAAACAAAAATCTGCATTTCTACAACTGGCATAGCAGGTCCTAATGGTGGGACAAAGTTAAAGCCAGTAGGATTAGTATATATTGGAATTAAAGTTAATAAAAGTAATTATATTTTCAAGAAAATATACAAAGGAAAACGATTGGACATACAGAGAAAAACTAGAGATTTTATATTTAGCAAAATAAATCAATTAATCTAAAATTTCATCAGCACGAACTTTAAATGATTCAATCATTTTGTTTTCAATTAAAGGAAAAAAAGCTTCAGCAATTTTTTGGTGAAAAAATCGTTTAAATTCAAATTCAACATTAAAATGTATTCTTGTTTGATTTTTTTTTAACGATTCAAAAATCCAATTAGTTTTAAGGTCTTTTAAAGGTCCTTCAATATATGTTGTACTTATTGAAAGTTTTTTTTTATCAAAAGTGACGTGAGAACCAAAAGTTTGGGGCATAAAATATTTATACCATACGACCATATCAGCATAAATTTCGTTTTTATTTTTTGAGTGAATTCTCATTGCTGAACACCAAGGGATAAAATATGGATAACTTTCAATATCTAAAACAATATCAAAAAGACCCCTTGCGTCATGATCGACTATTTCCTCCCTATTTGATGACTTCATTGAATTGAATAAAGTTTATTTTTCCTATTTTCTTGCATGATTTTAAAATCATCAGAAGCATGATAACTTGAACGAGTAAGAGGTGATGATGAAACCATTAGAAATCCTTTTGCGTATGCCATTTTTTTGTATTCCTCAAATTCTTCAGGAGTAATAAATTTTTCCAGCTTAGCGTGCTTTGGTGTTGGCGGTAAGTATTGTCCTATTGTAATAAAATCAACATTAGCTGCTCTCAAATCATCCATTACTTGATAAACTTCTTCTTTAGTTTCACCTAAACCAACCATCAGACCTGATTTTGTAAATATACTTGGATTTTTTTCTTTAATTTGACTAAGTAAATTTAAACTTACGAAGTATCGTGAACCCGGACGAATTGAAGGGTATAATCTTGGCACTGTTTCTAAATTATGATTGAAGACGTCAGGTAAATTTTTAGATAAAATATCTATAGCTTCAGGTTTATTTTTAAAGTCAGGAGTTAAAATTTCAATTGTGCAACTTGGATTTAAAGATTTAATTGAATCTATTACGTTGATAAAATGTAGTGCTCCACCATCTATTAGGTCATCTCTGTCAACACTTGTAATTACAACATGTTCTAAATTCAATTGCTTAACTGACTCAGCAATTCTTATAGCTTCACCGTGATCAATATAATGAGGTTTGCCAGTTTTAATATTACAAAACGCGCAAGCTCTAGTACATATATCTCCGAGTATCATAAATGTTGCATGTTTTTTTTGCCAACATTCAGCTATATTTGGACATGCAGCTTCTTCGCATACAGTTACAATTTTTTTGTCTTTTAGGAGTTTATTTGTTTCTTTGAAAAATTTTGAAGTTGGTGCTTTTACTCTAATCCAACTTGGTTTTTTAGGGATTGGATTTGATTTATTTTTAACTTTCTCAGGATGACGTGGTCCACTCATGTAGGTTAAATAACTTCCATATCCATGCTATTCAACCATATTTGGAAGGGATCTTCCAAAATATCGCTAAAATCTTTGAGTAATTTTGCCGCAACGGCACCATCTAGTGATCTATGATCTGCTGAAATAGTAGATTTCATTGTATGTCCTATTTCAATACTGCCAGAGTTCACAACAGGTTTTTCAATTATAGACCCAATTGCAATAATACTTGATTGTGGCGGATTAATAATTGCTTGAAATTCTGTGATTCCAAACATGCCTAAGTTTGAGATAGTTATAGATCCTCCACTATATTCTTCTGGTAATAATTTATTTTGATTAGCTTTTTTTACTAATGATTTAATTTCTGTTGAGATTTCAGCTAATCCTTTTGTATCGGCTTCTTTAACAATAGGTGTAATCAATCCTTCTTTTAACGCTACCGCTATTGCAATATCGATATTTTTATATTGATGAATTTTACCATTCACCCAAGAAATATTTGTTTCTGGATTTTTCGCTATTGCCATTGCACATGCTTTTACAATGAGATCATTAAACGAGATTTTGATATTACTATTTGAATTTATTTTTTTTCTTAAATTTATTAGCTTATCCATTCTTGTTTCAATTGTAAGATAAAAATGTGGAACCTCATTTTTTGTTTGTGTTGTTCTTTCAGCAATTATTTTTCTAATACTAGATGGCTCAATTACAGAAATATTTTCATCATTAATATGAAGTTCAAAATTTTGAATATCTTTTTTTATTATCCTACCATCAGGTCCAGACCCTTTAATAAGAGTTAGATCAATATTGTTATCTTTCGAAAATTTTTTAACAAACGGTGAGGCAAAATTAGTATTTTGTTTAGTATTTGAATCTTTACTTCTTTCTATTATTTTACTGTTATCTACTTCAGTATTTACTTTAGATATTTCTGAAACTTCATTTTTTTCTTCACTGCTTACAGTTTGATCTTTATCATTATAATCTTCTAATCTTTCATCTTTGTTACCATTGATTAGAGCAATGACAGAATTAACAGCAATTTGTTTATCTGGTGTTGTATCAATTAAATGTGTAATTTCTCCCTCATCAACTGCCTCAACTTCCATTGTTGCTTTATCTGTTTCAATTTCAGCTAATATATCACCAGCTGAAACAGTATCACCAATATTAACTAGCCACTTATTAATTACACCCTCTGACATTGTGGGTGATAATGCTGGCATTAAAACTTTAATTGCCATTTATTTTATATAACTTACTTTTTTTGCAGCATTTATAATATCATCAACTTGAGGAAGATATAATTTTTCTAAGCTCAATGCGTATGGCATTGGAACATCCGCACTATTAACTTTTATCACTGGTGAATCTAAATAATCAAATGCATCCCTTTGAACAATATTTGCAATTTCAGAACCAACACTACCAAATGGCCATGACTCTTCGACAGTGATTAATCTATTAGTTTTTTTAACTGAATTTAAAATTGTTTCTGTATCCAAAGGTCGTAAAGTTTGTAAATCAATAATTTCTATATCTAAATTGTATTCCTCTTTTAGTCTTAATGCAGCTTCTTTTGATTTCTGTAACATTATTGAATACGTTACGATCGTTAAATCTTTACCTTCTTTTTCTATATTTGCTTTTCCAATTGGTATTGAGAAGTTTATGTCATTATTAACGGGACCTTTTAATCCATAAAGAATTTCATTTTCTAGAAAAATTACGGGATTTGGATCTGATATTGCAGATCTTAATAAACCTTTTGCGTTATAAGGAGTAGATGGCGCAATGACTTTTAAACCTGGCACTTGAGAATACCAGGAAGAAAAATCCTGACTATGTTGTGCAGCAACTTGAGCCGCAGCACCATTTGGTCCTCTGAAAACAATAGGACAGTTAATTTGTCCTCCAGACATGTAAAGTGTTTTTGCTGCTGAATTTATTATTTGATCAATTGCTTGCATAGAAAAATTAAAAGTCATAAATTCTAAAATTGGTCTCAACCCCTTAAATGCTGCACCAACTGCTAATCCAGTGAAACCATGTTCGGAAATAGGAGTATCTAATACTCTTTCTTTGCCAAATTCCTGAAGAAGACCTTGCGTTACTTTATACGCACCTTGATACTCGGCAACTTCTTCCCCCAATATGAAAACTTTATTATCTTTTCTCATTTCTTCAGCCATAGTGTCTCTTAGTGCTTGACGCATGGTAATTTCTTCTGAGCTTAAATTTGTATCTTCTTCTATTTTAGGTGATGGTGTATCGATTATATTATCTTTCTTTGTCTCAATTTTTGTCTCAATATTTTTTTCAATTTTCTTTTCTTCAATCACTTTATCTACGGGAGCTTCTTTTTTTACTTCAACTTTTTCATTTGGATCACCAATAATAGCTATAGCTTTATTTACTGGAATATTCGCCTCACCCTCTTTAAATAAAAGATCTAGAACAACACCTTCATCTACCGCTTCTACCTCCATTGTTGCTTTGTCAGTTTCAATTTCTGCAATCAAATCACCAGCTTTAACAGTATCCCCTTTTTTAATTAACCACTTAGATAGATTACCCTCAGTCATTGTTGGAGATAATGCAGGCATTAAAATTTCTGTGCTCATAATTTATAAATAAACGTCCGTATAAAGCTCACTGTCCTTTGGAAAAGGACTATTAGTTGCAAATTCAGCAGCGTTTTTTATTTCTTCTAAAGTATCTTTATTAATTTTTTCAATTTCATCATTAGTTGCAATTTTTTTCTTTAAAATTTCTGCTTTAACTATTTCAATTGGATCAGTTTGCTTGTAGTTATCTAATTCTTCTTTCGTTCTATATTTTGCAGGATCTGACATTGAATGTCCTCTATATCGATATGTTTGTACTTCAATAATATAAGGTCCATTACCTTCTCTGACATACTTACCTGCTTTATCTGCTGCTTCTATAACAGAGAAAACATTCATCCCATCTACCTTCTCACCAGGAATACCAAATGCCTCTCCTCTTTTATATAAATCTAATCCAGCTGCTGCTCTATCTACAGATGTACCCATTCCATATTTATTATTTTCAATTATATATAAAACAGGAAGCTTCCATAAAGCAGCTAAATTAAAAGCTTCAAAAACTTGTCCATTATTCATTGCTCCATCACCAATATATGTTCTGCATATATTTTTTTCTCCATTATATTTATGTGTGAATGCTATACCTGTTCCAATTGGTACTTGAGCTCCTACAATACCATGACCGCCATAAAAATTATTTTCCTTAGAGAACATATGCATTGAACCACCCTTACCTGCTGAATAACCATCTTCTCTACCAGTCAATTCTGCCATAATACGTTTTGGATCTAATCCCCTAGCAATCATATGGCCATGATCTCTATAAGTTGTTACAACTGAGTCATTCTTATCAATTGTCATTAAAATCCCAACAACAACAGCTTCTTGACCAATATACAAATGACAAAAACCACCTATTTTACCCATTCCGTAAAGTTGAGCTGCTCTTTCCTCAAATCTTCTAATTTTGAGCATAAAAGAATACATTTTAATGTAATCGGCTTTTTGAAGTTTCTTCATATGATAATCTTTAATTATAATTAGGGTGATTTTTTGTCAAATAAATCAATCTATTCTATAATTATAACTGTTTCGTTTTCTGAAGTAAATCCTGTAACTTTCCTAAATGTCTCATCTAAATAGTCCAAATCTATAGTATTTGGTTGTAATCTTTTAATTCTATCTAGGTAAAATTCATTTTCTTTTTTTAAGGACATATATTGTCCATTGTATTGAGCATTAAGATTTTTAAGACTAAAATATTTCAGTAATCCCCTCTCACCATTTATAAGAAAATAGAGAAGATAAACAAATAGAAAAAAAGTAAACAAAAAAGATAAATAGAAATAAAATTTATTTTTTAAAACTAAAGATTTATTCATTTATTATACAAATAGCATATTTAAGATCGAAACTGTCAATTATTTATTATTTAAGATAAATGATCCAGCATAATTTGCTTTACCTTGTAATGCTTCTTCAATTCTTAACAATTGATTATATTTTGCTGTTCTATCTGTTCTCGATAATGATCCTGTTTTAATTTGACCTGCTGAAACACCAACTGATAAATCAGCAATCGTCGTATCTTCAGTCTCACCAGAACGATGTGAAATTATAGTAGTGAAATTATTTTCTTTTGCTAATTTAATCGACTCCAAAGTTTCTTTTAGTGTACCTATTTGATTTACTTTAACTAAAATAGAATTACCAGCACCCTCTGCAATACCTTTTTGTAGTCTTTTTTTGTTTGTAACAAATAAATCATCACCAACTAACTGAACTTTTTTTCCTATTGTTGATGTTAAATTTGACCAACCATCCCAATCATCCTCTGACATTCCATCTTCAATTGAATAAATTGGATAAGCATTTACCAATTTCTCCAGATATTTAATCATCTCATCAGAAGACAAAACAATTTTTTCTCCCTGTAAATCATATTTATTATTTTTGTAAAATTCAGTTGAGGCAACATCAAGTGAAAGATAAATATCCTTTCCAGGTTTAAAACCTGCATCCTCCACTGATTTCAAAATTGTTTCTATGACTTCACTAGAACTATTTATGTTAGGAGCAAATCCACCTTCATCACCAACATTTGTGTTTAAGCCTTTTGATTTTAAAAGTGACTTTAATGAATGAAATATTTCGCAACCATATTGAAGCGCATCTGAAAAATTATTTGCACCTATAGGAGCAACCATAAATTCTTGAATATCAACGTCGTTATCTGCATGTGATCCTCCATTAATAATGTTCATCATTGGAACTGGAAGACTCATTGTATGCTCCTTACCAAGAAAAGAATATAATTCATGACCTTCAGAGGAAGCTAAACATTTTGCAAAAGCTAAGCTTGCAGCAAGAGTTGCATTAGCACCTAAATTTGATTTATTTTCCGTACCATCTAGTTCTAATAAAAAATCATCAAAAGAAGAAATATCGTCAAATGATTTTCCAACTAGTTCATTAGAAATTGTATCATTAATATTTCCTACCGCTTTCAAAACTCCTTTACCTATATATTTGGATTTATCATTATCTCGCAATTCTAGAGCCTCATGCACTCCAGTAGATGCTCCACTTGGAACCGCAGCTCTTCCAAATGTAGAATTTTCAAATTCTATATCACATTCAACAGTAGGATTTCCTCTGCTATCTATTATTTGTCTTGCTTTTATATTAGTTATTTTGGGCATTGTTTTTCGCTATATCATCAAATTTTTTAAGTTGAACTAATAAATTTTTTAAATCTTTTATATTAATCATGTTTGGTCCATCACTGGGAGCATTATCTGGATCATTATGTGTTTCTAAAAATAAACCAGCTACACCAATAGATATAGCAGCTTTGCATAAAGAAGGGATATGTTCTCTTTGACCACCACTTTTATCACCCAAGCCTCCTGGTTGTTGCACAGAATGAGTTGCATCAAAAATTACAGGATACTTATATTTTTTTATGATATCTAAACCTTTAAAATCATTAACAAGTGTATTGTAACCAAAAGATGTTCCTCTTTCAGTGATCATTATGTTTTTATTATTTGTAGTTTCTATCTTTGTAAAAATATTTTTTACATCATTTGGTGATAAAAATTGACCTTTTTTTACATTAATAATTTTATTTGTATTACCTGCAGCTAATAATAAATCTGTTTGACGGCATAGAAACGCAGGAATTTGAATAATATCGATAATACTATCTTTTTTTAATTGATTACATTGCTCTTCATTATGAACATCTGTTAAAATTGGTAAATTAAATTTAGTTTTAATTTTTTCAAAGATTTTTAATGCGTCATCGAGTTTTATACCTCTATCACTTTTAATACTTGATCGATTTGCCTTATCAAAGCTAGATTTAAAAATTAAATTAATACTAACATCATCACATATCTTACATAGCTCTTCTGCAATCATCAGTGAGTGACTTTCGTTTTCTATTACGCATGGACCAGCAATTAAAATAAATTGAGAATTATTTGAGATAGAATAATCTTTTAAATTAATATTAATCATTTATTGCAGCCTTTATAAATGATACAAAAAGAGGGTGTGGATCTAATGGTCTTGATTTTAATTCTGGATGAAATTGAACTCCTATAAACCATTTATGTTTTTTACTCTCAAGCACTTCAGGTAATAATCCATCTGGTGACATACCGCTGAAATAATAACCTTTGTTTTCAAATTTTGATAGAAATTTCCGATTTACTTCGTATCTATGTCTGTGTCTCTCACTAATTACTCTATTTTTATATATCGAAAAGATTTTTGAATTTTTTTTCAAAATAGCTTTATACGCTCCAAGACGCATTGTTCCACCCTTATCACTATTTTTATCTCTTTTTTCAATCTTGTTTTTATTTACCCATTCTGTCATTAATCCTACAACTGATTTAGTAGTTTTCTTAAATTCTGAAGAGTGAGCATTTTTAATTTTGAGAACATTTTGTGCTATTTCAATAACTGCTAACTGCATTCCAAGACATATTCCAAAAAAAGGAATATCGTTTTCTCTCGCGTATTTGATAGCACTAATTTTTCCATTAATACCACGAATACCAAAACCACCCGGAATTAGAATTCCATGACAACCTTTTAATTTTTTTATTAAACTAGAGTTGTTTTCTTTTTCAGAATTAATCCATTGAATATCTACATCGGCAGAATTTTCTATACCTCCGTGAACCAATGCTTCATTAAGTGATTTATAACTATCTTTAAGATTTGTGTATTTTCCTACTACTGCAATTTTTACTTTATGTTTTCTTTTTTTAATTTTATTTTGAAGATCGATCCAAG
>CACNAF010000023.1:0-10724 GCA_902618385.1 uncultured Alphaproteobacteria bacterium | reverse complement strand
AACCCCTGGGGCTCAGGAGGTTCCGGAGATGGTTCAAATAGAAGAGATTTTGAAGATTCCATAAGAAAAGCAAAAGATAGATTTGGAAATTTTAAATTTGGTGGAAGGCGAAACCTTTCAATTTTTATCATTGTAGCTGTTTTAATATGGCTAGCTACTGGTTTTTACAGAGTTGAACCTGATGAACAGGGAGTAGAACTTTTATTTGGTAGATGGAATGGTCAAACAACTGAGCCTGGGTTACATTACTTTTTTCCAACTCCAATAGGTCAAACTATTACACCTAAAGTTGAAGTAATTAGAAAAATCAACGTTGGGTTTAGAAGTGCAAGTGATCTTGGTTTTGGATCAAATTCAAATGCAGAAAGAAAAGTTATTGAAGAAAGTTTAATGCTTACAGGTGATCAAAATATAGCAGATGTTGCATTCACAGTTCTCTTCAAAATAAAAGATGCTGGAAATTTTCTTTTTAAGCTTAGAAATCCAGAACTTACAGTTAAAGATATGTCTGAAAGTGTTGTACGTGAAGTTGTTGGTCAAAGAGATCTTCAATTCTTACTCACAGAAGGTCGTCAAGAGGTAGAACAAGTTGTAAGAAATGAATTACAACTAGTTTTAGATTCCTATGAAAGCGGTGTTTTAATTCAATCAGTACAGCTTCAAAGTGTTGATCCGCCCGATCAAGTTATTGATGCTTTTGACGAAGTTCAAAGAGCAAGACAAGATAAAGAAAGATTAGTTAACGAAGCAAACACTTATTTAAATAGAATTGTTCCTAATGCTCGTGGTGAAGCAGCCAAACTTGTTGAAGCTGCTACAGCATATAAAGAGCAGGTAGTTAAACAAGCAGAAGGTGTGGCACAAAACTTTATAGATGTTTACAACAGTTATAAAGACGCGAAACAAGTTACAAAAAGAAGAATTTATTTAGAAACTTTAAGAGAGGTTTTAGAAGGTAAGAATAAAATAATTTTGGATGATACTGGAAATGGACAGGGTGTAGTTCCGTATCTTCCATTGAATGAACTTAAAAAGTCAGGAAACAATTAAGATGAGATTTAATGCAAAAAATTTACTTATAGTTTTAGTTTTATTCATTCTTTTCCTTACTTTTACGGGAGCTTTTTTTATCGTAAATGAAACTAAGCAAGCTTTAGTACTTCAATTTGGTGACCCAAGAAAAGTTGTTACAAAACCTGGTCTTCAATTTAAAATCCCATTTATTCAAGATGCAGTTTTTTTAGATTCAAGATTGCTAAATCTCGATCCACAACCCGAAGAAATGATACTTTCAGATCAAAAAAGAATCATCGTTGACTCATTCGCTAGATACAACATTGTTGATCCTCTAAAGTTTTATCAGACAGTTAGAAATGAAACTACTTTTTCAGATAGATTTGGAAGAATTATAAATGCGGCAGTTAGAGGTGTAATTGCACAATACTCTTTAACATCACTACTGAGTGATGAACGTAATAATATTATGAATGAAATTGAAAAACAAATCAAAGTTAATGAGGAATCTTTTGGTGTTAAAATTGTAGATATTAGAATTGGAAGAACAGATTTAACTGAACAAGTATCTAATAACGTTTATCAAAGAATGCGTTCTGAGCGTGAAAAAGAAGCAAATTTATTAAGAGCAGAAGGCGAAGAACTTTCTAAAGAAATAGTTGCATCAGCGGATAGACAACAAACAGTTATTTTAGCTGAAGCTGAAAGAACATCTTCAATACTAAGAGGTGAAGGAGATGCTGCTAAAAATAGAATACTAGGTGATGCTTATGGTCTTGATGAAGAATTTTTTGATTTCTTAAGAACAATGCAAGCCTGTAAAGATACTTTTGGAGATACAGAGATGTCCATGGTAATCGCTCCCGGGGAAGTTTGTGAAAAATTTTTTGGTGAAATAGATATCCAAAATTAATGTTTGAAATATTACTAATAAGCATAGGTCTAGTGCTGATCGTTGAAGGTATACTCTATTTTTTCTTAGCGAAAAATTTAAAGAAATATCTCGATATGCTTTCTGTTATTAGTCCACAAACTGTAAAAAATATTAGTTTATTTTTTGCACTACTTGGGCTGTGCCTTATTTATTTCACGTTCAAATACTATGACAATTAATATGAGAATTAAATTTTTATTCTTAATTTCTATTTTATTTTCGAAACCATTACTTGCTGTACCTGAGAGTTTTGCTGATTTGGTAGAACAATTATCTCCTGCAGTAGTTAGTATTGCATCAACTACTATTGTTGAAAATAATAACCAAAATCAAATACCACAATTTCCAGAGGGATCTCCTTTTGATGATTTTTTTAAAGAATATTTTGACCGTGATCAAAGACGATCACAACGACCAATGACAGGACTTGGTTCAGGTTTTATAATAAGTGAAGATGGTATAGTTGTTACAAATAACCATGTAATTGAAGGAGCTGATGAAATAACTGTTATACTAAATGATGAAACAGAGTTTACAGCTGAATTACTTGGAAGAGATCCCAAAGCAGATATAGCTGTATTGAAAATTGATCCAAAAAACAAAAAACTTACATATGTTGGTTGGGGAGATTCGGATAAGATGAGAGTTGGAGATTGGTCAATTGCAATTGGAAACCCTCTTGGTTTGGGAGGAACTGTCACTGCAGGAATTATATCTGCAATTTCAAGAGATTTAGGTAGTGGGCCATATGTTAAATTTTTACAAACAGATGCATCTATTAATCGTGGTAATTCAGGCGGACCATTATTTAATTTAGATGGAGAGGTAATAGGAATTAATACGGCAATTGTTTCGCAAACAGGTGGAAGTATTGGTTTAGGATTTGCAATACCTGCGAACAGTGCCAAAAAAATAGTACAACAATTAAAAGATTTTGGAAAAACTAAGAGAGGTTGGTTAGGTGTACAAATTCAACCTGTTACAAAGGATTTTGCAGAAAGTCTTGGTTTACCTGATCAAAAAGGTGCATTTATATCCAATGTCAATCCTAATGGTCCCTCAAAAACTGCTGGATTAGAACCAGGCGATGTAATTTTAAAATTTAATAATATAGAAATTAAAAAGATGCCTGATTTACCAAGAGTTGTTGCAGAGTCAGATGTAGGATCGACTGCAATATTAGAAGTTTGGAGAAAAAATAAAAAAATTCGTATTGAGGTAATATTAGGAGAATTACCTGGAGAGGTAATTACGGAAAGAAAAACAACTACAAATATCGAAAAAAATTTAGAAATTGAATCTTTAGGAATAACTATTGAAGATCATGAAAGTGGGGTTAAAGTAATTTCAATTGACGACATTGATAGTAGTTTGCAAAATGGAGACATAATTACAGAAGTTAATAGAGAGGTTATTAACAATATGAATTCATTTGAAGAATTAGTAAATTCTTTAGAAAAAACAGGCAGGTCCTCATTATTACTAAAAATAATTAGAGATAATGAGCAAAATTGGGTAACAATTAAATTTAAGAATAATTGAAAACTCAAATCTATTTTGTATTAGGCCCAACTGCATCAGGAAAATCAAAATTTGCTTTAAGCCTAGCGAATAAACTAAATGGTGAAATTATAAATGCTGATAGTATGCAGATTTATAATGAGTTAAGTATCTTAACTGCTAGACCAACTATAAATGATCAAAAAAAAATCAACCATCATCTTTATGGTTTTGTTAAAGGTGATGTTAGATTTAATGTTCAAAAATGGTGTGAGGAAGCATCAAAAAAAATTAATTGTTTAGTTAATAAAAATATAACACCTATTTTAGTTGGAGGTACAGGCCTTTACATAGAATCTTTAATTAATGGAATAGTTTCAATTCCATCAATTCCAGAAAAAGTAAAAATAGAATCAGAAAAAATGATTTTAAAAATTGGTAAGGAAAATTTTTATAATTTAGTTAAAGAGCTTGACACTGAAGCAATGATTAATATTGCAACTAACGATATTCAAAGAATAAGAAGAATATGGGAAGTAAATTTTTTTACTAAGAAAAAATTTAGTGACTGGAAAAAAAATAAAAATAAAAATTTTATTAATTTAAAAAATTACAAAATATTATTATTTCTTCCAGATAGAAAAGAAAATTATAGAAGAGTAGATCATAGAACACAATTAATGATGGAAGATGGTGCGATAGAGGAAGTCAAAAATTTGCTTAAATTAAATTATAATAATAATTTACCAATAATGAAAGCTCACGGAGTTCCTGAAATTCAATCTTATCTTAAAAACGAAGTATCAATTGAGGAATGTATTTCTAAAATACAGCAAGTAACAAGAAACTATGTAAAAAGACAACATACTTGGTGGAGATCTTCAAATCTTAATATTTTTAAAAAATTTAATCAATTTCCGGATGAAATTGACCTAAAATCCATTAATTTATAGCAAAATTGAACTAATTTATTGATTTTATTTTATCCACAGCCTATGAGCTAAAATCAATGAATAATGAAATAACAGGTGCTGAAATTGTCTTAAAAAGCTTAGCTGAACAAGGTGTAGAAGTTGTATTTGGATATCCTGGTGGTGCTGTATTACCCATATACGATACTTTATTTAAACAGAATTCAATTAAGCACGTTTTAGTAAGACAAGAAGGTGGTGCGATACATGCAGCTGAAGGTTATGCTAGGTCGACTGGTAAAACTGGAGTAGTTCTTGTTACATCAGGACCTGGTGCAACAAATGTTGTAACCGGTTTAACTGACGCAATGATGGATAGTGTACCTATTGTATGTATAACTGGACAGGTACCTCAACACTTAATTGGCAGTGACGCATTTCAAGAATGTGACACTACAGGTATAACGAGACCTTGTACTAAACATAATTATTTAGTTAAGGATGTTAATAAATTGTCTTCTGTATTTCATGAAGCATTTACCATTGCTCAAAATGGAAGACCAGGTCCTGTATTAATTGATATACCCAAAGATGTTCAATTTGCTTCAGGAACTTATGAAGAAAAAAATAAAATTATTATTCCCTCTCATAGATTGTTTGAACCAAGTCCTGATTTTGAAAAAAATAAAATTGAAGAAGCAGTAGAACTAATTTCAAAAGCTAAAAAACCAATTTTTTATATTGGTGGTGGATGTATTAATTCTGGTCCAAAAGCTTCAAAATTAGTTAGAGAATTTATAAATATAGTTGGGTCACCAGCAACAATGACATTAATGGGTCTGGGGGTTGTAGGTTCATCAGATAAAAACTCACTTGGTATGCTTGGAATGCATGGAATGTATGAAGCTAATATGGCTATGCATGAATGTGATGTCATGATTAATATCGGTGCAAGATTTGATGATAGAGTTACAGGAAGACTTGATGCTTTCTCACCTAACTCAAAGAAAATTCATATTGATATTGATGAAAGTAATATTAACAAAACAATAAATGTTGATGTTCCAATAATAGGTGATGTTAAACAAGTTGTCGAAAAAATGATTTCGATTTGGAAAGACAAAAAATATAAAATAGATACTAATTCATTAAAATCGTGGTGGGATAAAATAAATAAATGGAAAGAAGTAGATTGTTTAAACTACAATAATGAAGGCAAGCAGATTAAACCGCAGTATGCGGTTCAAAGACTTTATGAGTTAACAAAAAAGACAAAAACATTTATTACAACTGAAGTAGGTCAACATCAAATGTGGGCTGCTCAATTCTATAAATTTGAAGAACCAAACAGATGGCTAACTTCAGGTGGTTTAGGAACTATGGGATATGGTTTTCCTGCTGCTATTGGAGCTCAGGTTGGACATCCTGATGCTTTAGTAGTCGATATAGCAGGAGACGCTTCTATACTCATGAATATTCAAGAAATGAGCACTGCTGTTCAATATAGATTGCCTGTAAAAATATTTATTTTAAACAATGAATATATGGGAATGGTTAGGCAATGGCAGGAACTTTTACATGGTGGAAGATATTCTGAAAGTTATACTGATAGTTTACCTGATTTTGTAAAGTTAGCTGAAAGTTACAAGGCTGTTGGTTTAAGAGCAAAAACAACTGATGAACTTGATAATGTTATAAATCAAATGATAGAAACAAAAAATACAGTAATTGCAGATATTTGGGTAACTAAAGAAGAGAATTGCTTTCCAATGATTCAAAGTGGATCTGCTCATAATGAAATGATGTTAAGTAAAGATCAGAAACAAGACAAAAAATCTGCCGAAAAAGGAAAAATTTTAGTTTAATGAATAAATCAGTTTACGCTTCTCCTGATCAAGTATCAGAGACCAAAAGACATATATTAACTGTATTAGTTGATAATGAACCAGGTGTTTTAGCAAGAGTTATAGGTATGTTTTCTGGAAGAGGATATAATATTGATAGCTTGAACGTAGCTGAAGTAAGTAATGATGAAAATATTTCAAGAATCACTATTGTAACACACGGCACTTCAGAGGTTGTTAGCCAAATTGAAAAACAGTTACTTAGAATTGTTCCTGTTCACAGTGTTACAAATTTAGACAAAGAAGGTAGTTCTGTAGAAGCTGAAGTTGCTCTAGTTTATATTTATATTTCTGAAACAAATAAAAAGAAAGTTTATCAGCTTTGTGATTTATACAGAGCTAGAAAAATAGAAAATGAAAATAATACTACAATTTTTGAAATTGCTGGTGCTTCAGAAAGAGTAAATAGATTTATTAAAGAAATTAATGAAATAACAAAGGTAGAAATTGTTCGAAGTGGTCCCGTTGCAATATCATCAATTAAAAAAAATGAGGAGGAATAATAATGAGAGTATATTACGATAGAGATGCAGATTTAAATTTAATAAAGGATAAAAAAATATCAATTGTAGGATATGGAAGTCAAGGACATGCCCATGCAATGAATTTAAGAGATTCTGGAGTAGAAAATGTTTCAATAGCATTAAGAGAAGGTTCAAATTCAAGAAGCAAAGCAGAGCAAGCTAATTTCAAAGTAATGACCCCTGCAGAAGCTGCAAGTTGGGCTGATGTGATTATGATGCTAACACCTGATGAACTTCAATCTGAAATTTACAAAAATGATATAGCTGAAAATATTAAAGAAGGGACAACAATTGCATTTGCTCACGGATTAAATATTCATTTTGATTTAATCAAACCTAAAGAAGGTATAGATGTAATTATGGTTGCACCTAAAGGTCCTGGTCATACAGTAAGAGCAGAATATGTAAGAGGTGCAGGTGTACCTTGTTTAGTTGCTGTAGACAAAAATCCGTCAGGTAATGCTCTTGAAATAGGAATTGCATATGCATCAGCAATAGGTGGAGGACGTGCTGGAATAATTGAAACAACTTTTAAAGAAGAATGTGAAACGGATCTTTTTGGAGAGCAATCTGTTTTATGTGGAGGTTTAACACATTTAATTTTGGCAGGTTATGAAACTCTTGTTGAAGCAGGTTATGCACCTGAAATGGCATATTTTGAATGTCTTCATGAAGTCAAACTTATCGTTGATCTTTTATATGAAGGTGGAATGGCAAATATGAGATATTCAATCTCAAACACAGCTGAGTATGGAGATTATTCAAGAGGTCCAAGACTTATTACAGATGAAACAAAAAAAGAAATGAAAAAAATTCTTTCGGAAATTCAATCTGGTCAATTTGCTAAAGAATGGATGCAAGAGCATCAGAGTGGTCAAACTAAATTTAAAGTAATGAGAAAAGAACAAGCTGAACATCCAATTGAGGCAGTCGGAGAAAAGTTGAGAACTTTGATGCCTTGGATTGCTGAAGGAAAAATGGTTGATAAATCAAAAAACTAGATGAAAGTTTAATAAAATTTTGATTAGTGTATAATTAAAGTAATGACTGAAAAAATTTATATTTTTGATACAACCCTTCGTGATGGAGAGCAATCTCCAGGCGCATCAATGAATTTAGATGAAAAACTTCAAATAGCTGAAGTTCTTGATTCAATGAAAGTTGATATTATTGAAGCAGGTTTCCCGATCGCTTCTAATGGAGATTTTGAAGCAGTTTCTGAAGTTAGTAAGCATGTCAAAAATTCAACAATTGCCGGTCTAGCAAGAGCAAGTTTTAAAGATATTGATCGTGCTTGGGAAGCAGTACAACATGCTAAGTCTCCAAGAATTCATACTTTTATTGCAACAAGTCCTCTACACATGAAATACAAATTAAAGAAAACTGAAGAAGAAGTTTTAGAAGCTATTCAAAAAACTGTGTCTCACGCAAGAAATCTATGTGATAATATTGAGTGGAGTTGTGAAGATGGTGGAAGGTCAGAGTTAGAATTTTTATATCAATGTATTGAGCTCGCCATCAACTCAGGTGCGTCAACTATTAATATTCCTGATACTGTTGGTTACACACTACCAGAAGAGTTTGGTAAAATTTTCAAAAATGTAAAAAATAATGTCCCAAATATTGATAAAGCAATTCTTTCTACTCATACACATAATGATTTAGGTTTAGCTACAGCAAATAATGTCGCTGCCATTAAAGAAGGTGCAAGACAAGTAGAGTGTACAATTAATGGTATGGGTGAAAGGGCCGGCAACTCATCACTAGAAGAAATTGTAATGACTTTAAAAGTAAAAAAAGATCTAATGCCTTTTCATACAGATATTAAAACTGAGTCTATTATGAAAGCTTCCAGATTAGTATCATCAATAACAGGTTTTCCAGTTCAGCCAAATAAAGCTATAGTAGGCGCAAACGCTTTTGCTCATGAAGCAGGAATACATCAAGATGGTATGCTTAAACATGCTGGAACATATGAAATTATGACGCCTGAATCAATAGGGCTTAACAAATCTTCACTGGTTCTTGGTAAACATTCAGGCAAACATGCTTTTTCAGAAAAGTTAAAAGAACTCGGTTATGAGGTTGGTGATAATGCTTTGATGGAATTATTTGGAAGATTCAAAGATTTGGCTGATAAGAAAAAAGAAATATTTGAAGAAGATTTAATTGCATTAGCAGAAGATAGGACATCGTCATACGATGAACACATTAAATTTGTATCATTGGAAGTTAATGCAGGGTCAGTTGAAAAAGCTGAAGCAAAATTAAAAATTGAAATAAACGATAAAGTGGAAAATATAAAAATTAATGGTAACGGCCCTGTTGATGCTACATTTAATGCAATAAAAAAACTTACAAATACTGAATTTAAACTCAAACTTTATCAAGTAAATGCTATTACCGCTGGAACAGATGCACAAGGAGAAGTAACTGTCAGACTTGAAGATGATAATTTATCATCACAAGCAAAAGGAAGTGACCCTGATATAATTGTTGCTTCTGCAAAAGCTTATATAAATGCATTAAACAGATTGATCTTTAAAAAAACTAAATCTATTAAAGAAAATACGGCAAATTTAAAAATAGAGGGAGTTTAATTAATGGTAATTGATCGTTTTTTTAGTTTATTTTCAAAAGATATGGCCATTGATTTAGGTACTGCAAACACTTTAGTATATGTAAAGGGAGAAGGTGTTATTCTTAATGAACCTTCAGTAGTTGCAACAATTGAAAATGATGGAAATACACAAGTTTTAGCTGTTGGTAATGAAGCAAAGCAAATGCTTGGAAGAACACCAGGAAAAATAAAAGCTATACGCCCTATGAAAGATGGTGTTATTGCTGATTTTGATGTTGCAGAACAAATGATAAAAAGTTTTATTAAAAAAGTTCATAAAGGTAGATCTATATCTAACCCTCAAATTGTTATTTGTGTACCTTCTGGAGCAACAAACGTTGAAAGAAGAGCTATTAGAGAGTCGGCTGATGCTGCTGGAGCGAGAAGAGTTTATTTGATTGAAGAGCCAGTTGCGGCAGCAATAGGTGCAGGTCTGCCAGTTGCAGAACCAACAGGGTCTATGGTTGTTGATATTGGTGGGGGTACAACAGAGGTAGCAGTTTTATCTCTTGGAGGTGTTGTTAATTCTACATCAGTTAAAGCTGCTGGAGATAGATTTGATGAAGCTATAATGGAATATATGAGAACAACTCATAAATTAGCAATTGGAGAAACTACAGCTGAAAGAATGAAGAAAGATATTGGTTCTGCTAGTCCACCAGATGATGGTGATGGCAGAAGCATGAGTGTCAAAGGTAGAGATTTAATAACAGGTCTTCCAAAAGAAATTTCTATTTCTCAAAGACAAATTGCCGAGGCTCTTGCTGAACCTGTTGCTCAAATAATTGATACAATCAAAAGAGCATTAGAACAAACACCTGCAGAGTTATCTGCAGATATTGTAGAAAGAGGTATAATGTTAACTGGAGGTGGATCCCTTTTGCATAATCTTGATAAAGTACTAAGAAGATCAACAAGTTTGCCAGTTTCAATAGCAGAGGATCCTCTTTTATGTGTTGTAATGGGTACAGGCCAAGCACTTGAAGAAAAATCAAAACTGAGCGATGTGTTTGCCTCTGATTAAAAATTAAAATGGCTCCAAAATTCCAATTAAAAGTCTTTCATTTATCAAGTTTTGTAAAAAATTTTACAATAATATCAGTTGTCAGCCTTTCTTTTCTTTTAGTCTTTTTTTCGAAAACTGATTACTATATTATTAATGGAGTTAAAAATCTATCTAGTTCAGTAGTTGTACCTATTACAAGATTTATCACATTGCCAATAAATGCCTTTTCAAATTTTGTTGATGAATATAATCAATTTAGGAGCTTGAAATTTGAAAATAAAATTCTTCAAGAAGAAATAATACGTTTAAAA
>CACNAF010000022.1:0-12311 GCA_902618385.1 uncultured Alphaproteobacteria bacterium | reverse complement strand
ACAGTCAATTATATGAATTCGAAAAATTACTAAAAAATCCTTATGAGAAAATAGAAAATAAAAAATATATTACCCCGCCTCTTGAAAGTGAAAAAGTATTTGAAACTTTTTGTGGTACTTAATTAAATAGCTATATTGTATCTAAAATTTTTTTGGAAAGGATAAATTGGTTTTTCCCTAAATAAATTTTTAATTCTTTTAAAATCTTGGGTTACAAATCCATCTGTTAAAATCATAAAATTATCAGCTTTAAGTTTTTTTAGTTCTGGCGAAAGATATCCTGATTTTACAATCAATATTTTATATTTTTTTAAATTTATATTTAATTCCCTAAAATCACTCAGATAATGAAAGGGTTTTCTGTATTTAGTAAAAATTACTGTATTATTATTTGAGATTACAATCGCATTATCATTTTTTAGATAAAATTTATCAATTGAAATAGAAATTTTCTTTTTTGAGATATTATCTTTTATGACAATTTTATTTTTTTTATTTTTTAATTCTTTAAAAATTTCTTCATTATAAATTCCTGCAAATAGAGTGTTCTCTATCTTTTTTTTAAATACGTGCTCTAATACATCAATTCTATTACCTACTCCTCCAGCTGTTGGATTGTCTCCGCTATCGGCTAAAATTGTAAATCTTTTTTTATTAACTGCATGAAAAATCTTATTTAACTTATAAGATTTCATATCATAAACTAAATTAAACCTATTATTCCAATAACTTAGTGCTATTTTCTTACAAATTCTTTTGCCGATATTAACATCTGAACAATTTACAATTGCAGAAGCTGTTGCCCTCTTAGTATCAGCCCAAACATATCCTATAAGTAAATTACAATCATTAATCCCATTCAATTTATTAAAAATATTAAGATTTTTATAAATTTTTTTACATGGCTCAACTATTGTAGATGACATTTCGCCTGAAACTAAAACTGGTATTTTTTCCCAAATAATATGATTTTTTTTATTTTTTAATATTCCATCTATTAACATTTTCAATGACCTTGAATAAGTTTGCTTAACGTCAATATGTGGGGCTGTTTTATATGCTGCAAAATAATCGATATTTTTTATAATTGTATCAGTCATCTGCCCGTGAAGATCATAAGATAATGATATTTTACAGTTTTTAGATACTTTAGAGCGAATTTTTTTGATAAAAAAACCTTCGGGATCACTAATACCTTTGACATACATAGCACCATGCATGATTAGAAAAATACCATCAATAGGTTTTGATTTTATTAAATCATTTGTAATATTGTTAATTGTTTTTATAAAAAATTTTTTATCTACAGGCCCGCCAGGCAAACTTCTATAAAATTTATTTGGTATAAATGTTATATTATTATGTTTGGAATATGGAAAATTTATATATTTTAAAAGTTTTTTTCCACTTAAAACTTCAAAATCTTTTTTATTTTGTATTAATGTTGAATAAGAGCAACATTCAGTACTAATACCGCAAATAAAAATTTTTTTTTTCATTAAATTAACTTTTAATTAAATCAATTTTGGAAGCTAATATAAAATCATTAACTGATAATCCCTCTATTGCGTGAGTATGGACCATAACTAAACAATAACCCCATCCTATTGAAATATCAGGATGATGACCTTCTTTTTCTGCTACTTCTCCTACTTCATTTGCAAATGATATAGCTTTTTTAAAATTACTAAATTTAAATTTTTTGAAAATCATTTCTTGATTGTCATTGACTGACCATTCATTAAGTTCAGATAAAAATTTACTAATTTCTTGATAATCTAATTTAGGAGTGTTCCCATTGCATGGTTCACATTTTCCTGAAGATAAAGGTTTATTCATAAAATCTGGCACCTTGTTGATTTAATTCAATTGAATATAAACTAGTTGTAGCTGTTATGTACAAGATATTTCCTTCAACTCCTCCAAATTCTAAATTTGATACTAATTCAGGGATTATAAGTTGCCCAATTAATTCGTTTTGAGGATTAAAACATTTAATTGCTTTTCCTGCACTTGTCCAAACATTACCATCTTTATCACATCTAAAACCATCAGAGAAAAAGGGTTTAAAATCATAAATTAATTTTCTGTTAATTGGTAATCCGTTAATCATATCATAAACATACAAATGTTTGATATTTTCTCCAGTATCTGCAACATATAATTTTTTTTCGTCTGGAGAAATGGCAATTCCATTTGGTCTATCAAGATCATCAATCATAACTTTTAAAGTATTTAGTTTAGGATCAAAAGAAAACACATTACAACCACCATATTCTTGCTCGCCAGGATATCCCTCATAATCTGATAGAATACCATAAGGTGGATCTGTAAACCAAATTGTATCATCCGATTTAACAAATAGGTCATTTGGCGAGTTAAGTTTCTTACCATTATAATTATCAACTAAGACTTCCACTTCTAAATTATCATTAGTTTTATAGATACATCTTCCTCCATGTGAACAAGAAATTACATTCTCTTCTTTATCAATAGTATTTCCATTACAATAGTTGGAGGGATTTTTATATTCAGATACTATATCATTTGATAACTTTAGCATCCTGTTATTTGGTATATCGCTCCAGACTAATGTATCTAAATGAGGAATATAAGCCGGACCTTCTCCCCATAACATTCCAGAAAAAATTTTTTTAACTTCAGAAGACTTTACATAGTTATTGAATTGATCAGTATTCTCAACATGTTCATTATATTTATTTTTGTAAGCATAACTTGGATTTCTTGGATCTAAATCAGCAGGTAATAATTTTTTATCTGACATATTATACTTCTACACCTTTTTGTTTTTTTTGTTTATCAATTAATTGTTTTGGGAAATTTTTTGCTCTTAATTTAATTTTTGCATCTTTTTCAATTAATTTAATAATACTAGTGCTAAATGATCTTTCACCTAAATTTTTCATACCAAGTTTAAATTTTTTACTTAGATAATTTCCCAGTTCTAATTTAATATTTTTTCCAAGTTTATTAAAAAGATTTATATCTTTATTGACTAGATCCATTGTAAATCCAACATCATAACTGCCTCCAAGTATAACCTTAGTTTCAGTTTCATTAACAAAACTATTTCCAGAGCTTATTTTTATAGCTTTATAAGTTAAACCTAAATCAATTTTATTTTTTTTTGCAACACTCAAAGCCTCACCTAAACCCACTAAATGTAATGATGCTAAATAATTTGTAATCACTTTTAATATTGAGGCATTTCCAATTTTTCCACAATATAAAATTTTATGACCAAGCAAAGATAAAATTGGGAAACATTTTTTGAAAGTTGATTTTTTGCCAGCAGCTAAAATAGATATATTACCTGATTTAGCTCTATGCTCCCCCCCAGTAATTGGGCATTCTAATACGTTAGCACCTTTGGAATTTACTTTTTTGGATAAACTTATCATATCGTTTTTATCTGTAGTACTCATCTCAATCCAGATATGTTTTTTAGTTAAATATTTTAATATAGTTTTTAAAACTTTGCTTACCGCTTTTGGTGAAGGTAAACAGGTTATTATAATATCACTCTTTTCAGTTAATTCTTTTAAGGTTTTACAAGGCTTGTTTTTTAGATTTTTTAATCTTGAATAAGATTGATTATTTTTATCATACACAAAAACATTATTATTTGATTTTAATAAATTATTTGCAAGGTTTGAACCAACGTTTCCTACACCTATGAAACCAATAGATTCTGATTTCATAAATCAATAATCATTCCATCATATCCAGGTTTAACATTTGCTGGGCACTTAGTTATTAATTCTTTTTCATCTAGTAAAGCTGTCATATGAGTAAAAATAGTTTGTTTTGGTTTAATATAAGAAATGAAATCCATTATTTGATCAAATCCAGCATGTGAAGGATGCGAATCCTCTCTTAACAAACCAACTATCCATAGATCTAGATTTTTTAATTTATCAATATCTTTATTATAAAATTTTTTTAAATCTGTAGAATAAGCAAAATTTCCAATCTTGTAAGTCTGAACATCAATTGACCCATGATTATGTTTAAATGTTTCAATATTTATATTCTGAAAATTTATACTAGAATCTAATTCTTTAATTTCCATAAATGGTAAATAATCTTTTTCTCCTTTAAAAATATATTTATAATTTGTTTCCATCTCTGGAATCATTTCTTTAGGCATATATGCAGGGATAATTTTTTTATTTATTAATGACATTGCTCTCATATCTGGAACACCTGATGTATGATCAGAATGAATATGGGTATAAAGAACCGCATCAATATTAGTACATTTAGCATTATAAAGTTGCTGTCTAAGGTCTGGACTAGTATCAATTAGAATATTTGTATTGTTATATTCAATAAGTACAGATGATCTTGTTCGAAAATTTCTTTTATTACTTAGATCAATATTACCATGTCTATTCCATGCTAAAGGTGATCCGAAAGATCCTCCACAGCCTAAAATTGTTATTTTCATTATAGATAATTATCTCTTTTAGCTTTCGTAAACAAATTAAAAAAATTATTATCAGTGATTTTTTCAAATTCTTCTAAAGATAATTTAAAAAATTTTGCCAGATATTCAGCTGTGTATTTTACAAAAGATGGCTCATTAACTTTACCTCTCATTGGTTCGGGTGCTAAAAAAGGACTATCAGTTTCTATAAGTATAGAATCTAAAGGAGCATCCTTAATTATATCTCTTAAACTTGATGCATTTTTAAATGTTATTATTCCAGAAATAGAAATGTAGTAGTTATTCTCTAAACAAAAATTTAGTAGTTGTTTTGAACCGGTAAAACAATGAAAAATTAATTTTAAATTATTTGATTTATAATTTTTTAAAATATCTACTATTTCTTTTTCAGAATTTCTTTGATGAATGATAATCGGTAGTGAATGCTTTATTGAAGCTTCAATATGGGTTTCAAATACTTGTATTTGTTCTTTGAGAAATTGATCATTATGATACAGGTCAATGCCTGTTTCACCTATTCCTATTACTTTTTCATTATTACAGTATTGTTCAAAGTTTTCTAATTCAATTTGGTTCATTGATTGAACATCGCTGGGGTGAAGCCCATATGAGAGATAAATAGAATTATAATTTTTTATTAGATTTAAATGATCTTGAAAATCTTCAGGTTTGGTATTGATTGATAATATTGAGCTTATATTATTATTTTTCGAATTTTTAATGATATTCTCAAAATTTTCTGATAATTTTTTAAAATTTAAATGACAATGTGAGTCAATCATTCAATATTCTTGGAAATATTGGTTCTGGATTATTTATTTTTATATTTTGATTGATTAGTTTAGTAAAATTCTCAAATTTATTATTGTCCATATTATAATTAAAAATATTAAGAATTTTTTTTGAACTAGTTGGTATTATTGGATAGAGCATTATAGCTGATTTAATAATTATATTTGTAACAATATATAAAACTTCTTCCATTCTAATTTTATTTGTTTTTTTCAATGTCCATGGTGCTTGAGTGTCAACATATGCGTTACCAGCAGATATTAATTCCAAGACAGACTTGATTGCTCTATCAATTTGTTGATTATTCATAAATTTACAATATTCATTAAATTTATTTTGAAGAATATTAATTAAATCCTGATCATCATTAGTTAAATTTTCTGTTGGCTTTAGTATAGAATCATTATTTTTTTCAACAAATGATGAAATTCTTTGTACTAAATTACCAAAATTATTTGATAGATCTGCGTTAATTCTATTTGCGATTGCTTGTTTTGAAAAATCTCCATCATTTCCAAAGGGTACCTCTCTAAATAAAAAAAACCTAATTTGATCCAGGCCATATTCATTAATAATTTCGTAAGGATCAATGACATTACCAAGTGATTTAGAAATTTTTTGCCCTTCATTAGTCCACCAACCGTGCGCAAATATTCTTTTAGGAGGTTCGATACCCGCAGCCATTAAAAAAGCTGGCCAATACACTGCATGAAATCTTAATATATCTTTTCCTACAATGTGTGTTGCAGGCCAAAATTTCTTGTAATTATTATTATTTGTATCTGGATAACCAATTGCAGTTAGGTAATTACATAATGCATCAATCCAAACATACATCACGTGTTTAGAATTATTTGGAACTGGCACTCCCCAGTTAAAAGTTGTTCTTGAAATAGACAGATCTTTTAATCCGCCTTTAATGAAACTTAATACTTCATTATATCGCGTTTTTGGTAAGATTGATTCTGGATTTTTTTCATAATAATTGATCAACTTATCTTGCCATTCTGAAAGTTTAAAAAAATAACTCTCCTCCTTAACCCACTCTACAGGCGATCCATTATCCGTAACATATTTTCCATCAATCTTTTTTAATTCATTTTCTAAATAAAATGCCTCATCTCTAACTGAGTACCAACCTTCATAATTTGAAAGATATATTTGATTATTTTTTTCTAATTGCCTCCAAAGTTCTTGTGAAGCTTTAATGTGTCTTTCTTCAGTAGTTCTTATAAAATCATCTATTTCACATCCTAAAAAAGGTATTAAATTAATAAAATTAACTGAAAGTTTATCGACGAATTCTTTAGGTTTTAAGTTTGAATTAATAGCAGCTTTTTCTACTTTTTGCCCATGTTCGTCTGTACCTGTTAAAAAGAATACATTCTTTCCTAATAATTTATTATATCGAGCAATAATATCGCAAGCTATACTTGTATAAGCATGACCTATATGAGGTATGTCATTAGTGTAGTAAATTGGAGTAGTTATATAAAAATTCATTTTATTGAGTTAAAAAATTTAATATAAATATTTTTTTATCAAGATTTAAACTAAATAATTCTTTTTGGTTATTAGTTAAATAATCAAATCTATCAATAAGATTTTTTTTGCTAAGATTTACAGATAAAGACTCTAACTCTAGATAATTTGGCATATTAACTAAGCTTTTATCATCTCTGTTTACTTTTAGCTTATTAGCAACAATTAGAATAAATTTAAGCATTGATAAATAATTTTTAAATTCATCATTAGTAAGTTTTGATAAAATATTAGATAAATTTATTTTATCATCGTCTAAATCATTTGATAAAAGACATTTAATTGATAATTGGAAAATATCCAAGAAATCATTATTATAATAAAGAATAGTGTTTCCAGGTGATCCATAAGTTAATTCAAAGTAAAAATTTATTTCTTCATTAGATATTTCATCAATATTATTTTTAATAATTTTAGTAAAATTTGTTAAATTATGAGTATTAAATTTAATTTTTAAACATCTTGATCTAATTGTTGGCAGAAGTAATGAAATCTGGTTTGATATTAAAAAAATATAGGTATTTTCTTTTGGTTCTTCTAGAATCTTAAGCATACTATTTGCAGAACTAATGTTTAAATAATCAGCAGAATCAATGATAACTATTTTAGAAGAATTTTGAATTATTGATGTTGAATTTAAAAATGTTTTTAAACTTCTTATTTGATCAATTGTTATATTAGTTTTAATTTTTCCAGTTTTGCTATCAATTTCTTTTTCAATTATTTTTATATTTGGATGTGTATTATTTTTAAATAAATTTAAATGATGATCAACATTATTATCTTTAAATTCTATATTTATAATATTTTTAACTAATTTGTTAAGAAACGTTCTTTTACCTATACCACTCAAACCATGAATTAAAATTGAATTTGGAAGATTATTTGATTCGTATCTGTTAAGAATATCTCTATACTCTTTTTCAAAACCTATTAATTCAATCATTAATTACAACTTTAATTTTTCAATAATATTTTTATGAATTATATCTCTAGATAAAGAAGCATCTACAGTTATATATCTTTTTGGATTTGCTATATTTTTATATCCTTGAATTACTTTTTTATGAAATAATAAGTTAGATTTATCATATTTGTTTTTAACTTTTCTTTGTTTTAATCTTTTGATTATTTCTTTTGGATTGATTTTAAAAATAAAAGTATAGTCAGGAAAGAAATTATTTAGAAGTTCTTTATGAAGTTTTTGAGCTCTTTTAATACCAAACTTATTTACATATCCTTGATAAACAAATGAAGAATCTGCATATCGATCTGAAATAACAATTTTACCTTTTTTAAGATTAGGTATAATTACTTCATTTATATGGTTTGACCTAGCAGCCATAAGAAGAAGTAATTCTTCTAAATTATTAATTGTGGATTTATTATCTAATATTAACTTTCTTAATTTTTCAGCAAAATCAGTTCCTCCTGGTTCTCTGGATACAATAAAAGGAATTTTCTTTTTTTTTAAATATTTTGATAAAAGTAATATTTGAGATGATTTTCCACTTGCTTCCGGTCCCTCAAAACTAATAAACAAACCTTTATTTAATTTCATCTAAACTTCTTCCAAAAATTAAGTATTTTGCTGCAGCAAAAATTTTAAATAAAGGATTAACTTCAGTTACATCTTTTTCAGCTATAAGGGGTACTTCTATTTTCGGCTTTCCATCTATATTTATAATTAATTTTCCTAATTCATCACCTTTTTTAATCGGAGCAGTTATTGGTTTTGTATATGTAATAGAAGAATTCATTAATTGAATTTGATCAAATGATAAAGTTGATACTAATTTTTGTGCACTGATTAAATTTATACTACTCTCACTACCCAGCCATACATCTACTTCTTTAATAAATTGATCCTTTACAACTAAAGTTTGTTGCGAAGTTTGATTAAAAGCCCAATTAATTAAATTAGAAGATTCATTTAATCTTGATCTAGAGCTATTGGTACCGTTTATAACAACTGTAATCCTTCTGTCATTCCTTAATGCTGTAGCAGCTATTCCCCACCCAGATTCTTTTGTGAAACCTGTTTTTAATCCATCAGCTCCTTGAACTTGATATAAAAGTTTATTTCTATTTGGTTGACTAATATCATTATAAGTAAATTCTTCCATTTTGAAGTATGAATATAGCTGGGGGAAGTCTTTAATAAGAGCATTTGAAAGAATTCCAAGGTCATAAACAGTGGAATAATGATTATCATCTGGCCACCCAGATGAATTAATAAAGTTTGTATTTTTCATTCCTAAGCGCTCTGCATAAACATTCATAAGTTTAGCAAAATCATCTTCCGTACCACCTAAACATTCTGCCAAGGCTATAGAAGCATCATTACCAGATTGAACAATAATACCCTTTAATAAATCATCAACTGTTACATTGTCATCTATCTCTAAAAATGTTCTAGAACCTCCCATTTTATATGCTTTAGGAGAAACTTTACATTCATTAGAAATTGCAAAATTAGTATTCTTTATTCTATCAAATGCAACATAAACAGTCATTATCTTAGTCATTGAAGCAGGTATAACTTTTGTATTAGAATTTTTTTCAAAAAGAACTTCGTTGGTATCAAAATCAATAACAACCGCTTGCTCTGCTTTCGTATCAATAGCGTGAAGTTTAAAAGAAATTATAAAAAATAAAAGAAAGCTAAAAATTTTTACCATAAATATTAATAATTATTAATTATGACCTTTATTTGTTATTCAATAAGAATTTCAGTTTCCTTATAACCTTTTGAGATAAAGTATGAAACCAAATTATTTGCTTCTATTTTTTCTAAAGGACCAATAATTACGTCATATTTGGAATTATTTTTTTCTGAAGTATATTTTAAATTATTCTCATAATTATCTAATACTGATCGAATACTCTCATAATTTTCAAATCCTATTACTCTTAAATATAATTTAAAATCAGTTATTTTTTCTGATTTTAACTCAATGGGCTCATCTATAATTGTATTGGTTTCATCTTTAGTTTTTGTAATTTCATCAATTTCTTCAATAGATACAATATCTGTTGGTGCAGAAGAGATAGTTTCATCAAAATTTTCCTCATTCAATGAATTTGCAACACTCTTCCATTGTTTACTAGCATCAGAAAGTATTTCAACTTTAACAGTAGCTAATTTAGATTTATAAAAACCAAGAAGTTGAGCTACTTTTCTTGATACTTGAATAATAACTGCATTATCATCATGTCTATCTATAATTTTTACATTTATAGATAAGCCGTTATCCAAATTAGTGACCTTGACCATACTTGGAATAGGTAGAGTTTTATGCCTACCAAGTAATTCTGTAACTTTATTATAATCATTATTTACAGTTTTAATATTGTGTAATTCCTTACCATAAAAAGAAGAAAGTCCAATTTCTGAATAATTATAATTTTCCTCTGGAGTATAACTAACTCCTTCAATAAAATAGGGCTCACCAACATAATAAAAAATATTATCTTTTATTTGTTTATTTTTTGATAGATTTTTTTCTTTTTTATCTTCTTTTTTATTTTCAATTATTTCTTCTAATTTGTTAGTGCTATTTTCTACAACATCAGAAACATTATTAAGGTCTAATTCATTACAAGAAAATATAAATAAAATAAGTATTAAACTAATTAGATATTTTATCACTTAGGAGACCTACTGATACAGCATAATATGATGAGCAATTATAATAAAGAATATTTTTGTAATTAGGATAAACTATGAAAATCCTTCCATCTATCCCATCTGGCATTATTAATCTAGCCTCTAAATCATCCCTTATTGGTAGAGGATCTCCATTGATTTTTGTAAATCCTAATTTTGACCATTCCGATAATGTTTTTGGAATTGATCTACGTTTAACTGCGCCACAACCTTTGGGGTTAACTTGTTTTATAGAATCAAAGAAAGATGAGGAAATATTTTTTGGAGGGAGCACTTCTCTTCCCCAAGTGCTATCATTAAACCATGGATTTTTATCTAATGAAGTTAAGTAATTTGCAGTACTAGCAAAAGCATCTGCATAACTATTCCATATATCTATTCCATCACCATCCCAGTCATATGCAGTTTCTAAAAAAGTTGTCGGTATCATTTGAGTCATACCTACTGCCCCACCCCAACTTCCTTTTAATTCTCCACTAGGAACAAGATTTTTGTCTAAAATTTCAAGAGCTGCAAATAATTGTTTTTTGTAAAAATCACTTCTTCTTCTATCAAATGCAAGAGTTGTTATTGCAATTATGGAATTAATTTTTCCTTGATTTCTTCCATAATAACTTTCCATACCTAATACAGCTACTATAAACCTAGGTTGTATTTTAAAATGTTCTCCAATTTCTTTTAATAAATCCTGGTGTTTTTTTAAAAAATTTTTTCCCGCAAATATTTTATCTTTTGTAATTGTATAAAATAAATACTCATCTAGAGTCATTGTTGATGCTGGTTGGCATCGATCACGCATAATAATTTTACTTTGTGGCTTAACATCATTTAAATTATTTGAAATAGTATTTTGGCTTATACCTCTTTCGAGTGCCTCTTGTTTTATATTAGTCAGCCAACTGTTCCATTCTTCATCAGTTGGCATTTTTGGTTTTTCACAATCAGTTGCATAGGATTTGAAAGAAATAAAAACAAAGAATAACATAAACCTAATAATCATTAACTAAAATTACCAAAACTATCGTCAATTAGGAAATGATAATACTTAATATTTTGACATTTTTAAGATGAAACTATAGTAAGCTTTTAAACGGAGAGATGGCTGAGCGGTTGAAAGCACCGGTCTTGAAAACCGGCAACGGGGCAACTCGTTCGTGAGTTCGAATCTCACTCTCTCCGCCATTATTCCTCTAAATATAATTGAAATACCTCATTAATGATCTTAGATTTTTTTCAATAAGCTTAACTTGTGAACTAGATAATATATTTTTCCATTGATTAGATGTTCCTGATCTAAAAAATTTGGAATGTTTTGTAGCCTCATCAAATCCATTTTTGTCTTCTAATTGTTTTAGATTATTAAAATTTGTATTTTCTATTATTTTATCAATGTCTTGGTCTCGTAAGTTTATATTTAATCTGTGTATTTTATTTAGAAATTCCTTAATATTTAATATATTTTCTTTTGGATTTAATTTTAAATCTTCATACTTTATGATTAATCTAGGAACACTATTATAATTTAACCAAGATTGAACATTAAGTTCCCAAGTTGAAAGTAATTCTTGTGCGCCATTAGTTGTAATCATTAAACTTCTTGAAAAAAGAAATTCATCAATAGTTTTATCAATTTCTTTACCCGAAAAATTTTTAAGAGATACTATTATGTCTCTTGGATCTCTAACAATATAAATAAAACCTGCATTTACCGTTTCATTTGTAAAATTTTTATGTCTTACGCTATGAGTTTTAAATATGTTCAGATGATTTAATTTATTATTTAAAATTTTTTGACATTTAATAATATTTTGTGAAACCCAATCAAAATGTAACTCA
>CACNAF010000021.1:0-12322 GCA_902618385.1 uncultured Alphaproteobacteria bacterium | reverse complement strand
ACCTGAAAAAATAGTTAAAGCTTTTAAATTAATCTCTATGGACACAAAAGTTAAGGTTATATTAGTTAATATCTTTGCAGGGATTAACAGATGTGATTGGGTTGCAGAAGGAATTGTTCAAGCTTTATCAAAAATTGAAATTAAACATCCTTTAGTTATACGTTTAGCTGGAACTAACGTCGAAAAGGGAAATGAAATACTTAAAAAAAGTAATATAAATTACATTGAAGCATCAACTTTAGAAGATGCAGCAAATAAAGCAGTGAAGGCTCTTGGATAATCATGTCTATAATCATTCACAAAAATACAAAGATTTTAGTCCAAGGATTCACAGGAAAAATTGGAAGTTTTCATGCTGAAGAAATGATTAAGTATGGTTCAAACGTTGTCGGCGGAGTAACACCTGGTAAGGGTGGCATGACTCATTTAAATCTTCCTGTTTTTAATACTGTGAAAGAAGCTGTAGATCAAACAGGAGCATCAACATCAATTTTATTTGTCCCGCCAGCCTTTGCAGCAGACTCAGCAATGGAAGCTGCTGACGCTGGTATTAAAACATGTGTGGCTATTACTGACGGTATTCCTTCTCATGATATGGTTAAAATAAAAAGATACATGAGAAGATATCCAAAAGATAAAAAAATGGGATTAGTAGGTCCGAATTGTGCAGGAATAATTAGTCCTGGTAAATCTATGTTAGGTATTATGCCTGGTCACATTTACAAAGAAGGTAAAATAGGAATAGTTAGTAGATCTGGCACTTTAGGATATGAAGCTGCACAACAACTTAAAGATTTGGAAATTGGTGTATCGACAAGTGTAGGTATAGGAGGTGATCCAATAAATGGAAGTTCTTTTAGAGATATAATTGAAAAGTTTGAAAATGATGACGAAACTATTGCAGTTTTAATGATAGGTGAAATAGGTGGCCCACAAGAAGTTGAAGCTGGACAATTTGCAAAAGAAAATATGAGTAAACCAGTAATTGCGTATATAGCAGGACTAACTGCACCTAAAGGTCGCGTGATGGGGCATGCTGGCGCAATTGTTTCTGCTTATGGTGAAAGCGCAATAGAAAAAGTAGAACTTCTTAAAGAGTGTGGAGTTACAATTTCCAAAAACCCATCTGTAATGGGTGAAACTGTAAAAAAAGTATTAGTAGAAAATAATTTGAATTAATATAATTAAAAAATAATGAAATTTTTATATAAAAATGAATTCTGGATGTTAATATTTTCACTAGGTGTTCTTTATTGGTTATTTAATCCATCAGTATTAACAACCTTAGTTATGATTGTGCCATTGCTATTGGCCGTTTCTTCCCGTAAATAAAGCTAAGTTTTATACTTACTGATGCATGAACGTTTATTGTATTTATAGTTAAAAAATGAAATTATATCTTATTAGGCATGCAGAGTCAGAAGCTAATGCGGCATCAGATTTAGATAATCCAACTTATTATTATGATGCAAGAATTACTCAAAGGGGAGTTGAGCAAGCAAAAAAATTAAATAATAGAATTAAAAATCTCAAATTTGATAATTATTTTTGCTCCCCCTTAACAAGAACATTAGAGACATTCTCTATTGTTTTTCCATCTAATAAACCTGTAATAGAACCATTAATAAGAGAACATTTGTACCACTCATGTGATGTAGGAAGACAACCAAAAAAATTAAAAAAAGAATTTAATGATTTTGATTTTAATAATTTAAATGATTTTTGGTGGAATAATAACAAACCTATTAATGAAAAAAAAATTATACAAGAGTCTCACAATGATATTAAAATGAGATTAAGGTCTTTTCTGCTATCTATCAAAAACCTTAATTTACAAAAAATTGTATTAGTCAGTCATGGCACATTCTTAAGTCAAATAACTGAATATATGCTGGATAACTGTGAGGTATATGATTGTGAGTACAATGAGGTATACGAAAAATTTTTTTAATTTAATTCTTAATAAATGAAAATCTAAAACATCTCATTTATTATTTTATTTAATTTTTGTGTTACTTTATCAATTATTTTTTTTCCTATCTGTGCATTGGATTTTCTAGGATCTCCAATAATTCCACTTTTACTTAATTCTTTAGTTACCCAAGCTTTCTTAATATTTTTCTCATAAGAAATGGTTTTAGATGATAAATAATCGGGAGATAATCTATGTTGAGAAATTTTAGATTGCCTAACTAGATTTGGAAATAAATATAACATAATAGATGTTTCAAATTCTCCACCGTGATAACCAAAGTCTTTTTCTTTACTTGATATAATTCCTTTAAATTGATCAAATAAAAAATATGTGCCTTTTACTATGTTTATATTAAATTCTGATTTCAATTCTTTAGCAATAATATCTATATGGCTAATTTGTCCACCATGACTATTTAAAAGTAATATATTTTTAAATTTCAATTTACATACATTTTCTAAAATTGATAAAGAGTGCGATATAAATTCCAATGAATCAATACTTATAGTTCCATCAAAATCGGTATGTTCAGCTGCTGAACCAAAATATATTTCAGGCATAATTAAATATTTATTTGAATTATATTTTTTGTTGAATTCTAACAATATTCCTTCAAGAATTTTTTTATCAGTATTTAATGGAAGATGCGGACCGTGTTGTTCTATTGATGAAAATGGGAAAATTAAAACTGTTTTTCTATTTATTTTTTTAATTTCATTTGTTGTTAATTCTTCCCAAAAGTTTGTTAGCATTTTTTTATTATACATTTATAAGTAAATTATGAAATCTTATTCTTTATGGATTGATAAAAAAAAACAACCTAAAATTTATCAAAAAAAACTTGTTTACAATAAAAACAACAAAACTGTTTTAGTTAAATCTATATACTCAGGTATAAGCAAGGGAACTGAAAAATTAGTTTCATCTAAAAGCGTAAGTCAGGATCAATTTGAATTAATGAAAGCTCCTTTTCAAGAAGGTTCTTTCAATTTACCTATAAAATACGGTTATATAAATGTTGGGAATATTATCGATGGTCCAAAGAAATATATAAATAAAAAAATATTTAGTCTTTATCCTCATCAAGATTTATATGAAATTTCTATTAAAAATTTAATTTTTCTACCAAAAGGAAATTTGAGAAAATATATTTTAACTGCAAATATGGAAACAGCAATCAATATATTTTGGGACGCTCAATCTAAAAATAATAACAAAATTCTAATTGTAGGGCTTGGCTCTGTAGGATTATTAACTGCATTTTTTTTTAAAATTAATGGATATAAAAATATTTATGTTTTTGATAATAATAAAAATAAAAGAAAAATTGCCAATTATTTAGGATTAAATTTTATTGATATAAGAAAGATTGAGAAAATAGATGTAGCGATAAATACTACAGCTAATTATAAAGTTTTAAATTCTTTAATGGAAAAATTATCTATCGAAGGAAAAATAGTAGAAGCTAGTTGGTATGGTAAAAATAAAGGAGAAGTTGCCTTAGGCGGGTATTTTCATTCTAAAAGATTAAAAATCATTAGCTCACAGGTATCTAAAATACCAAAATACATGAAAAATAAATATGATTTTGAGGGGAGATTAAAATTAGCAATTAAATCTTTAAAAAATTCAAAATTAGAAAAATTAATTACTAGTGAAAGTAATTTTTTTGATTTAGAAAAAGATTACTATAAAATCCTTCAAAATAAGGATACAATAATGCATTTAGTTAAATATTAATTATGTATTCGATAAAAGTAAGAGAAAATATTCTAATAGCTCATTCTTTACCTGGTGAAGTATTTGGGCCAGCTCAAAATATGCATGGAGCTACATATTTAGTAGATGCTGAATTTTTCACTGATAAACTTAATAAATACAATATAATTATGGATTTAGGGATAGTGTCCACGACTTTAAAAGATATTCTTAAAATATATAATTATCAAAATTTAGATGAAATTGATGAATTTAAGGGAAAAATTACCTCAACAGAGTTTTTAGCAGAGGATATTTGCAATAAGATCTTGAATAGACTAAGAAATGAATTCTCTGAAGATTACAAATCTTTAAAAAAAATTAAAATAACCTTGCAAGAATCAAATGTTGCATGGGCATCATATGAAAAAGAGGTTATCTAAAAATAAATCTGATATTTATTTTGTTTATCCAGGAAATATTAATGCAAAAACTGGAGGATATATTTATGAAAAAAATATCCTAGAATATGCAAAGATAAGAGATATAAATATTAGACCAATTGCTCTAAGTGAAAATTATCCTTTTCCTACAAATAACGATATAAAATATTTTCAAAAAATTTTAAATAAAATTGATCCTGACTCAAAAATTATAATAGATGGATTAGCTTTAGAAGGAATGTATTCCATATTTAAAAAAATACTTACTTATAATGTTATCGCACTAATACATCATCCTTTATATCTTGAATTTAAAGGTCAAAGGTCAAAAAAATTCTTAAGATTAGAAAAAGAAAATTTCAAAAAAATAAATAAATTTATTGTGACATCTAAAAATACAAAAAATTTATTAATAAATGAATTTAAAGTACTAAATAATAAAATTTCTGTAGTTGAACCCGGTATAGAAAGACTTGCAAAATATAATTTTAAAAATAATAGTAAAATTCATCTTTTAACATGTGGCAGTATAATAAATAGAAAAAATTATCTTTTTTTGTTAAAAGTTTTAAAGCCCTTAGATAATTTTATTTTAGAAATTGTTGGTGATACTACAAGAGATATAGGTTATTACAAAAAACTCAAAAAATTTATTTCTAAAAATTCAATGAACAGAAAAATAATATTTCATGGTACTATTTCAGATACAAAATTAGCTAAACTATATTCTAAAACAGATTGTTACATTTCAGTAAGTAAATATGAAGGTTTCGGTATGTCTTTAGCAAATGCATTAATAATTAAAAAGCCAATTATAACTTTTTTTACTCATACTATATTAAATACACTTGGAAAAAAGGGTGTTATTTATTTTAAAAAATTTGAAGTAAATGACCTTAGAAATATAATTATTAAAAATATATTAAATAAAAAAAATTTTAAAAAACTAAAAATTAATATTCATAAAAATAAAAGATATCTTCTTACTCCTCTGGAGTCAGCTAAGAAATTTGTTAAATTAATTTAATATGCATGAATTTCAAAATAAATGGTTAAATCTTAGAGAGACTGTTGATAGAAATTCACGAAACAAAAGAATATTATATTTAATAAATAAATTTTTTAAAAATAAAAAAAATATTAGAATAGTTGACTTAGGTTCAGGCGCTGGATCTAATTATAGATTTCTTAAGTCACGATTATTAAATAATCAATATTGGTCTTTTGTAGATATATCACATCAATCAACAAATTATTTTAAAAAAAATATAAAATTATCATCTAAAATAAAAAAAACTAATTTTAAAATTGTTGATGTAATTAATAATCTAGAAAAAATAAATTTTAATGATTATAATTTAGTCACAGGATCTGCTTTTTTAGATATTTTACCAAAAACATGGTTTAAAAATTTTTATAAATTAAATGTTGATACGGAAATTGTCTACTTTGCCTTAAATTATAATGGTAATTTTAAATTTTTTCCAAAACACAAGGATGATAAAAAAATTCTTAATATTTTTAATAAAGATCAAAAATCTGACAAAGGAATAGGGGAAGTTGCCGTTGGACCTGATTGTACTGAATTAATAAATAAAGCATTTAAAAGGACTCACAAAAGATATGTTTTAGACTCTACATGGGATGTAAGTCAAAATTATAAATTTCAAATTTATTTCTTAAATTTTTGTAGAGAAATTATTCAAAAAAATAAACTTAACTTTGATGATTGGTTAAAATTTCGTTTAAAATGTATTAATGAAAAAAATTCTAGATTTATTTTAAATAATACAGATTTTTTAGCTATTAAGAAATAAATTAACAATAATTTCATTTTCTAATTCATTAAAATTATGTTTTGGTCTGATAGCTTTATTGAGATTTGAAATTTCTTTTAAATTTAATGAATTAATCCCGGAACCTATTAATATTGGGGCAATCATAAATTGAAGAATATCAATATAATTATTATTTATTAATTCTGAAATAGTTTTTGATCCTCCCTCTACTAAAATATTTTTATATTTAAGTTTTTTTATTTGCGTAATTAAATTTTTAGTAAAATTTATTTCTTTTAATCTTATTATTGTTGAATTATTCAATCTAATATTTTTATTACTTTTTGTAAAAATTATATTTTCATTACCGTCATTAAATATTTTATATTTGTTATTTAGTGAAAGACTACCATCGATAATAATTCTTTTTGGATTTGTGCCCTTTATTTTTCTTGTGGTTAATAGGGGGTCGTCTTTTTTAATGGTATTTGAGCCTACAATAATTGCATCACTGATACTTCGTAAACAATGTAGATAAATAATACTCTTTGGATTATTTATGTAATGTGAATTACCATTATTTAATGCAATTCTACCATCAATACTTTGTCCTACCTGAGCTATAACTAATTTTTTGTTTTTTCTTAATATCGGGAGAAGGATATTTAAGATTGATTGATAAAATTTACTTATATTAATATTAGTTTCCAGATTATTATTTTTTATATAAAAATTACTTTTTCTTTTTGATGATAAAGAAATACTATTTTTTTTAACCAATAAATATAAATCACTATTCTTTTTAGAATTTTTTATAAAATCTAGTAAAATTCCTATATTTTTTGATGTAATCATTTGTTTTTATTTCAATTATATCTATATAAAGTTTTCATGAGTTTCAAATCTAATACAGGAACTATAATAGATAGGGCAATTAATGAACTCAGGACCGGAAGACCCTTAATAATTCAGAATCACAAGGAATATTGGATGTTCTTTAATATAGAGCATTCCCAAAGTAAAATTTTTAATCAATTCAATAAGCACTTAATTGATGAAAAATATCTACTTATTACTAAACAAAAAGCTCAATCAATTTTTAATAAGAATATTAAAAGTAATATTTATTTTGAGATAAATCCCAAAACAGATGTAAATCAAATAATAAATTTATTTGTTAATCCTCTTAGCAATAATAAAGTAATTAAATTTACCAATATTAAAAAATTCAAATCTAAAAATTTTCATAATGTTTGTATTGATCTTTCCAAAAATGCTAAAATGATCCCATCGTTAGTTTTTAAAAAAATTAATAAAAAATATTACAAAAATATAAATGAATTTGGATTTAAGAATGGAATTTTAATTTTCGATTACAAAGATTTATTGAAGCAAAATGAATTAATTTGTGAAAGTATTAAATTAGTTTCTAGTGCAAAAGTTCCACTACCAAAAAACGAAAATTCTAATTTTAAAATATTCAAATCATATATTGGATCTGATAAACATGTAGCGATAATTGTTAATCCAAAAAAAATAAATAAAAAATCTGTTAATTTAAGAATACATTCAGCTTGTTTTACAGGTGATATTTTTCATTCTTTAAAATGTGATTGTGGTGAACAATTAAATCAATCAATCAATTACATGGTTAGAAATAATGGTGGAATTATATTATATTTAGAACAAGAAGGTAGAGGAATAGGATTAGCTAATAAAATGAGAGCCTATTCTCTTCAAGCAAGAGGTATGGATACAATAGACGCCGATCATAATATTGGTTTTTTAGATGATGAAAGAGATTTTAATATTGCAGCTAGAATACTAAAATTATTAAAAATAAATAAAGTTAATCTTATTACAAATAATAAAAATAAAATTAATTCTATTAAGAAGGCTGGAATTAAAGTCGAAAATCAAATAAATACAAAGCCAACATTGAATAAATTTAATAAAAATTATTTTAAAACAAGAGTTAAAAAAGCTGGGTACGGTCTTAAACTAGTAGTATAATTATGAAAAAAATTCCTAAGATAAAACTTCAATTAACAAACGACAATGAGTTTGATTCATCTAAATTAAAGAATAAAACAGTTTTATTCTTTTACCCTAAGGCGCTAACTGGTGGATGCTCAGTAGAAGTTGTAGATTTTCAGAAATATTTAACAAAATTTAATAAAATTGGTTTTGATGTAATAGGAGCTTCTAAAGATCCTGTTGATCGGAATAAAAAATTTTCAGATAAGTATAAATTGAAATACCCACTAGGTTCGGATGAAGGAAAAAATTGTGATAAACTTGGTATTTGGATAGAAAAATCCATGTACGGTAGGAAATATTTTGGGATAGATAGATCTACATTTGTAATGGATAAAAATGGAAAAATTCTAAATTCTTGGAATAAAGTCAAAGTTAAAGGTCATGTTGAAGAAGTTTATAATTTTTGTAAGGATCAGTAAATTTTTAGTTAATTTTACCTATTTCTTTTTCTCTTTTGATTACAAATAAACCACTTAATGTAATAATTATTGCACCAATAATCATATTATAAGTTGGAGTTTCACCTAGTATTAAATAGCCAAAAATCATACCAAATATAATTACACTGTATCTTGCAGAGGCGGTTAATGAGAGTGGTGCATAAAAAACTGTTAATACTGAAAATAAATATCCGAATAAAACAAATATACTAGAAGCAAGAATATAATTTACATCTTCAACGCTTACTTGATAGCCAAAAATAATTGAACCCAATCCTGCAAACCCAGTAATTAACAATGCTGTCACAAACGTAATTTCAACACTATTTGATTTAGTCGCTAAACTTTTTGTAGCAATATCTCTAATAGTTAAAAAAATAGCAGCTAAAATTGGTAACACTAAAAGATAATTAAATTGAAAATTTTGAGGATTTACAACTACTAGCACACCTAAAAACCCAATAATAACTGCACACCATCTTCTTATTCCAACTTTCTCCCCCAAAAAAAGAAAAGCAAATATTGTTACAAAGAAAGGATTAGTCATTAAAAGTGTATAAACCTCTGATATTGGTAGCAATATTAATCCAACCAAAAAAAATAATGCCGTTAAAACTTCATACAAACCTCTTATATGAAAACTTTTGATTGATAGTATTTTAATTAAATTTTTTTTTTCGAAAAACACTAAATATAAACCTAATAAACTTGATGTAACTAAACCTCTTATAAAAATTACAGAATATAATGAATTGTCATCACCTATATTTTTTACAACAAGTTTGACATAACTATCATTTATAGAGAATGATAATTGGCCAGCCATCATAAAAAGTACACCTATCGTCCCAACTGAAAATAAAATCTTGCTTTTCATAATAAAAAAAAATATTTAACTGATATGTTACAAAGAAATACTTCCAGCCATTTATATGGATTTACTGACTTGAAGTCATTAAATGAAAGAGGCCCTTTAGTTATTTCTTATGGAAAAGGAATATATGTATACGATACTAAAGGTAATAAATATCTAGATGGGAATTCTGGTCTATGGAATCAGTGTGCAGGTTTTGATCATCCTGGATTAATTGAAGTTGCAAAAAAACAGTATGAAAAATTTGCTGGTTATCATTCTTTATTTGGAAGATTGTCTGAAGAAACGTTGCAGCTATCTGAAAAAATTATTGAAGTATCACCTTTTGATCAAGGTCGTGTATTCTTTTGTAACTCAGGATCTGAAGCAAACGACACCATGGTCAAAATGTTATGGATGTTAAATGCAAGAATTGGAAAGCCAAAAAGACGAAAAATTATAACAAGAATTAATGGATATCATGGCGTTACATTAGGAGCTTCTTCAATGACAGCTAAACCATATAATAAAGAGTTTGGTTTACCATCTGAAGAATTTATTCATATTGAATGTCCTCATTATTGGAAATATGGATTAGAGAATGAAACGGAAGAAGAATTTTCCCTTAGGATGGCCAAAAATTTAGAAAAAAAAATCATCAAAGAGGATCCAGAAACTATTGCAGGTTTTGTTGCAGAACCTGTTCAAGGTGCAGGAGGTTGTATACCGCCTTCAAAATCGTATTTTGATTTAGTTCAGCCAATATTAAAAAAATATAATATTCCTTTTATTGCAGACGAAGTAATTTGTGGATTTGGAAGAACTGGAAATTTATGGGGTTGTGAAACCTACAATATAAAACCGGATATAATTATCTCATCTAAATGTTTAACAGCTGGGTATTTTCCTATGGGCGCAGTTATAGTTAATAAAGAATTTTCAGATAAATTTGTTGAAGTATCAGAAGAAGCGGAAGAATTTCCACATGGTTTTACAGCTGGCGGTCATCCTGTTGGATGTGCAATTGCTTTGAAAGCAATAGATGTAATTATGAATGAAGGTTTATTAGATAATGTAAAGTTAATGGAACCCTATTTTTTTGAAAGATTAAATGAATTTAATGATTATGAACACATTGGTGAAACTAGAGGTATAGGTCTAATGGCTGCATTAGAGATGGTAAAAAATAAAGATACAAAAGAACCATTTGAAGGTCATCTTAACATGGGAGATAAAGTTGCTAATTTATCAATTGATAATGGATTAATTTGCAGACCTTTGGGTCCTGCAATTGTTTTGTGTCCTCAATTTATAATTACAAAAAATCAAATTGATGAAATATTTGATTCTCTTCATAAAACTATAAAGCAAGTTTTTAATTAAATCTCGTATTTAACTATAAAACCAGAATACTTAACATTACTTATAATGCTACTAGGAATTACGCCTTCAACTAATGCAAGTGAAGGACCATCTTTCGCTTTCTCTGTAATAGATAGAATACTTTGCATGTCTCCCTGAATAATAGCTTCAACTTCGTCTTTACTTTCTTTATTTTGTACATATCCATTTAATCCTAAAGAAATAGCTAGATCACTAAACCAGTGCCTAAATCCAACACCTTGTACTTTTCCTTTTATTATTAAACGATAAGTTTTTATTTCATTTGTATTCATCACACTATCAATATAAATACTTTTTATATTCACACAATCCCTAAATAGTAAAATTAATGTTTAATAAAAAAATTTTGTACTGTTCTTTGTCATTAATTTTGGGTGGAAGCTTATTTGTAATACATGATGCAATAATAAATCATTTAACAGAAATTGAGTTTAAGTTTTATCATCATGTATTTTTTGGAAGTCCTTGGTTAGTCTTAATATTTATATATTTATACTTTACTGGAAATATTAAAACTTATTTAGGGTCATCAAATTATTCAATTTTAATATTAAGAGGTTTTTTATTTTTACCTTTACCGTATATGCTTTTTATAAGTTTACAAAATATTACACTACCAGAATGGACGACTCTTAATATGATTTCACCTATTTTAGGATCAATTCTCGCAATATTATTTTTAGGAGAAAAAATAAATTATTTTACAACCACTGCTATTTTTTTAGGATTTATTGGTGTTATATTTATTATACAACCAGGTTTTCAATATTTCAGTTTTTATTATTTACTTCCCATTTATGGTGCATTTACTCTAGCTTTGCAGAGTTTTTTAGCGAATAAATATTCAAATATTACAACAACTTTAGGTTTTTTTGTATATGGATTAGTACCTATAAATTTAGTTTCTGTTGTTTTATTTATATTTGACCCATTAATTAATTATCAATTATTTTTTATTTCTCTATTTGCTGGTTTTATTGTTTTAATAGGAGTTTACCTTGTAACTTATGCGTTTCAAAACTCTAAAAATCATTTTTCATCAATTTTTGCTCTATTTTATTTACAAATATTATGGTCATTATTAATTGGTATCATATTTTTTAGTGAATATCTTAATTTCGTTGCTTTAATTGGAGCGGTTTTAATTGTATCAAGTGGAATTCTATCCCTTCAAGCTCAAAAAAAACAACTTAAGGATTTATAATTATTGTTAAAATTAATTTATGAAAAAAAGTATAATTTATTCTTCAATCCTTTTGTTTTTTGCTGGAATATTTTTTGTAACAAATGACGCTATAATAAATTATCTATCTCAAACAGATATAAAATTTTATCATTTTATTTTTTATGGAATACCCATTTTTCTATGTTTCCCATTTTATTTTTTTATTAATGGAACTTTAAAAAAACATGTAAAATGCACTAATTATTTTCCACCTATTTTTAGAGGTCTTTTAAATATTCCTCTGCCATTTATAGCTTTTATAACACTTGAACAAATTAGACTTCCTGAATTCACAACTTTAAATATGACTGCACCTTTAATGGGTACAATATTTGCAATATTTTTCTTAAATGAAAAATTAAATATTTTAACCTATGTTTCTCTTTTAATCGGTTTTTTAGGTGTTTTGTTTGTAATTCAACCAGGATTTGAAAGTTTTAATATTTATTATTTAATTGTCCTCATT
>CACNAF010000020.1:0-12420 GCA_902618385.1 uncultured Alphaproteobacteria bacterium | reverse complement strand
CTAAAAATTCTTTAACAATTTCTTCGTTATTATTATTAGTATCTAAATTTAATTTCATAGACATCATATTTAACCAAGATTGATCAAACAATTTTTTATATTTATTTAATATATCTTCGATTTTTTTAATTGCTGCTTTTTCATTTGAATCAATTAAATGAAGAAAAGTTTCAGCAAATCTTGCTAAATTCCACAACGTTATTTTTGATTGATTTTCAAAAGAATATCTTCCCATTTTATCAATTGAGCTAAAAACTTTTTTTGGATTATATTCATCCAAATATGCTGCTGGACCATAATCTATAGTTTCACCAGATAAAGACATATTATCGGTATTCATAACACCATGAATAAAGCCAACTCTCATCCAATCTACGACTAGCTTAATTTGTAAATCACAGATTGTCTCATAAAATTTTAAATATTTATCATTATAATTTTCTATATCAGGATAAAGTCTTGAAATTGTATAAGATATAAAGTTTTGAAATTCCTCTCTATTTTTTAAAAGACTTCCAAATTGAAAAGTTCCCACTCTAATATGCGATTTTGCAACTCTAATTAAAACTGCGCCAGGTTCTAATCTATCACGTAATACATTTTCACCTGTAGTAATAACCGCAAGTGCTCTAGTTGATCGTATACCAAGATTATGCATAGCTTCACTCAATATATATTCCCTTATCATTGGACCTAATGCAGCTTTTCCGTCTCCATTTCTAGAGTAGGGTGTCTGTCCTGATCCTTTTAACTGTATATCTACTCTTTGTTTATCATTAGTAATATGTTCACCAATAATTACAGCTCTGCCATCACCTAAAATTGTAAAATTTCCAAATTGATGTCCAGCATAAGCCTGAGAAAAGTAATTTTTATTTAATTTATTTTTTCCCAAAAGAATATTACACTTCTCATCATCATCATATTTACTAAAATCTAAATTTAAGTCCCTTGCAAGATCACTATTAAACAAAACTAATTTTTTATTATTAAAATTTTCAGGATTAACTTTACTATAAAAAATACTAGGTAGTTTCGTATAACTATCTTGAAAATTCCAAACCATATTGAATAAATATATATAAATTTTTTAAATTTAACATCTACAACTTTAGTATATAAGTATTAAGTCAGTAATGAATACCATAATTGATATAGTTAATAAGTCAAAACATCCAATAGATAGTGATGAATATATTCAATATTGCAACGATGAAATTAAAAAAAATTCTATACTAATATTAAATGATTTTTTAACAAATGACTGCTTAAGTGAATTAATTACTGAAGCACATGGATTACAAGATCAAGCTTTCTATTGTTCTCAAAATCATACTATCTTACTTAATAAACAAGATAAATTAAGTGACTTGAATGATCCTTTAAATAGAGAGGTTGTTAGTGATAAAGGTTGTGTCCCTCATGATCTGTTAAATCAGCAATCAAAATTAAATATTTTATATCAATCAAATATTTTTAAAAATTTTTTAAAAGGTGTCTTAAATTTAAAAGATATTTATCCATACAGTGATACCTTATCTTCCATAAATTATAATTATTATCAAAAATCACAACAGCTAGGATGGCATTTTGATAATGCATCATTTGCTATCACTTTAATGATACAATCATCAGATAAAGGTGGTGAATTTCAATATGTTAGTAAAGGTAGAAATTTTTCTGAAAACTATATCGATAAATCGTATATTAAAGATATTTTAGATAGAAAAATTTTACCACAAAAAGCAGATGTTGATGCCGGTACTCTTATATTATTTTATGGTAGAAATTATTTGCATCGAGTAACACCAGTGGAGTCAGAAAAACCAAGAATATTAGTAACACTAAATTATAATGAAGAGGAGGGGACGATGCTCTCAGAAAATGCAAGATTAACATTTTTTGGTAGAATTAACTAATTGTGATTAAAAAAAAATAATTGTTTTCCATTTACTCGATAATTATTAATTAATTTTTTTGCTTCTTCTGATGTAATCCAATCAATATATTTTTTAGCTTCTTTAATATTTAAATTATCATTTAACTTTTTGTTTACTAAAATTATTCCATATTGATTAAATAATGGTGGTAAATTTTCACAGACAATTTGTAAATTTTCTTTTTTATTGAAAGCTATCCAAGTACTACGATCACTGAGAGTGTAAGCTTTTTTTTGATTGGCTATTAACAATGTAGATCCCATTCCCTGACCTACACTGAGATACCAATTTTCTTTAAATGGTATATTTATATTTGATAATTCCCAAAGCTCTTTCTCCTTTTTGTGTGTTCCACTCTCATCACCTCTTGATACAAATAATAATTTTGATTTTTTAATTTCAATCATTTTATTTTCAATTGAAGAACATGTTTCGTTATCTTTTTTTGGTCCTATCAAGACAAAATCATTATACATCAAATCATATCTTAGCGCGCCATATCCATTATTCATAAATTCTAGCTCTGATTTTTTATGATGAACTAATAAAATTTCTACATTTCCATCCATTGCAACTTTAATTGCTTGACCTGTTCCAAGAGATAATGCTCTCACTTTTATTTTAAATTTTTTTTCAAATTCTTTGTTAATATATTCTAATAAACCTGTATCGTGTGTAGAAGTTGTGCTTGCTATGGTTATATGTTTATCATTTGCTAGAGTATTCTTAATCAAGAATATTAAAATAAATATAAGTAAAACTCTAATCATAAAACTTGATACATCTTATAATACTTACTAAATATATTTATATATTTTGAAAGGATAGTTATGAAAATTATTAAAGTTTTAGAAAAAACTGAATTAGTAATAGTCGATTTAGAGGTAAATTTAGGTAAAGAAAAAAGAAATGGTTTAACATTATGTGTTAAATATAATGGTGATTATTATCCATTAAATACTGCACATGATGGAAGGCCAATTTTAATGAATAAAGATAATATAATTAAAAATTAAAATTTAATTTTTTAATTATAAACATAAAAATAGCATAAGCTATTGCAGTGCTAATTATTGAAACTATCAGAGAGAAAACAAAGTTTTGTTTAAATTTTAAAAGTATTGGTAAAACAATAAAAAATACTATTGAAGGTACAGTCATAACAATTGTACTATAAGAGAGGTCTATAACTTTTTGATAGTCTTTTGTATCCCAATACAACCAAACAAATGCCAATAGTGAAGTTAATGGTAAAGAAACAATAATTGCAGCAGTCCAAGTATATTTTTTAGCTATTTCTGAAACAGCAACAATTATAATTGCACTGATTAGTGTCTTAAGAATTATATACATTTTTACTCACATTGGTTCGAGTTGCTATATAAACACCAAAAGTACAAATTAACAACCCTATAATATCTATTAATAATAATTTTTCATCTAATACAAACCAGGCCATTACAGCTGTAGTTGGAGGTACTAGAAAGAAGAGGTTTGATGTTTTAGAAGCTGTTCCATTTTTTATCAAGTACATTAGAATTGCGTAAGCTCCAAAGGATACCATAATTATTTGCCAAGAAATTGATAAAATAAAACGTGTATCAAAATTAATAAATGATATTTCAAAAAAAAGTGAAATTATAAATAAAAATATTCCAGCACTTAATGCTTGATAAAAATTATTAACTGAAAGACTGATTTCATGAGTAAATTTTTTTTGCCAAATAGTAGCTGAAGTTGCTCCTAAAAGCGCAACAATAGAAGCAATAACACCTATTATCGGGATTTCTGTTCCAATATCATAACCTATAACTAATATAGTACCTAAAAAACCAAAAAATATTCCTATCCATTGCGTAACAGTAACTTTTTCTTTTAAAATAGGTCCACTTAAAATATTTGTTAAAATAGGTTGGAGGCATACAATTAACGCAGATAATGTTGCAGTAAGTCCCATAGAATAAGAAAAAAATACTCCACCTAAATAAAATCCATGAAAAAGAATTCCAGTAATCATAGCTTGAAAGATTAAATTTCGATTTATTCTTATTCTTTCCCTAAAAATAATAGAAAAAATTAAAAAAAATGCACTTACAATACAAAACCTAAAACATAGTGCTGCAAAAGGGCTTGCTGATTGCACAATAAATTGACCACTTATAAAAGCACTACTCCAAAAAAAGATAAATAGATATGAAAGATATAGGTTCATTATAAATAATAATTCTATTCTTTATTTATAAATGTTATGAAAATTTATTCATAGAATAAAATGCTTAGCAATAAAATCAATTTTTTTTGTCCAAATTGTAGTTCAGATAAATATATTGGTAAAACTACTATAGGAAAAAACTATAAAGATGAACCATATAAAAATGTAACATCTGAAATACAATGCGCTAAGTGTTTTATGGATATTCCATCAATTATTTCAGAAAATATTTCTCCTGATAAGCAAAATGAAATGTCCAAACTTTGGAATGAAATATATAAACCATCACATAAAGAAAATGCTGCACAATGTTCAAAATGTTTTAGGTATTATTGGGAAATAGAAAAATATTTATCTGAAAATAATATTTCTGCAAAAGATATTTTCTATCAAACTTATAATCCTAAAAAATCAATTGGAGATTTAATTTGTAAGATTTGTGATCCATCATCTTTTAAATAAAATTAATGTTAGCATATATTCTTAATATATCAGGTTGGCTGTTATTACCTTTCATGGATGGTATTGCAAAATATCTATCTTCAGAAATACATTTCATACAAGTTGTTTGGGGTAGATATTTTTTTATGCTTTTAGTCAGTTTTCCACTAGCATTTATATTTTTTAGAAAAGAAATTAGTTTTCCTAAAACAATTTCAGTACAGCTATTTAGAAGTTTTTTTTTATTTTTATCTACCGTTTTTTTCTTTTATGCAATTTCAGTTATAACTTTAGCAGAAGCTTTAACACTTGCATTTATCTCTCCAATAATAGTGACAATATTATCAATTTTTTATTTAAAAGAAAAAGTTGGAATTCATCGATGGACTGCAGTTTTGATTGGGTTTTTTGGTGTTATGATCATTATAAGACCGGGTTTTATAGAAATTAATTTCGCATCTTTTTCAGCTATTGCAGCAGGAATTTCATACGCTTTTTACATAATTTATACTCGAAAATTATCTTTTACAGATAGTGCTGTTGTTACTTTGCTTTTTACAGGTATCGTAGGTTGTATTTTTATATCTCTTATTGTTCCTTTTTACTGGATAAATTTAGATTTAAGACAATTATTATTACTTATCTCATTAGCTTCAATTGGAACTTTAGGACATTTTTTAATAATTCTTTCTTTAAGGCTTGGAGAAGCTTCTAAACTAGCTCCTTTGGGTTATTTTGAGATCTCCACAAATATACTTGTTGGATATGCCTTCTTCGGTGATTTGCCTGATATTTGGATTTATTTAGGATTATCTTTAATTGTTTTTAGCGGTATTTATATTTTTATTAGAGAAAGAAGAGAAATTAAAAAAACTAATTAGTTTTTCTAGTTGTTTGATAAATAAATATTGTAACAGATCCAAGCAGTAGGGCTCCGCCTATAATTGTATTTAGAGGAGGTATTTCATTTATAACAAACCAAACCCAAGCAGTACCTAAAACACTTTCTAATAAAAATATTAGAGCTACTTCATGTGCTGGGGCAAATTTAGGAGAAATTGTTAAAATCATAAATGGAATAGGAAGTATTAATAAGCACATTATGAAAAGAAATAAAATTTGATCATTATTTAAATCAAAGTTAATTCCAAATGGTAGAGCGTAAAGAGCTGATATTAAACATCCTAATAAACATGCAGGTACCAAATCTTTATTTTTAAATAATCTAACAAGAACCATACTAAAACCCATTCCTATTGCTACAATTAGAGCCATAATATCTCCATATAATCCTGTAGTTGTAAAGCTTCCTATTCCAATTATTATCATTGCAAGCATAGCAATTAAAATCACTATCCATGTAAAAAGACTAGGTATTTCTTTAAGTATAAAAACTGAAAATAATGCAGCAAAAATAGGAGCTGATGCAATGAGAACTAATGTATTAGCTACAGCAGTATTTTGAATTGAATATACAAAACAAATATGAGTTATAGCATAGAGAATAGCATAGATTATCCCTGGTACACCAATTAGATAAAATGATTTAAGAAAAGATCTTTTGTAAGTATAAATGAGAAAAATTAATATCGTAACAATTGGTAGAGCGCTTCTATAAAATATTAAACTAAAATCATCTAAATTTACTAATCTAATAAATAAACTATCAGGGCTAAGTATTAAAACCCCAACAAATGATAGTATAAGCCCCTTATTTCTTGTTTTCATAAATATTTGAAAATAAATAGATTATTAATATATCTATCAGTATCGTTCTTTAATTCACACTTGTTTTTATGAAAAAATTACTTTTTTTATGTTTTATTTTTTTATCACTAAATACTCACGCCTTAGATTCAAATAAATTAATAAACCTCGATGATTTAAAAATACTTTTTGATCTTCAAAAGAATGATTGGAACGAAAATGTTCTTTTTCTCATAAAAAAGAATTCATTTTCTAAAGTAGATAATGACTCAGATGTATTTTATTTAAAATCAATATTTAATGATGGTGAAATAATAACAATGCCATTTTTTTCTAAGGATATTGTTGAAAAAATTATATTTGAATATATTTTTTTAGATCACAATAAAAAAAATTTAAAAATTATAAATAATCATTTTAATTCGTTTAAAAATTTTTGTTTTAAATATCTCTATAATGACAAGTCTATACGAGTAGTTACTACTAAATGTAATTAATTAAAAACCATTGATGTAGCTTTAAAAATTAAACTATGTCTTTTGGCTAATTCTAATTTATCATTTGAATATCCACCACCTATTACTGTCGCAATAGGAATTGATTTATTTTTAAAAAATTCTAACACTGTAATATCTCTTTTTAATAATCCTTCAGTTGTTATTTTTAAATTTCCTAATTTATCATTCTCATGAATATCAACTCCAGTATCAAAAATTACTAAATCAGGATTAAAATTTTTTATACAACTATTAAGAGTTTGATATAATATTTCTAAATATTCATTATCTTCTAAATTATCATCTAATTCAACATCCATGTCACTTATTGATTTTCTAAATGGAAAATTATTTTTACAATGAATAGAACATGTAAAAATTTTATCATTATCTTTAAGAATTGAGGCTGTACCATCTCCTTGATGTACATCAGTGTCAAAAATTAATATTTTTTTTACTTGATGGGCTCTTATTAATTGTAATGAAGCATAAGCCAAATCGTTAAAAACACAGTATCCTGAACCAAAATCTCTATGACTATGGTGTGTGCCACCTGCTAAATGATTTGCTATACCATTTTTAATCGCTTCTTTGCATGTTAATAGAGTTCCATTAACTGCTAAAAAGGAACGATTAGAAAGTGTTTCTGACCATTTAAAACCCAATCTTCTTATTTCTTTATCGGATAAAGTACCATTTTTAATTTTTAATACGTAATCTAAATCATGACATATAGAAACGTCTTCAACACTTGCTTTTTCTGGACTTAAAATATTTGCTCGATGATAAAAGTCTGAAATTTTCAGTTCATTATATAAATCTGAAAACTTACTAGCTGTAAATTTATGATTTTCAGGTAAAGGAATGTCATAATTTGTATGTGTTACCCAACTGATTTTTTTCATAAATTTGCCTCTTTTTAACTCAATTTATGCCTAAATTAATTTGTACATAGATTATGTGGCACTAATCTACCAATATATATTTAGTGAGTAAATGTATTCTATCCATAAGGAATTAGTGTCACAACCAATATGGAATTTATTTTAATATTTGATTTATTAATTATTTGTTTAATTGGTTTTTTTATTGTCAATTTTTATTGAATTAATAATCAATTTAAATAATATTTTAAGAATGAAAGATTTTTATGATCGAAATGGCTATTTTTCACCATTAAAAATTTATAATGCAAAAGAAGCAAATTTTTTTAGAAATAAATTAGAAGACTCAGAAAAAAAATTAGGTAAACTTCATTATATTGTGAAAACTTATACAATAATGAAATGGGTGTATGAAATAGCAACTAATAAAATATTGCTTGATTTTGTTGAAGAAATAATTGGTAAAAATATATTATTATATAATGCAACTTTTATAATAAAAGAACCAAACACTAAAACACACGTAAGTTGGCATCAAGATCTTACCTATTGGGGCTTTGATAATAATGAAAAACAAGTAAGTGCTTGGTTAGCTTTATCCAAAGCTAATGATCAAAGTGGTTGTATGAAAATGATTCCAGGTTCCCATAAAAATGGATTTTTTGAACATCATTCAACTGAAGATAAAAATAATGTTTTATCTAGAGGTCAAACTGTAAAAGATATTGATATAAATAAAGCAGTATCATGTCCGTTAGAACCCGGTGAAGTTTCCTTTCATCATGGTCTAACATTACACGCATCTCAACCTAATTCTAGCAATGACAGAAGAATAGGATTAAATTTTCAATTTATTTCTACTGATATGAAACAACTAAAAAGCAAAAATGATAGCGCTATTTGTGTAAGAGGAGAAGATAAGTATAAAAATTTTAAGACAGATCAAGTAGCTAAAGATGACTTTGATCATGAAGCTTATCAAGATCTTTTAGTATTAAATAATCATTATAATGAAACAATAAGAAAAAATTAATATTTATTTATTAGAATCTGAAATAAGAGATCTAAAATTTAACTTCTATTTAATCAAATCATATGAATGTTTTATCTGGAATTAGTATTGGATTTATTGGTTACACGATATTTGTCATTTTAGATACAATAATTAAAAAATACCTAGTTAATGAATATTCTGTTTTTCAAATAAATTTTTATATTTGTCTTTTTAGTTTTATACCAACATTATTAACTCTTTATTTTTTAAACAAATGGAGCTCACTAAAAAATGATATTATTCATATACAACTTCTTAGAGGATTATTTGGATTAATTTCAGGGGCTTTAGTAGTTTATTCATTTAGAGAACATGCATTTAGTGAAATTTATCCGATATTATTTAGTGCTCCATTAATGATAACAATGTTATCCCATTTTTTTTTAGATGAAAAAGTTGGTATTAGAAGATGGTCAGCAGTAACAGTTGGATTTATTGGTGTATTAATAGTTAGTAGACCTGGCACTATTCATTTTTCATTAAGTCTATTTGGTTTATTTTTTTCCGCATTACTAATGGCGATAAATATTACTTTAGTAAGAAAGTATTCAAATAATCAATCATCAATAGCATTCACTTTTTATGCTTTTTTATCTGCAACTATTTTAAATGGATTACTTAGTTTTAATAGCCACATCGCATTATCTTTTAATGATCTAATGATACTTGTTTTTTGTGGTATTATTTGTGGAATAGGGGGTAATTGTTTAACAATCGCCTCCAAATTTTTAGAGTCTAGTGTTTTTGCTCCTATTCAATATACACAACTAATTTCTGGAGCAATTTTAGGTTATTTATTTTTTGCTGATATTCCAGATATTTATGAAATTATAGGATCATTAATTATTGTTGGTAGTGGAATTTATATAATAATTAGAGAAACAAAAATAGGGGTTAGGCCATATATTAAAGAAGATTCAAGATTTCGTGACCAATTTAATAGAGGTCACTAAATTAATAATTATAAATCAAAACTTTGTGATAATATTTTAATAGCATAAAATTATTATGAAAAATTTATTAAATAATAAAAATCCAATAACTTTACTAATTTTATCATCAATAGCCATGCCTATCGCTTTTAGTACTTGGATGGTTTTACTAAATAATTTCTCAGTTGAAAGAGCAAGTTTCACTGGAGTTGAAATTGGAATACTTCAAAGTATCAGAGAGATACCTGGCTTCCTAGCATTTACTATTATTTTTTTATTGTTCTTTTTTAAAGAGCAATATTTTGCTATTTTTTCTTTAGCCTTAACTGGTTTTGGTATTGCAATTACAGGTTTCTTACCAACTGTTTATGGTTTGTATTTTACAACAATTATTATGAGTACTGGCTTTCATTATTGTGAAACGGCCAAAAATTCTTTGAGTTTACAATGGCTTTCAAAAGAAGAAGCTCCACCAGTTCTAGGAAAATTAATAGCTGTTAGCTCAATTACGTCTTTATTTTTGTATTGTATAATTTGGAGTTTATTAGAAATCTTTAATTTAGATTATAAGTATATATTTTTAATTGCAGGATTAATTTGTATTCTTATTTCCATACACCTTTTTATATCCTTTCCTTTTTTTGAAATCAAAAATAAACAACATAAAAAAATAATTCTAAAAAAAGAATATTCTCTTTACTATATCTTAATTTTTTTATCTGGTGCTAGAAGACAAATTTTTGTAGTTTTTGCAGCTTTTTTAATGGTAGAAAAATTTGGATATTCAGCATCGCAAGTTACTTTACTATTTTTAGTTAATTATATTTTTAATTGGTTTTTTGCAGAACGTATTGGAAAATTAATAAATATATTTGGTGAGAAAAAATGTCTTATATTTGAATATATTGGACTCGTTATAGTTTTTACATCTTATGCATTCGTGACTAATGCTTATATTGCAGCAGGTTTATATATTATTGATCATATGTTTTTTGCATTAGCTATTGCAATTAATACATATTTTCAAAAAATTGCTGATCCAAAAGATATTGCAAGCACTGCAGGTGTTTCATTTACTATCAATCATATAGCTGCAGTATTTATCCCAGTACTTTTAGGATTTGTTTGGATTAATTCTCATTCAATAGTTTTTTTAATTGGATCTTTGTTTGCTCTACTATCTTTAATCGCTTCATTTTTTTTACCTAATAATTTATCAAAGATTATTTTAGATGAAAGTAATTTAAAAAAAGTAAGAGTATAATTTACTCACCTGTATAACTAAGGATTATTTTTCTTTTGTATTTACTGTACCTGTGTTCAATTAGATATATTCCCTGCCACATCCCTAATTTCATTTCTTTATTGTTTACAGGAATTGTTAATGAGGTTTGAGTAAGCATAGATTTTATGTGAGCAGGCATATCATCATCTCCTTCATAACCGTGTTTATATAATGAAGCATCTTCAGGAACTATTCTTTGAAAAAAAGAATTAATATCATCTAATACATCAGGGCTAGCATTTTCCATTATTGTTAATGAAGCAGAAGTGTGTTGTATAAATAAATTTAGCTGACCTTTAATTATATTATTTTTTACAATCCAATCATGAACATTATTTGTAATTTCATACATTCCCTGTCCATTATTAGAAATTATCAACTCATCTTGCAGATTTAACATTTTCTAATCTTAAAATGAAGTTGTGGCACCTACAAGGAGAATTATAATGAAAATTAATGTTATGAAAAAAAGAACTATTCTTTTGATAAGTGCCACAATTTTTAAAATATAATCAAATTTTGTTTTAATAGAGATATAAATAAGGAAAAATTGTGTTATGATTATTCTAATTCTTTTAGCTAGGAATATTATTTGTTAAACAATAATCAATTTGCAATTTTTCTAATTATTATATCAATTATTTTTGGTACTCTTATGGGTACATTTATAAAATTAGCTCAAGAAGAATTAAATGTGTTTACAACTGGTTTTTTACGTTTTTTCTTTGGATTTTTAATCATCACCCCTTACATTCTTAAAACAAAATTTGAAGTATTCAGTACAAAAAATTTAAAAATTCATATTTTGCGGTCAGCACTAAATTTACCTGCAATGCTACTTGGTTTTGCAGCTTTAGCTATGCTACCATTAGAGAAAATGACAGCCATTCATTTTATAGTTCCTATCATTGTTACAATCTTAGCTGTGATATTTTTAAAAGAAAAAATTTATTTATATAGGTCAATTGCATTAGTGATGGGTTTTCTAGGAATGTTAATAATATTGAGACCCGGTATTATTGATATTTCTATTGGAATATATATGGCGCTTATTTCATCGCTAATTTGGTCAGTAGTTATAATTTTAACTAAAAAAGTATCTAAGGATGATAGTGCTATAACAATATTATCACACCAGTATGTTTATATGAGTCTATTTTCATTTCCATTAGTTATATATTTCTGGGATCAACCAAGTTTAAAAACAATTATTTTTATATTATGTGCTGCAATGTCAGGAACGATCTTACATATTGCATTAAATCATGCATATAAATTAGTTGATGTAACTATGACTCAACCCTATTCATTTTTAGGCTTAGTAGTTTCATCAATAATTGGATATTTTGTCTTTAGTGATAAACCTGATTTTTATACCTGGTTAGGTGCCTCTGTAATTTTTTGTGGTGTGCTTTTAATTTCTTACAGAGAACTTCAATTAAATAAAGAAATTACAAGAAAGAGATTA
>CACNAF010000019.1:0-18059 GCA_902618385.1 uncultured Alphaproteobacteria bacterium | reverse complement strand
ATTAAATAAGTTATTATCTAAAGAAGGTAAAAAAGAAGTCATTTTTGAACCTGTTTTATTAGGTATTACTAAGGCCAGTTTACAAACTAATTCTTTCATATCGGCAGCATCTTTTCAAGAAACTACGAAGGTGCTCACTGATGCTGCCACATTAGGCAAAGTAGATACCTTAAATGGACTGAAAGAAAATGTAATTGTAGGAAGACTTATTCCTGCAGGAACTGGTAAGATGACAACAGACTATGAAAATGTAGCTTTTGAAAGAGATAATGAAATAATTAGTAAAAATCAGCCCGAAAGTATAGAAAAATAACAAATATCTTCTTATTATTTCTTGACTTTGTAGTGATCAATTAATAAAGACCCCTACGATTTGTTAGAGGTCGTGGATTTAGTTCCAAACACTTAACTTAAGGAAAGTATGCCAACTATTAACCAACTAGTTCGAAAAGGTAGATCTGAAGTAAAAAAGAGAAACAAAGTACCTGCCTTAGACAAAAGTCCACAAAAAAGAGGCGTTTGTACTAGAGTTTACACTACTACCCCCAAAAAACCAAACTCAGCATTAAGAAAAGTTGCAAGAGTTAAACTAACAAACGGACAAGAAGTTTCAGCTTACATTCCTGGCGAAGGCCATAATTTGCAGGAACACTCCGTTGTTTTAATAAGAGGTGGTAGAGTTAAAGACCTACCTGGTGTTAGATATCATATTTTAAGAGGAACTTTAGATACCCAAGGAGTTTCATCAAGGAAGCAAAGAAGATCACTCTACGGCGCAAAACGTCCTAAGTAATATGTCTAGAAGAAGAGCAGCTGAAAAAAGAACTATTTTACCTGATCACAAATATAAAGATCTAGTTTTAGCAAAATTTATGAACAGAATAATGCTAGATGGAAAAAAATCAACTTCTGAAAAAATTGTTTATGGTGCTTTTGACATCGTTTCAAAAAAAACTGATAAGACTCCAATTGATTTTTTCCATGAAGCCTTAAATAATGTTAAGCCTGCATTGGAAGTAAGATCTAGAAGAGTTGGTGGCGCAACTTATCAAGTTCCTATGGAGGTTAGGCCTAAAAGAGCACAAACTTTAGCGATGAAATGGATAGTAGAATCTTCATTAAAAAGAAATGAAAAAACAATGAAAGAAAGAGTTGCTAATGAAATTATTGATGCGTTTAATAACAAAGGTAACTCAGTAAAAAAAAGAGAAGAAACTCATAAAATGGCAGATGCAAATAGAGCCTTTTCTCATTTCAGGTGGTAAATTATTTATGACACGATCTCATCCCTTATCAAAATATAGAAACATTGGAATTATGGCACATATTGATGCCGGTAAGACAACAACTACTGAAAGAATCTTATACTATACTGGAAAATCTCATAAAATTGGTGAAGTTCATGATGGTGCTGCAACAATGGATTGGATGGAACAAGAACAAGAGAGAGGTATTACAATTACATCTGCTGCAACCACTTGCTTTTGGAAAGATCATCGTATTAATATTATTGATACTCCTGGACATGTAGATTTTACAATTGAAGTTGAAAGATCTTTAAAAGTTTTAGATGGTGCAGTAGCAGTTTTTGATGGTGTAGCAGGAGTTGAACCACAATCAGAAACAGTTTGGAGACAAGCTGATAAATATAAAGTGCCTCGTATGTGTTTTGTAAATAAACTTGATAGAACTGGAGCTAATTTCTTTATGTGTGTAGATATGATCTCAGAACGTTTAGGTTCCTACCCACTAGTAACTCAACTTCCCATTGGTATTGAAAGTAATCTTAAAGGTGTTGTAGATCTTGTATCTAATAAAGCAATTATTTGGCAAGACGAAAGCTTAGGAGCTAAGTTTGATATAGTTGATATACCAGAAGACATGAAAGAACAATCATCTGAATATAGATTAAAACTAATTGAAAAAGCAGTAGAAGAAGATGATACAATTATGGAAAGTTATTTAGATGGTAATGAGCCATCAACCGAACAACTAAAATTATGCATTAGAAAGGGTACTTTAAATGGATCTTTCGTACCTGTATTAACTGGTTCTGCTTTTAAAAATAAAGGCGTACAACCTCTTTTAGATGCAGTGATAGACTATATGCCTTCACCAACAGATGTTGCTAGCGTCAAAGGAGTAGATATTAATGATGATTCAAAGGAATTATCTAGAAAATGTGAAGATAGTGAACCATTTAGTGCATTAGCTTTTAAAATTATGACGGATCCTTTTGTAGGTAGTTTAACTTTTGCTAGAATATACTCAGGTTCAATAAATACTAAGGACTCAGTTTTAAACTCTAATTCTGGTAAAAAAGAAAATATTGGTCGAATGTTATTGATGCATGCTAATAATAGAGAGGAAATAAAAACGGCTAATGCAGGTGATATAGTTGCTCTTGTAGGACTTAAGGACGTTACAACAGGTGAAACTTTATGTGCCTCAGATAAGCCCATAGTCTTAGAGAAAATGGACTTCCCAGATCCTGTAATTGAAGTTGCTGTTGAACCTAAAACTAAAGTTGATCATGAAAAAATGGGTCAAGCACTTGGAAGACTTGCCCAGGAAGATCCAAGTTTTAGGGTTACGACAGATCATGAAAGTGGTCAAACTATTATAAAAGGTATGGGAGAACTTCATCTAGAAATCCTCGTTGATCGAATGAAGAGAGAATTCAAAGTTGAAGCAAATGTAGGTGCGCCACAAGTTGCATACAGAGAAACCATTTCCAGCTCATATGATGTAGATTACACGCATAAAAAACAATCTGGTGGAGCTGGTCAATTTGCAAGAGTTAAAATAAAATTTGAACCAGGTGAACCAGGTAGTGGCTATCAATTCATAAATCAAATTAAAGGTGGAAATATTCCTACAGAACATATTCCTGGAGTTGAGAAAGGACTTATTGCTCAACAACAAACTGGAGTAATAGCTGGATTTCCATGTATAGATTTTAAAGCTACTTTATATGATGGAGCTTATCATGATGTTGACTCCAGTGTTCTTGCATTTGAGATCGCTTCAAGAGCAGCTTTTAGAGAAGGAATTTCTAAAGCAAAACCAGTCCTACTTGAACCTATGATGAAAGTTGAAGTAGTTACTCCTGAAGAGTATATGGGTGATGTTATTGGCGACCTAAATAGTAGAAGAGGTCAGGTACAAGAAATGTCAACAAGAGGTAACGCAAATGTGGTAGATGCGATGGTCCCACTCGCTAATATGTTTGGATATGTAAATAACCTAAGATCTTTATCTCAAGGCAGAGCAAATTATACCATGCAATTTGATCATTATGAGGAAGTTCCATCAAACGTTGCTGAAGAAGTAAAGGCAAAGTTAGCATAATGGATAATCAAAATATTAGAATAAGACTAAGAGGATATGATAATTCTCTATTAGATACTAGTACCCAAGATATAATTAATACTGCAAAAAGAACTGGTGCAAAAGTGAAGGGTCCAATCCCTTTACCTACTAGATTTGAAAGATTTACTGTTAATAAATCTCCTCACATTGACAAAAAAAGTAGAGATCAACTCGAAATTCGAACTCATAATCGTCTCTTGGATATAATTGACCCAACACCTCAAACAGTAGATGCTCTGATGAAACTTGACTTATCTGCAGGCGTGGAAGTGGATATAAAAATTTAATATGTTAAGATCTGGTCTAATAGCTACAAAAGTAGGAAATAGCTCTTATTTTAATAAGAATGGAGCTAACACTCACGTAACTGTTTTAAAAGTTGATGAATGCATAGTATCTAATGTCAAAACTTTTGAGAAACATGGATACAATGCTGTACAACTCGCATCCATTGAAAATGGCAAAGATATTTCACGTCTTAAAAAACCTCAGAGAAAAATATTTTCATCCATTAATATAAAACCAAAAAACGTTATTAAAGAGTTTAAAGTTGATAATGAAAACATTCTGGAAGTTGGCTCTAAATTAAACGTAAACCACTTTAAAATTGATCAATTTATAGATGCATGCAGTATATCTATTGGAAAGGGTTTTGCTGGAGTTATGAAAAGACATAATTTTGGTGGATTGAGAGCTTCTCACGGTGTTTCAATTTCTCACCGATCTCACGGATCAACAGGTCAAAACCAAGATCCTGGAAGAGTATTTAAAGGAAAGAAAATGGCTGGAAGAATGGGTAATAGGAAAGTAACTAAACAAAATCTAAAGGTTCTGGATATTGATGACGTTAATAATTTGTTAATTGTAAAGGGATCAGTACCTGGAAAAAAAAATTCAATAATATTTTTAAAAGATTCAATTAAAAAATCATAAATGAAAAAATCAATACTAAATTTAAAAAATAAAACTGTAGGTGACATTAATTTAGACTCATCTATTTTTGGTATAAAAATGCTTCCTGATTTAATCCATCAATATATAAGATATCAAAATGCAAAAAGCAGACAAGGATCTCATAAAACTAAGACTAGATCTGAAGTAAATGGACGAAGCAAAAAACCATTTTCTCAAAAAGGAACGGGAAATGCTAGACAAGGTAGTAATAAACCACCTAATTTTAGAGGTGGGGCAGTTTCTATGGGGCCAGTAAATAGAGATTACTCATTTAGTCTTAACAAAAAAGAGAAGAAATTAGCTCTTAAATCAGCTTTATCTATAAAAGTCTCTGAAGACAAAGTTGTTATTATAGATACATTTGCTATTGATAGTTTCAAAACCAAAGATTTATTTTTAAACTTAAAACAATTTGACTATGAATCTGCTCTTTTTATTTATTCCGAAACTGGTTTAGATAAAAATTTTAAATTAGCATCTTCAAATATACCAAAAATATCAATTTTGAATCAAAAAGGAATCAACGTAAAGGATCTAATTACATTTGACAAAATTTTTATAGAAGAAAAATCAGTAAATGAAATTACAAAGAGGCTTTCATGAAAAATAAAAATAGAAACATTTCTCTTGAAAGAGCTTATGATATTATTAAAAAACCTATTACCACTGAGAAATCAACTAACTTACAACAATACAATCAATATTCTTTTGTAGTATCAAAAAACTCGACTTCAATTGAAATTAAAAATGCTATTGAAACAATTTTTAAGGTCAAAGTAAACAAAGTTAATACCTTAATATTGCGAGGCAAAGGAAAAACTTTTAAGGGTCAATATGGTTTTAGAAAAGATTCAAAAAGAGCTATTGTAACTCTTGATGAAGGTAACACAATCGATTCTTCATTGGAGATTAAATAATGCTAACAAAATTTAAGCCAATAACACCTGGTTTAAGAGGAACTGTTTTAGTTTCAAAAAAAGATCTTACTAATGACAAACCTCATAAATTACTTACAAAAAAATTCAAATCAACTGGAGGTAGAAATAATCAAGGCAGAATAACTTCTAGAAGAATGGGAGGTGGCGTAAAAAGAAAATACAGACTAATCGATTTTAAAAGATCTAAGGTAGATATGTCAGCTGAAGTAATAAGAAATGAGTATGATCCAAATAGAACAGCTTTTATTTCTCTTGTCAGATATGAAGATGGTGAACTTAAATATATTATTTCACCTAAAAATATTAAAATAGGGGAAAAAATAATTTCAGGTGAAAATGTATCAATAAAAGATGGAAATTGCCTACCAATAAACAATATTCCGATAGGTACAAATATACATAATATTGAATTAAAGCCTGGCGCTGGTGCACAATTAATTAGATCTGCTGGTTCTTCTGCTCAAATTGTATCCAAAGAGCAACCATACGTTCAAATTAAATTAATTTCAGGAGAAATTAGACATATTAATAAAAATTGTAGAGCAACTATCGGTGAAGTATCTAATGCTGATCAAAAAAATATTAAGTTAGGAAAAGCAGGTAGAAAAAGATACCTTGGTTTCAGACCTAAAGTTAGAGGTGTTGTTATGAATCCCGTAGATCATCCTCACGGAGGGGGGGAAGGCAGAACTTCTGGAGGAAGAGATCCCGTTACTCCTTGGGGTGTTTCCACAAAAGGAAAAAAAACACGAAATAATAAAAAAACGGATGTTTTTATAATTAAAAGGAAGAAAAAATAATGACAAGATCTATCTGGAAAGGCCCTTTTGTTGACATTACTTTAATGAAAAAAGCAGAAAAATTATCTCAATCTGGAAGAAAAGAAGTCCTTAAAACTTGGTCGAGAAGATCAACCATACTGCCTCAATTTGTCGGTTTAACCTTTGGAGTATATAATGGTCAGAAATTTGTTCCTGTAACTATAAACGAACAAATGGTTGGACATAAGCTTGGAGAATTTTCACCTACTAGAACTTTCAAAGGCCATACTGCTGCAGATAAAAAAGCGGAGCAAAAATGAAGGATAATCTTATGTCTATTGCTAAAGATAATATGGTCAGAATAAGTCCCAACAAATTGTCTCTAGTTGCTAACAACATAGTAAATATGAAAGTAAGCGCAGCCGTTAATCAATTAAAATTTTCACAAAAAAGAGTATCAAGAACTATCCTTAAAGTTTTAAATGCTGCAATTGCAAATGCTGAAAACAACAAACAACTAGATATAGATAAGCTTTTTATAAAAGAAGCTTTTGTTGGTAAAAGTTTAAGAATGAAAAGATGGAGACCTAGAGCTAAAGGGAGAGCAGCTTCTATAATTAAACCATTTAGTAAAGTTACTATTGTAGTAGAGGAAAGATCAGAAAAAAATAGAGGAAAAATATAATGGGGCAGAAAGTTAATCCTTACGGTATTAGACTTGGTATCAATAAAACTTGGTCATCAAGATGGTTTTCAAAGAATGAATATACAAAACTATTGCATCAAGATTTAAAAATAAAAAGTTATGTTGGAAAAAAATTAAAAAATGCAAGTATTTCAAAAATCAACATTGAAAGAGCAGCAAAAAAATTAAGACTTTCAATATATAGTTCAAGACCGGGTATCATTATTGGTAAAAAAGGTGCTGATATTGAAACATTAAAAAAAGATTTGTCAAAATTATCTGGATTAGAAGTTTTTCTTGATATTAAAGAGGTTAGAAAGCCAGAGGTAGAAGCAAAATTAGTTGCAGAAAATATTGCTTCTCAACTCGAAAAAAGAATATCTTTTAGAAGAGCAATGAAAAAAGCTGTTCAATCCGCAATGCGTTTAGGTGCAAAAGGTGTAAAAGTTGTTTGTAGCGGAAGGTTAGGTGGTGCAGAAATTGCCAGAACTGAAAAATATCATGAAGGCAGTGTTCCCTTACATACATTAAGGGGAGATATTGACTATTCTACTGCAGAAGCTGAAACTACTTATGGTATTTGCGGTATTAAGGTTTGGATAAACAAAGGTGAAATACTTATGAAAGATCCATATGCAAGTGAAAAAAAAGAAATTGACCAAGGAAGCGTAAGATAATGAATATGTTATCACCAAAAAAAACCAAGTTTAGAAAGCAGTTTAAAGGTAGAATACATGGAAATTCCAAAGGTAATTTTGCTCTAAATTATGGAAGTTATGGTCTGAAGGCTATGGAGCCTGAAAGAGTAACATCTAGACAAATTGAAGCTGCTAGAAAAGCTATTACTAGATATTTGAAAAGAGCTGGCAGAATGTGGATTAGAATATTTCCAGATGTCCCAGTGTCAAAAAAACCTGCTGAAGTTAGAATGGGAAAAGGTAAGGGATCCATAGAATACTGGGCGTGTAGAGTTAAACCAGGTAGGATCATGTTTGAAGTTGACGGAGTAAATGTAAATGATGCTCGAAAAGCAATGGATTTAGCTGCCGCTAAATTACCTATAAAATGTAAATTTGTTGAGAGAAATATATAATGAATACTAAAATAAATTTAAATGAGAAAAAAATATCCGACGAAATCTTAGTCTTAAAAAAACACTTTTAAATTTAAATTTTCAAAAATCATCAGGCCAGCTTGAAAAAACTGCACAGATTAAAATCGCAAAAAAACAAATTGCCAGATTGAAAACTAAACTTACAAATTTAAAGGGAGCAAAAAATGCCTAAGAGAATTTTGTCAGGTGTTGTTGTTTCTTCTAACTCAAATAAAACAATAGTTGTTGATGTTACTAGGAGAATTAAACATAAATTATATAAAAAAATTATTAGATTATCAAAAAAATATCATGTTCATGATGAAAACAATGAATTTAAAGCTGGTGATAATGTTTCAATCATAGAGTCAAAACCAATTTCAAAATTAAAAAAATGGGTAGTGTTATCAAATACTGGAGAAAAATCATGATACAAATGCAATCAAATTTATTTGTAGCAGATAACTCTGGAGCAAGAAAAATTCAATGTATCAAAGTATTAGGAGGATCCAAAAGAAGATCTGCATCTATAGGTGATATAATTGTTGTTTCTATAAAAGATGCTTTACCAAGAGCTAAAGTTAAAAAAGGTGATGTATATAAAGCAGTTGTTGTAAGAACATCGAAAGATTTTAAAAGAACTGACGGAACAGCAATAAGGTTTGATAAAAATGCAGCAGTGTTGTTAGACAAACAAGAAGAACCAATTGCAACAAGAATATTTGGCCCGGTAACTAGAGAATTGAGAAGTAAAAAATTCATGAAAATAATAAGTTTAGCACCTGAGGTAATATGATGAATAAAAAATTTAAATTAAAAAAAGGTGATGAGGTAATTGTTCTTACCGGAAAAGATAAGGGGAAGACGGGTAAAATCGTAAAAATGATCCCAAAAAAAATGAAAGCAATTGTTGCAGAAATAAACAAGGTTAAAAAAAATCAAAAACCTGATAATAATCAACCTGGTGGAATAATCGATAAGGACATGCCAATCCATATTTCAAATTTAGCTTTTTATGATCCAGCGTTAAAAAAGGGAATAAGGATTGGTTTCAAGTTTAATAATAAAAATAAAATAAGAGTTAATAAATCTTCAGGTAAGGAAATTTAAATGAGTAGACTGCAAGAAGAATACAATAATGTTATCAAAACTGATTTAAAAGATAAACTAGGTCTAAAAAATATTTTTGAAGTTCCTAGGTTAAGAAAAATTATTTTAAATATGGGAGTTGGTGATGGAAAAGATGACTCTAAATTAATTGATAAAGCTTTAGAAGATTTAACGTTAATATCTGGTCAAAAAGCAATTAAAACAAAATCAAAAAAAGCAATATCAGGATTTAAAATAAGAGAAGGTATGCCTTTAGGTGTAAAAGTAACGCTTAGAAATAAAATAATGTATGAATTTCTTGATAGATTAGTAAATATTGCAATACCAAGAATAAGAGACTTTAGAGGTCTCAATATAAATAGTTTTGACGGTAATGGGAATTATTCAATGGGAATTAAAGAGCATGTAATATTTCCAGAAATAAACTTTGATAAAGTTGATAAGGTAAGGGGTATGGATATTACAATTTGTACTTCTGCAAAAAATAATAATGGGGCATTGGAGTTATTAAAGAGTTTTAATATGCCTTTTAAACAAAACCAGATTAATTAAGGAGTAAAATGGCAAAACTTAGTTCAATCCAAAAAAATTTATTTAGACAGAAATTAATTCAAAAATATAAAAGCAAAAGAGAAGCTTTGAAATCTAAAATTAAAGATAAAAAACTCTCCCTAGAGGATAGAATTAGTTTTCAAAATAAATTAAATGACCTTCCAAGAAATGGATCAGCTATCAGACATAGAAATAGATGTGAAATAACTGGAAGACCAAGAGGTAATTATAGAAAATTTGGTTTATCTAGAATTAAATTAAGGGAACTTTCAATGTCAGGTGACATACCTGGTGTTGTAAAGTCAAGTTGGTAGGAGGTAATTATGGCTTTTAATGACTCGCTTTCAGATATGCTTGCTAGAATTAAAAATGCACATCAAGCAAATAAGGTATCAACTTTGTGTTTAAAATCAAAATTAAATATTAATGTTTTAAATGTGCTCAAAAATGAGGGTTATATTCGAGATTTTAAAAATATAGAAGAAAGAAAAGGAGTTAACTCCATACAGATTGATTTAAAATATTATAACGGCACTCCTGTAATTAAAAAAATTAAAAGAGTTTCAAAACCAGGCATAAGAAAATACTCAAAAATAAACGAGCTTAATAAACCATACGGTGGCTTAGGTATATCAATTCTTTCAACCCCAAAAGGAGTTATGTCTGATCATCAAGCAAAAAAAAATAATGTTGGTGGCGAAATTTTGTGTGAGGTATTTTGATGTCAAGAATAGCAAAAAATCCAATTAAAATCTCAAAAGACATTGAGTGTAGTTTCAATAATGGTATTTTTTCCGCAAAAGGAAAGCTTGGTCAAATAAATATAGATATTAATAACAATTACAACGTAAATATTACAGATGATGAAGTTAAGGTTGTACCGTTAAATCAAAATAATATAGACCCAAACTGGGGGACCACTAGAGCTATTGTAGCTAATACAATAAATGGAGTAACTAATGGTTTTTCAAAAACTTTAGAGTTAAATGGAACTGGGTATAGAGCTAGTGTTTCGGGTAATAAACTAAAACTCGAGCTTGGCTACAGTCATGATATTAATTTTGATATCCCAAATGATGTAAAAATCGAATGTCCAAAACAGAATTTGATTAAACTATCGAGTATTAATAAAGAAAAACTAGGAGCTGCTGCAGCAAAAATAAGATCATTTAGAAAGCCTGAACCTTTTAAAGGTAAAGGAGTTAAATATCTAGATGAGTATATTTTTAGAAAAGAAGGAAAAAAGAAATAAAATGAGAGATAGAAAAGAAAGAGTTAGATATAAGAATAAGAAAATTTCTAATAGAAATAGACTTTCTGTATTTAGATCTAACAACCACATTTATGCCCAATTAATAGATGATACTAAGGGCATAACATTGGCATCATCTTCATCTAATGAAAAATCTTTTCAAGATAAAAATCTTTCAAGAAAAGAAATTGCAGAGCTTATTGGTAAAAATATTGCAAAAAAAATAATATCTCAAGGTATTGAGAAAGTTTCATTTGATAGGGGTAAATATAAATATCACGGTTTAATAAAAATACTCGCTGATGCTGCAAGAGTGGAAGGACTAAATTTTTAGAGGTAAACATGTTTGAAAATGATAAAAATGATTTGAGTGAGCATTTAGTTACAATTAATCGAGTAGCTAAGGTAGTAAAAGGAGGAAGAAGATTCGGTTTTGCTGCAATTATGATAGTTGGAGATAATAAGGGCAGAGTAGGTATTGGAACTGGTAAGGCTAAAGAAGTCCCTGAGGCTGTAAGGAAAGCTACTGAAAATGCTAAAAGTAAAATGATAAGAGTTCATTTAAAGGAAAACAGAACAATACATCACGATACAATTGGTAGATTTGGAGCTGGAAAAGTGATACTTCGCACAGCTGCACCAGGAACAGGTATTATAGCAGGGGGGCCGATGAGAGCTTTATTTGAATCTTTAGGAATTAAAGATGTTGTAGCTAAATCTACAGGTACGTCAAATCCTCATAACATGTTAAAAGCTACTTTAAATGCTTTCAAAATGTCTGAATCACCAAAATCTGTAGCCGCTAAACGATCAAAAAAAATTAATGAAATTAACAATAACAAATAAAAGTAATTATGAAATATAACGAAATAAAATCTACTTTAACTTCTGCTAAAAAAAATAAAAGAAGAGGCAGAGGTTCTGGATCAGGGCTTGGTAAAACTTCTGGAAGAGGTGTTAAAGGTCAAAAATCGAGATCAGGAGTATCTATAAATGGTTTTGAAGGAGGTCAAATGCCTCTTTATAGACGTTTACCTAAAAGAGGTTTTAAAAATTACTTTAAAAACAAAGTTCAGAATATTAGTTTTAGTATGATTAATAACCTGGTTAAAAAATACAAAATTAACCCAGAAAATATTACTGAGGATGATCTTTTTAATAAAAAATTTTTTAAAAGATCTAAAGGTAGTCTAAAACTTTTGAATGTTGGAAAACCAGAAAATAATACCAACTTAGAAATTTCTTATGCTTCAAAAAAAGCTATTGAAGTATTAGAAGAACATGGTGGTAAAATTAAACTTAAAAAACTATAAATGGCTACAGCTGCAGATAGATTAGCAAATAATTTAAACTTTGGAGCCCTTGGAAAAGCTACCGAACTAAGACAAAGACTTTTATTTACTCTTGGAGCATTGATTGTATTTAGATTAGGGACTTTTCTACCCATACCTGGAATTAATCCTTTAGCTCTTCAACAATTTTTTGAACAACAATCATCAGGTATATTAGGAATTTTTGATACATTTTCTGGAGGCGCTCTTGGAAGGATGGGTATTTTTGCATTAGGAGTTATGCCTTATATATCATCATCAATAATCATGACATTGATGCAATCAGCAATTCCTTTTCTAAAATCTTTAAAGGAACAAGGATCTAAAGGAAGAAGGCAGCTATTACAGTATACTAGATATTTTACTGTTTTGATTGCTGCTGTTCAAGGATACGGAGTATCCATAGGTTTGGAATCTATGCAGACCACTTATGGAAATATTGTTTTTGAACCTGGTTTATTTTTTAGATTAACAACAGTTATTACTTTAGTTGGAGGAACTGTTTTTCTGATGTGGTTAGGAGAACAAATATCATCAAGGGGAGTAGGTAATGGAATTTCTCTTATCATAACAGCTGGAATCATTGCAAATTTACCTGGTGCATTTGTTAGTACATTGCAGCTAGGAAGAACGGGAGAATTAAGTATCGCTTTTATATTAGGAATACTAATACTAGTACTTTTATTAATTATTTTTATAGTTTTTATTGAGAAGGCACAAAGACGTTTACCAGTACAATACCCAAAAAGACAAGTTGGGAACAAAATCTATGGAGGACAAAGTTCTCATCTACCACTAAAAATCAATACAGCAGGTGTTATCCCAGTTATTTTTGCATCTTCAATCCTTCTTCTTCCAAATACTATGTCAGGTTTTGGAGCAGGATCATCTAGCGATATTTTTATTTTAATTTCTAGTTATCTAGGAAGAGGTCAACCATTATACCTGGCCTTGTATGCAGCAATGATAATATTTTTTGGATTTTTTTACACTTCAATAGTATTTAATCCAGATGAACAAGCAGAAAATTTGAGAAAATATGGTGGATTTATTCCAGGAATAAGACCAGGTGAGAATACTGCAAAGTACATTGAATATGTATTAATTAGATTAACAACTATTGGAACTATATATTTAACTTTTGTTGCATTGTTACCAGAATTTCTTTTGTCCAGAACATCAATTCCTTTCTATCTTGGGGGCACAGCATTGTTAATAGTCGTAGTTGTTATGATAGATTTCATTACACAAGTTCAATCTCATCTTTTTCAACATCAATACGAAGGTCTTCTTAAAAAAACTAAATTAAAGGGTAGAAGGTAAATTGACTAATATTATTTTCTTTGGCCCACCGGGAGCAGGAAAAGGAACTCAAGCTAAAATCATTTCTGAATATTTAAAGTTACCTCATCTTTCAACTGGTGAAATACTAAGAAAAAAAATACTTGAAAAAGATAACTTATCTATGAAATTGAAAGAGATTATGTCATCTGGAAAATTAGTTTCTGATGAAATACTTAATGTTATAGTTTCCTCCAGACTTTCAAATGAAGCAAGTAAAGGTTTTATTTTAGATGGATACCCAAGAACTTTAGAGCAAGCTAAATTTCTAAATAATTTTTTAGAAAAACAATCAAATAAAATAAATTATATTTTTAATATTCAAATTAGTTTTGATATTTTAAAGGAAAGAATTATTAAAAGATCTTCTGAAGAAAGTAGAGACGATGACAAGATAGATGTAATTACAACAAGATATAATGAATATTTGCACACTACAGAAAAAGTATCTCAGTTTTATAAAGAAATTCAGCCAAAAATCTTTCATGAAGTTGATGGAATAAATAAAATTGATGAAATAACATCTAAAATAAAGGAAATCTTAAAAAAATCATGAAAATCTGCCAAAATTTAAGATATCTAGTCTTGACTAAATGTGTAATTATCATGTATTCACCCTCATTCAATTTCTTAGGATTTCATTATGGCTAGAATTTCAGGCGTCAACATTCCAACAAGTAAAAAAGTAAACATTGCACTCACCTATATATTTGGAATAGGTAATAAAACAGCAAACGATATATGCAAAGACGCTTCAATAGATATTACCAAACGTGTAAGTGAATTAAATGATGATGAGATTAACAAAATAAGAGATTTAATAGACAAAGACTATTCTGTAGAAGGAGATCTACGAAGAAAAATATCATTAGATATTAAAAGGTTAAACGATTTAGGTTGTTATAGAGGTCTTCGTCATCGTAAGAAATTGCCTGTTAGAGGACAAAGAACTCATACAAATGCAAGAACTCGAAAAGGTAAAGCTGTTGCTATTGCTGGTAAGAAAAAAGTTACAAAAGGTTAAAATGGCTGATAAAAAAAAATCCAAAGTTAAAAAAAAGTTTTCTTCTGGCATTGCACATATAATTTCATCATTCAACAATACAATCATTACCATAACAGATGAAAAAGGAAACGCTATAGCATGGTCATCTTCCGGTCATAAAGGTTTTAAAGGTTCTAGAAAATCTACACCTTATGCTGCTCAGATTGCAGCAGAAGATGTAGGTAATAAGGCAAAAGAATATGGTTTAAAAAATCTTAAAGTTGAAGTATCTGGCCCAGGGTCCGGTAGGGAGTCAGCTCTGAGATCACTGCAATCTATTGGGTATGTAATTACGTCAATTAAAGATGTAACACCAATACCTCACAATGGATGCAGACCAAGAAAGAGAAGAAGAGTTTAAATAAAGGAGTATTTAAGTGTTACAAAAAAATTGGAGTGAATTAATTAAACCTACAAAGATGGAAGTTAATGTTGAAGAAAGTAATGGAAAAATTGGAAAACTTACTGCTGAACCACTAGAGCGTGGTTTTGGTCTGACATTAGGGAATTCTATAAGAAGAATATTGTTATCATCGCTTCAAGGTGCAGCTATTACTTCTGTAAAAATTAAAGGAGTAGTTCATGAGTTTTCTACAATTCCTGGTGTTAAAGAAGATTTAACAGATATACTTCTTAACTTAAAATCAATAGCTGTAAAGGTTCATTCACCTGGTCTAAAAAAAATGTATTTAAAATCATCTGGATCAGGAGAGCTAAGAGCTGGTAACTTTGAAACTGATTCTGAAACTGAGATAATGAACCCTAATCAATTAATAATGACTCTAGACTCCAATGCTGATGTTGAGATTGAAGCAAATATTGAAACAGGTAAAGGATACGTAACTGCGGAGGTTGCACAGGATGAAAATAAAATAATTGGAGAAATAAAATTAGACGCCATGTTCAGCCCTGTAGTAAAAGCCTCTTATAAAGTTGAAAATAGTCGTGTTGGACAAGTTACTGATTTTGACAAATTAGTTTTTGAAGTTGAAACTAATGGAGCAATCACACCAGATGATGCAATTGCATTAGCTGCTAGAATTTTACAGGATCAACTGCAACCTTTCATAAATTTTGATGAACCAGAAATTGTTACTGATCAATCACAAGTTGAAAGCCTATCATTTAACTCTAATCTTCTCAAAAAAGTAGAGGAATTAGAACTGTCTGTTAGATCTGCGAATTGTCTTAAAAATGATAACATCATATATATCGGAGATCTAGTCCAAAAATCAGAGTCAGAAATGCTTAGAACTCCAAATTTTGGTAGAAAATCTCTGAATGAAATTAAAGAAGTACTTCAACAAATGGAATTAAATCTTGGAATGTCTGTTCCTGATTGGCCTCCAGAAAATATTGATGAACTTGCAAAAAAATATGAGGATCCTTTTAATAAATAAATATGAAGCATAATATTAAAAATAAAAAACTAAATAAGACTTCATCCCACAGGAAAGCAATGTTCATGAATATGTCTAATGCTCTTATAAAACATGAGCAAATAACTACAACTTTGGCGAAAGCAAAAGAACTTAGAAGATTTGTTGAAAAAATTGTTACTCTAGGAAAAAAAGGTGATTTATTGTCACGAAGAAAAGTAGTATCCATTCTACAAGATCAAAAAATGTCAAAAAAAGTTTTTGATGTTCTTGCCGAAAGATATAAGGCTAGGGCTGGCGGATATACAAGAATTGTTAAGTTAGGTAATAGATTCGGTGATAATGCACCAACTGCTGTTATTGAATTTGTTGATAGAGATGAGGCGGCTAAGGGATTAGATAGTGGCCCAGTTATTGAAAAAAAATCTACCGAAGAAGTAGAACAACAACCTCCAATTTAGAAAATATTGATTAATTTAATTTTTGTAGCTACAGGTGGAGCAACTGGAGCAATACTAAGATATATTCTAACAAACTTAAGCAAAACTATATTTACCTCAAGTATTTATGGAACTCTTACAGTAAATATTATAGGCTGTTTTTTGATTGGATATCTTGTAACTTCGGATTTCTCAAAAAACATTAACGAAAATTTTGTTAAATTTTTTTTAATTATAGGTTTACTTGGATCATTTACTACTTTTTCCGCATTTTCCTATGAAGTTGTTAATTTAATTATTTCTAAAAAAATCCTTATAGCATTTATATATATTTCTATTTCAATATTTGTCTGCATTTTATTTGCATACTTTGGAATGTTAATTAATAAGTTTTAATTTGATAAAAAAAATACATATTAAGAAAGATTATGAAGTTAGGCTTGATAAGTATTTAAAGAACTTATTTACCTCTCTTACACAAAGTTTTATTGAAAAAAATATAAGAAAGAAAAATATTTTAATTAATAACTCTCGTACAAAAGCAAATTATGTTGTCAAATTAAATGATAATTTAATTATCTTAAATTTCCATGAAGAACTTTACAAAAATAAAATAATTTATAAGAAAAATATTAACATATCAGATAATGATTTAAAAAAGTTTAATAAATCAATTATTTTTCAAAATAACAATTTTTTAGTTATCAATAAGTGGTCAGATATTGCAACACAAGGAGGTAGCAAAGTAAATGTTTCGATTGACCATATAATAAAAAATATTAACCCCGATTATAGACTCGTTCACAGACTTGATAAAGAAACATCAGGTTTGCTTTTGATTTCGAAAAATTTAAAATATGCAAGATATTTTTCAACACTTTTTAAGCAACATTTAATTACAAAGTTTTACATTGCTTTATGTGAAGGAAGTCCAAAAAATAAAAATTCTAAAGTTCTTTTAAATATAAAAAATAAAAATCAGGAAATTGAGAAAACAATAACTAACTACGTTGTTATAGGTAACAAAAATAACATAACTCAAATTCTATATAATCCTGAAACTGGCAAAACTCATCAATTAAGAAAAGTTTCAAAAAATCTTGGTTGCTCAATAGTAGGTGATCAAAAATATAATATCAATTCTAAGTACAATAATGAAAAACTAATGTTACATGCCTTTGCTCTGAAATTTACAATTTATGAAGAAAAATTTAGTTTTATTTCAGAATTACCCGATTATTTTCTTACTTTTATTAAAAAAAATAAATTAAAATTCAAAGAAAATTTAGAAAAAGAATTAAATAGTTTTTAATTTATTTAAAAAAATTTTTTTAAAACCTTCATCAAATTCTTTTTGATCTATTTTAATACCTAACTCATTCAATGAAGTATTTGTATACTCTTTTAATCCACATGAATGAATAGAATTATAATATTTTAAATCAGGATCAATATTAAAACTCATTCCATGATAAGTAATCCATTTTTTAACTCTAAGACCAATAGCACTAATTTTTTTTTCCTTATCAAATGTCATTTTATTATTCTTAATTACCCAAATACCGACTCTATCTTTAAATGCTCTTGCTTCAACATTGTAGTTCTTTAAAAAATCAATTACAGAATTTTCAATTACAGAAATAAACTTCCTTATATCCTTTTTTTTATTATTTAAGTTTAACATAAAATAAACAATTCTTTGGCCAGGTCCATGATAAGTCGTTTTTCCACCACGATTTGTCTTTAATACTTCTATAACATCTGAATTTAATATTTCATCATCTGAAGCACTTGTACCTTGAGTAA
>CACNAF010000018.1:0-20591 GCA_902618385.1 uncultured Alphaproteobacteria bacterium | reverse complement strand
AGATCTTAATTCTATCATCAGATTTCCCTTTGCTGGTTTTGGCTATGATAACACAATAGATCTTAAATTTATGTTTGAAAATCAAAAACATGGATTTATTCAAGGAAATTTTAATGAACAATTAATGTTAAGCGAAACAGATATATTTCTTAATGATTTAAAAGATTTTATTAAAAAAATGAAATCAATTGAAAATCTTAATGGCTGGATTTGTGGCCTTGGACATGGAATTAACAAAAATACTCCAGAAAAAAATGTTCATTTATTTATAGAAAATATCAGAAAAGAATTTAGCTAATAGATATGGTTAAATATATAGGTGAAAAAGATTATGAGCACGGGAGTAAAGAAAAAATTGGTGTTTTAATTACTAACCTAGGCACTCCAGATGCTCCAAATAAAAAAGAACTAAAAGTTTATCTTAATCAATTTTTGTCAGACCCTAGAGTAATTGAATTACCTAAAATCTTATGGCAAATTATATTGAAGTTAGTAATTTTACAAATAAGACCATCAAAGTCAGCAGAAGCATATAAACAAATTTGGACTGATAAGGGTTCTCCACTTTTAGATATCGCAAATAGACAATTAAATAAAATCCAATCATCTTTTTCTTCAAAAAATGAAAATATAGTTTTTGAAGTTGGGATGCGTTATGGCAATCCATCTATTCCAGATGCTTTGTTAAAACTTCAAAAAAAACAAGTAAGAAGATTATTAGTTCTACCTATGTATCCACAATATTGTGCTGCAACAACAGGTAGTACATTTGATGAAGTAACAAATGTATTACAAAAATGGCGTTGGATACCTGAAATGCGTTTTATCAATCAGTACTTTGAAGAAAAAAATTATATTGAAGCATTGTCAAATTCAATAAAGTCATTTTGGAAAAAAACTTCAAAACCACAAAAAATTATTTTTAGTTATCATGGTATACCAAAACGGTATTTGACGAATGGTGATCCTTATCATTGCTTTTGTCTTAAAACCACAAGACTTGTTAAAGAATATATGGGATTATCCGATGATGAGATAATAACTACTTTCCAAAGTAGATTTGGAAGAGAGGAATGGTTAAAGCCATATACAAGTGAAACATTAAAAGAATTACCAAAACAAGGGATTAAAAATATACATATAATATCTCCTGGTTTCAGCAGTGATTGTCTTGAAACACTTGAAGAACTTGAAGAAGAAAATAAAGAATATTTTATGGAGTCAGGTGGAGAAAATTATCATTATATACCTTGCTTGAATGATCATGATGATCACATAGATGTTTTTGTACATCTGATAAAAAAACATACTCAAGGTTGGCCATTATGATTGCTGATCCCAAATTTAATACTGCAAAAGAATGGTTTGAAAAATTACGAGATAACTTAGTTGAAACTATTCAAAACATTGATGAAAATCAATTTGAAATAAGTAACTGGGATCACAAAGGTGATGGTGGTGGTAAAATGAGTAAAATTAAGGGTAATATTATTGAAAAAGGTGGAGTAAATATTTCTACCGTTGCTGGGATATTTAACGAAAATATGAGAGATGCTATTCCGGGTGCTAAAGAAGATCCAAATTATAATGCAACTGGCATCAGTGTTGTCTTACATCCTGTTTCACCTAAAATTCCTTCTATGCATTTTAATACGAGATTTATTAAAACCACTCAGGAATGGTTTGGTGGAGGCATGGATATTACACCTTGTTTAATATTTGAGGATGAGAAAAAATATCATCGTGGTTTAGAAGTTTTATGTAATAAATATGATAAATCATATTATCCTAAATTTAAAAAATGGTGTGATGACTATTTTTTTCTTAAACATAGAAACGAACCAAGAGGTGTTGGAGGAATATTTTTTGATTACCTTCAAACTGGCGATTGGGGAAAAGATTTTGAATTTGTCCAAAGCGTAGGTACTTATTTTCATCAGTTTATCAAAAATACTTTAATTGCACTTAAGGATGAGGAGTGGAATGAAGAGGAAAAAAAGATACAATTAATTAAGCGTAGTCGCTATGCTGAATTTAACTTATTATATGATAGAGGTACAAAATTTGGTCTAGAGACTGGTGGGAATGTTGATGCTATATTAATGTCAATGCCTCCTCACGCGGTATGGGAATAAATAATGTTATTTAATACTCTGAAAGTTATTCATATTTTTAGTATCATAGCTTGGATGGCTGGACTTTTATATCTGCCACGTTTGTTTGTAAATCATGCTAATCCTGAAATTACAAAAGAAACCTCAGAAACATTCAAACTAATGGAAGGAAAATTGTACAGAATAATAATGTTTCCAGCTTTTATAGTGACGTGGATATCAGGTTTTACACTTACACATTATGTGGGTATTGATACTTGGTTGCTTTTAAAAATTTTATTTGTAATTTTATTATCTGGTTATCATTTTTTTTGTTTAAAATGTCTTAATGATTTTAAAAATGATAAAAATAAATACTCCACTAAGTTTTTTAGAATTACAAATGAAGCACCAGCAGTAATATTGATTTTTATACTTATACTTGTTGTATTTCAGCCTTTTTAATTACTACTTTTTTGTTTTAATAGGTGTTTTTCTCTTTGGATTACAAACCTTGCATATTTCACACTCCAAACCATAACAACTTCTTGCCTGACAAAATTCTCTTCCATAAAATATTATTTGTAAATGAAGTTTGTTCCAAGATTTTTTTGGAAAAAGATATTTTAAATCTTTTTCTGTTTGCACAACATTTTTACCACTTGTTAAACCCCAACGTTGAGCTAAACGATGAATGTGTGTATCAACTGGAAATGCTGGATGACCAAATCCTTGAGACATAACAACACTGGCTGTTTTGTGACCAACACCTGGCAATTTTTCTAATTCCTCAAAACTTTCTGGAACATTGCCTTTAAATTTTTTTACAAGAATTCTTGATAGTTCAAAAATTGCTTTTGATTTTTGAGGTGCCAAACCACAAGGGCGAATAATATTATAAATTGTTTTTTTTGGCACTTTTGTCATTTTTATAGCTGTGTTAGCTTTTTTAAAAAGTATTGGTGTGACTTGATTAACTCTTTCATCTGTACATTGAGCACTAAGAAGTACAGCTATAACTAATTCAAATTTATTTTTGTGGTTAAGGGGAATAGGTACTTTTCTGTATATACGATTTAGTATTCTAGAGATCTCTTGTGCCTTCTCTATTTTTTTCACTATATCAAGCCTCCTCCAAGGTGTATGTTTAAATAAATACTAATAATTATGACAAAATATAGCACTTATTAATACTAATAATATTGAATATTTCCATTGAAGTTGTATGGGTCTAAAATCAAATTTCTATGGAGGAAATAATATGAAAAAGACTTTAAGCATTGTTTTGTCTTTGCTTTTCATGGGTATTTTCTCACCAGCATTTGCAAACACTATTAAATGGTCAATGCCTGGTGACTCTTTAACTCTTGATCCGCATGCACAAAACGAAGGACCAACTCACATGGTTTCGCGTCAAGTATATGAAGGTTTAGTAACTCCAGGTATTAATATGGAAATACTTCCTCAGCTTGCTGAATCATGGAAAACAACTGCTGATGACACTTGGATATTTACAATTCGTAAAGGTGTAAAATTTCATGATGGATCAGATTTAACAGCTAGTGATATTGCTTTTAGTATCAATAGAGCAAAAACTGCCCCATCTGATATGGTAGATTTAATTAAAAGCATTAAATCAGCATCAGCATTAACTGATCACACAGTTCAGATTGTAACAGATGGACCAAATCCAATTCTTTTAAATCAATTAACTCAGATATTTGTAATGTCTGAAGATTGGGCAAAAGCAAATGGTTGTGAAGTTTCATACAACTGGGATGCAGGTGAAACATCTTATTGTGCTTCTAATGCAAACGGAACTGGACCTTTCAAAATTACTTTTAGAGAACAGGACGTAAGAACTGTTTTTGAAAAAAATAATGATTGGTGGGGCGATGATAGTACTTTCAATGTAGATACTATTGAATTACTTCCAATTGCAAATGATGCAACAAGAGTTGCAGCACTTCTATCTGGAGAAATTGACTATACAAACGTTGTTCCTGTTCAAGATATTGAGAGAATCAAATCTTCTGCTGGACATGGTGTAAAAATGACTCCTCAAAATAGAACAATATTTTTTGGAATGGATCAGGGTTCTGCTGAATTAAATTCATCTAATATCAAAGGTAAAAATCCTTTTGCAGATAAAAGAGTTCGTTTAGCTATGTACCATGCTTTAGATATGGAAGCTATTAAGGATAAGGTAATGAGAGGACAAAGTGTTCCTGCAGGAATTATCACTGCTCCTGGTGTAAACGGTTATACAGCTGCACGTGATGAAAGATTACCTTATGATCCAGAGCTATCAAAAAAACTATTAGCAGAAGCTGGTTATCCGGATGGATTTGAGGTTACACTAGATTGTCCAAATGATCGTTATATTAATGATGAAGCAATCTGTGTTGCTGCAATTGGTATGTTTGCTAAAATTGGAGTTGATGTAACTCTTGATGCAAAAACTAAAAGTCAACACTTCTCAGAAGTTAAAGAAGGTGACGCAAACGGTATGACAAGTGACATGTACATGTTAGGTTGGGGTGTTCCAACTTTTGATAGTCATTACGTATACTCGTACTTATTTGATAGTGCTGGTAGCTGGAATAAAGTTAATTTCAGTAATGCTAGAGTTGATGAGTTAGTAGCAGCAATGGGTGTTGAAACAGATCAAGATAAAAGAAATGCTATGATTGCTGAAGCTTGGGATATTACTCAAGATGATGTAACATATCTTCCTTTACATCACCAAGTTGTCAACCAAGCATCAAAAAGTAATGTCGATGTTCCAATTAGAATGAACAACGAGCCATTATTTAGATTTGCAAACGTAAACTAATAATTTTTATATTTTCTGGCCAGTAATCTGGCCAGAAATTAAACCATGTTTAACTATTTCTTCAAAAGACTCTTTCAATCTATTCTTGTAATGATTGTTGTAGCTTTTGTTTCATTTTCCTTATTTAATTTTGTTGGTGATCCAGTAAATAGTATGACTGGAGAAGATGCTTCTGATGAAAGACGTGCTGAGGTTAGAGAAGTATTGGGTTTAAATGATCCTGTTTACGTTCAATTTTCACGTTTTATAGGAAATGTAATTCAAGGTGATTTTGGAATATCATATCAATTAAAAAGAGAAGTTTCAGACTTAATTGCAGAAAGAATGCCTGCAACTTTAGAATTAGTTTTTGTCTCCGCTTTAATTGCAATCATCAGCGGTGTTATCTTGGGTGTATATACTGGTATTCACAGAGACAGTTTTATTTCTAATATTATTCTTGTGATTTCCCTAGCAGGGGTTTCTTTACCAACATTCATTATAGGAATAATGTTAATTTATTTGTTTTCAGTAATTTTAGGAGTTCTTCCATCCTTTGGAAGAGGTGAAGTCACACAATTAGGTTTTTGGACTACAGGATTTTTAACTACTTCTGGTTTAAAAGCACTGATACTCCCATCTGTTACGTTAAGTTTATTTCAAATGACTTATGTGATTAGATTAGTTCGAGCTGAAATGATGGAAATTTTACAAACAGATTATATTAAATTTGCAAAAGCAAGAGGTATAAAAAGGAGTGTTATTAATTATAAGCATGCGCTCAAAAATGGATTAATTCCAGTTATTACTATTACAGGTATCAACATCGGAACATTAATTGCTTTTTCAATTATTACAGAAACAGTTTTTCAATGGCCAGGCATGGGGTCATTATTTATCAAAGCAGTATACTTTGTCGATATTCCTATAATGTCAGCATATATGATCATGGTAGCCTTTATATTTGTTATGATAAATTTTATTGTAGACATCACATACTATTTTATTGATCCTAGAATTAGACTTAAGGAAGAGGGTAGTTAAAATGCTACTTAAAACTTATAATAAAATATATGATACTGATATTGGATACAGTTTCTTTAATTCTAAATTAGCAATAATTTCTTCAACAATATTTTTTATTATACTTTTTTGTTCTGTATTTGCTGGGATAGTTGCACCTTATAATCCTTTTGATCCAGCATCAGTTTCTTTAATGGATGCCTTTACCCCACCAGTATGGTCAGAGGGAGGAAGTTTTAGCTTCATATTAGGAACTGATCAGCAGGGAAGAGATATGTTTTCAACAATGATTTATGGCTCAAGAATTTCACTGATCGTTGGTTTTGCATCTATAATTTTTGCAATGATACTTGGAGTTTTTCTTGGAATAACAGCTGGATATATTGGTGGTAGGTATGAGATTATTGTAATGCGTCTTACAGATGTGCAGTTAACTATTCCAAGTATTTTAATGGCTTTACTTGTTGATGGAATTGCAAGAGCAATTATCTCACAATCAATGCATGATGAAATGGCAATTTATGTTTTGATTTTCGCCATTGGTATTTCAGAATGGCCTCAGTTTGCAAGAGTATCGAGAGCATCAACCTTAGTTGAAAAAAATAAAGAATATGTCTCAGCTTCAAGAATTATTGGATTATCAAATATATTAATTATGTTTAAGCATATTTTACCAAATATACTTCGGCCTATCTTAGTAATTGCTACAATCGGATTAGCACTTGCAATTATTACAGAGTCTACCTTAAGTTTTTTAGGTGTTGGCGTTCCACCAACAACACCTTCCCTTGGGACTCTAATAAGGTTTGGAAATAATTTTTTATTTTCAGGTGAGTGGTGGATTACTTTTTTTCCAGCAATTTTCTTAATTGTTTTAGCATTATCAATTAATTTATTAGGGGATTGGATGAGAGATGCTTTAAATCCAAAATTAAAAAAGAGATGAGTTTTTTAGAAGTTAAAAATTTAAACATAAGTTATCCAACACGAAAGGAAACTATTGTTGCAAGTAAAAATGTAGAATTTTCTTTAGAAAGAGGAGAAATATTAGGAATTGTTGGTGAGTCTGGATCTGGAAAATCTACAATTGCAAATGCGATAATTAACTTGATTGATCCTCCAGGTGAAATCACAGATGGCTCAATAAAAATAGACAATATTGAATTAAGAAGTAATGAAGAAATAATTCAAAATATTAGAGGAAAAAAAATAGGATTTGTCTTTCAAGATCCTCAAACTTCATTAAACCCTCTATTTAAAATAAAAGATCAATTAATTGAAACTATTCAAGCTCATTTAAATTTTAGTTATCAAGATTCACTTAAAAAATCAATTCAACTACTTAAAGAGGTTGGAATAGAGAACGCTGAAAAAAGAATAGAAGACTATCCACACCAATTTAGTGGCGGTATGCGTCAAAGAGTTGTGATAGCTTTAGCGATAAGTTGTGAACCTGACTTAATAATTGCAGATGAACCAACAACAGCTTTAGATGTAAGTATTCAATATCAAATATTAGAACTACTAAAAGATCTTACAAAGAAAAGAAATCTTGGTGTGATAATTATTACCCATGATATGGGAGTCATAGCAGAGACGACTGATAAAGTTATTGTTATGAGATACGGACATATTGTTGAACAAGGTGAAACTAAAGAATTATTAACAAATCCAAAATCAACAGAAGCAAGAAGCTTAGTGATTTCAGTGCCACCAACAAATAAGAAAATTGATAGATTTAAATTAATTAGCCCGGATGGTAACGAAATAACATCTAGTTCCAAGGATTTGACTAAAAATATTATTAAAACATGGGGAATAAGGGAAAATAAAAATCAAAAATTATTAAAGCTTGAGGAAGTGACAAAAGTTTTTGATGATAATTCTTTAGGTAATAGTTTTTCATTTGTTTCTAATAAAAGTTCTAATGATAAAATAGTTAAAGCTGTCGACAATGTATCTTTTGAATTATTCGAAGGTGAGACACTTGGATTAGTTGGAGAGTCTGGTTCAGGTAAATCAACTATTGCAAAGATTATTACTGGATTAATTACTCCTAACAAAGGTGATTTAATTTATAATAATGAACATCTATATAATTCACATAAAAAATATCAAATTCATAATAGTAGAGGTCAAATTCAAATGATTTTTCAAGATCCTTACTCATCTCTAAATCCTCGTTTCAAAGTTAAGGATATTATTGCAGAACCAATTAAATTTTTTCAAAAAAATATTAGTAATAATGAACTTTTACAAAATGTTTACGACCTTATAGATATTGTTGGAATGACCAGACAATCTCTAGATCGATACCCACATGAATTCTCAGGAGGGCAAAGGCAGAGAATATCTATTGCTCGCGCCTTGGCGACAAGACCACGATTATTAATATGTGATGAACCAACTTCTGCATTGGATGTCAGTATACAAGCACAAATATTGAATTTATTAAAAGATATACAAGATGAGCTTCATCTCACTATGCTATTTATTAGCCATGACCTCCCTGTAATTCGCCAAATGTGTGATCGAATAATTGTACTAAAAAATGGCGCTGTTTGTGAAACAAAAGATACAGAGGAATTATTTAATAATCCGAAGCATGAATATACGAAGGAATTAATTAGACTTATGCCTAAAATTGAATCAATAATTTAACTAATTAATAATAGGTAAATTTTCCGGAGTTCTAGTACTTAAAAGTTTATAGGAATCTTTAGTTATTAATAAATTTTCTTCATGTACTAATATTTTATTTTCGTCCATTTCAATTGATGGTTCAAGAGTTATAATCATATTTTTCTCTAGTAACGTTTTATCATTTTTCATAATACTTGGCGGCTCAGTTAGTTGTAAGCCTAAACCATGACCCATTCTTCCAATTGATACGTTGTTAGTTATTAAACTTTGAGATAATTTAGAATATATTTCTGAACAACTAATTCCAGGTTTTATAATTTCTAAAGTTCTTTCAGTTGCTTCCCACAATTTATTATATGCATCTAGAACTTGTTTGTGAATTTTTCCAAAGCCAAAATTTCTATCAAAATCTGAAAAATAACCATTTAAAGTTGCACCGGTATCAATAATTAGAATATCACCATCTTTAGTTTCCCTTTCTGTTGGGTTACAGATAATCTGATTATAACCATTAAATCCCGAAGCACACGCCATGTATTGAATATAATCTGCGCCACTTTCAATTAATTTTTTTTTAAATATTGATGCAATTTCTTTTTCACTCATTCCTAAATTAATTTTTTGAGGAAAATCATCAAATACCTTACTTGTAATAGAACAAATTTCTTTAATATTATTGATCTCTATTTCAGATTTGATTTTTCTTATACTCCAAAGTATTTTACTGGCATCAACAAAATTATATTCTGATAAATTTTTTTTAATATCCTGATAATCGTTAATACTCATTCGCAAAAAAGTTTCATTTCCTAATTCAAATCCAATATTTGAACTTTTAGGAAAATTTCTAATATTTTTTTTTAATAAAGATATTCCTTCATCTTTTGGATTTGGAGACTCCCAAGTTTCGATATCATTAACTAATGTTTCTTGCATAGCTGTAATACCAATAGATGGTATTATAGCTTTTATTGGATTTTTTTTTGAAATAATTAAAAACCATGGTCTTGTAGGACTTTCCCAAAAATTACTATCAAGTCCAGTGAAATATCTAAAATTTGATGGTGAAGTTATAATAACAGCATCAATATTTTCTTTTTCAATATGTATTTGTATTTTTTCAATTCTGGAAATAAATTCTTCTTTTGGAAAATCGTTCATAAATTGATAAGTAACATAACATTAACATAAATTAACAATAAGAAATACTTTGATCTATTCATCATTATTTATTTTTTGTTTGTCTTTAGGTACTTTTTTTCCTTTTGCTTCAGAGACATATTTATCAGCACTATTATTATCTAATAATTATAATCCATTTTTATTATTATTTTTTGCTTCAGCAGGTAATATTTTGGGATCTCTAATCAGTTGGATATGTGGTTACTTTGTAAATTTTCTTATTAAGAAACCTTGGTTTCCAGTAAATAAATACTTATTACAGAAAGCTACAGATATTTTCAAAAAGTATGGAAAATGGTCATTATTATTTTCATGGGTACCTATTATTGGAGATCCAATCGCATTTGCAGCAGGTACAGTAAAATATAATATTACTTTTTTTTTAATATTTGTATCTATTGGGAAAATTGCTAGATATTTGATAATATATTTATATCTTATCTAAATAGTGATGTTTGAAAATCTTATATTTGTTTTCATTATTGGTTTTTTATCCGGAGTTGGTTTTTTATCAATTTTATTTTTTTTTCGCAAAACAAAAAGTTCTGAAATAAAAGATGATACTGATCTTACTTCCTTAAAAAATCACATGCAATCAATTCAGCAATCTTTACAAAATTTTAATTTAGCTCAAGATAGAATTGAGAATACATTAATTAGAGGTGGTGCGCTTCAACAAGGTCCTTGGGGAGAATTTGTACTTAAAAATATTTTAGATAGTGTTGGTTTAAGAGAAGGAGAAGAGTACTCAACTCAAAAAACTTTTAGAGATGAAGATGGCAATTTACAAAAACCCGATGTAATTGTTCATATGCCAGGTAATAGACACATAATTATAGATTCAAAAGTGTCCTTAGATTCTTGGCATGATTATTCTAATACAAATGACAATCAACAAAAGAAGATATTTTTGAAAAAATTTTTGGATTCAACAAAAACTTCGATTAGAAGTCTGAGTAAAGATAATTATTCAAAAATATATGGAATCAATACAATTGATAATGTTTTAATGTTTGTTCCAATAGAACCAGCATTACTTACTTTATATAATGAGGCAAATAAACTTATAGAAGACTCATGGAACAATAAAATAATTATTGTTGGGCCATCAACTTTACCCTTTTTACTTAAAGCTGTAGAAAATATGTGGCGAGTTGATAAACAATCTAAAACAATAAAAGATATAGCATCAGCTGCATCAGATATTTATGATAAAACAGTCAGTGTATATGAGTCGTTTGTAAAAGCTAATCAGTCAATAGATTTAGCTAAATCAAAAATGGATGAAGCTAAACAAAGATTGCAAGATGGTTCAGGAAGTTTGACTAAAAAAGTAGAAAAGATGAAAAAATTAGGAAGATTAAGTACTAAAAAACAGTTGCCAGATATAAATGACGATGTAATAAACTAAATAAATGCCTAGTTTTGATATTGTAAACAGATTAGATCATCAAGAAATTGATAACGCACTAGGAAATGCTACAAGGGAAATTACTACTAGGTACGATTTTAAAGGATCAGATACTTCAATTGAAAAAAAAGAAAATACTATAGTTGTTATTACTGATGATGAAATGAAAGCTGGTCAAGTAAATGACATGCTTGTTACTCATTTTGTTAGACGAAAAGTTGATCCTTTATGTTTAAAAAAAAATGATATGGAAAAAGGTGGGGGAAATAAAATTCGTCAGACGTATGAATTAGTAGAAGGAATTGAGCAATCACTGTGCAAAAAAATTACTTCTGATGTCAAAAGTTCTAAATTAAAAGTTCAAGTAAAGATCAATGGGAATGAACTTCGTGTTGAAGGAAAGAAAAAAGATGATTTACAAAGTGTAATGAAGCTTATTGAGGATGCTAAGATAGGTATACCAGTCCAATTTGTAAATTTTAGAGATTAAAAAATGATTACATGGGAATTAATAGCTGCTTTAGCAGTGTATAATTTTGTTATGTATGTAACTCCAGGTCCAAACAATAGTATTTTAACTGCATCAGGTATAAAATTTGGATTTATAAGATCTATACCTAATATTTTTGGCATTCCGTCTGGTCATGGTTTGCAATTAGCACTCGTATGTCTAGGTCTTGGATCTTTGTTTATCACCTACCCTATACTCTATGATATTTTAAGATATGTTGGAGCAGGCTACATTCTTTATTTAGCATATAAAATGTTTGGATCTTTAAATATTTCAAAGACAGAAGATAGATCAAGACCATTAAAATATCATGAAGCAATATTGTTTCAATTTGTAAATCCAAAAGCTTGGGTAATCTGTTCAACTGCAGTAACATTATATTATCCAAAAGATGAAAATATAATAATTGGAACACTATTTATGGTTATTATGTCTACAGTAGTTAATATTCCTTCCATTAGTATATGGGCATATGGAGGAAGTGTTATCAGACAATATCTTAATAATGAAAAATTAAAAAAAATTGTTGAATGGTTTTTAGCAATCCTTTTAATTATAACCGCAGGCTCAGTATTATTTTATAACGCTTAAGGTTTAGGGATTTCATAAAATTCGCCTACAGAATTATATCCTTTAATAACTGCAGGTCTTGTTGATATTTGTTTATACCATCTCAAAACATTTGGATAATGATGTAAATTTATTTGATGTCTTTCATAACGAGCCGTCCAAGGCCAAATTGAAATATCAGCTATTGAATAGGTATCCGAAAAATATTCTTGTTTAGAAAGTCTTTTATCCAAAATTGAATATATATGTTGTGCATAGCCTTTTGTTTTATCTTCTGCAAATTTGCTTTTACCAGGATGATAAAATAAATATTGATGAGCTTGGCCTAGCATTGGCCCAACGTAAGCCATTTGAAAAAAAACCCATTGTATTATTTCCCAATACTTATCTTTATTTAGCAATTTATCATATTTTTTTGCCAGATAAAGAAGGATAGCCCCGGATTCGAATACTGTTTGGTTGTTATCATTATCTACAATTACAGGAATTTTATTTGCTGGAGATATTTTTGAAAAATGTTCACTAAACTGCTCTTTTTTATCTAAATTTATTAAAATAGGATTAAAATCCACACCTAATTCTTCAAGCATAATGCTAATTTTTCGACCATTAGGTGTAGGTGATGAATACAAATCAATCATTTTTTTTAGAATTTAATTAATAAAGAACTATATTGATAATATGCACGAGAATATAGATAATATTATTAAATTAGCCTGGTGCGATAAAACCTCTTTTGAAAAAATAAAAAGAATTCACGGTGTAACCGAATCAGAGGTTATAAAAATAATGAGAACAAATCTGAAACCTAGATCATTTAAGTTATGGAGAACTAGAGTAACAGGGAGAACGAGAAAGCATGAAAAGAAAAGAAATCTATCCGAAAAATCATTTAAATATGAGAATTATCTTTAAAATATTAATTGTCAGTATAAGTCTTTTGTTTGCTAGTAAGATAGCATTAGCAGATCAAAATGATCCACGGCTTAATAATTTGTTTAAAAAATTAAATGAGACTGAAAATCAGGATGAGATCAGAGATTTGATATCTGACATTTGGAATATTTGGTATGAAGTTGATGATCCAAAAGTAATTGAATATTTTGAGAAAGGTATTCAAGCTATGAATTTGAGAAATTATCCACTAGCAATTAGATTTTTTAATAATTTAATTGAAGAAGATCCAAATTTTGCAGAGGGTTGGAATAAGAGAGCAACAGTTCACTTCATGATGGGTAATTTTGATCAATCAATGCAAGATATCATTAAAACTCTTGAATTAGAACCAAGACATTTTGGTGCTCTAGATGGAATGGGTCTAATTTTTATTCATCAAGGCCAGTTTCAACAGGCAATTGATGTATATGATAAGATGTTAGAGATTTTTCCTTTTAGTGTTAAAACTATGGATAAGAAAGAAAGAATACAATCGTTTATTTCTCAATCTACGTAATATCAAAAAATACTAATAATAAAGATAGTGTAAAAAAACTAACAAACGTACTTAATACTACATTTGAAGAAACAACAGCTTTTAGCGAATTATATCTATATGCAAAATAATATGATTGTGAGCCACTTGGTAAAGCTGCAGCCATAGTAACAATAATTACCAAGAGATTATCAAGCTCTAGTATAAAATTCGCTAAACAAAATGCAATTATAGGGTGAACAAAATTTTTTAATATAGTCAATAGTATTGCGCCATAAATATTTTCTCTAATTTTAAAATTTCCTAATGCAAGGCCTAAAGAAATGAGAACCATTGGAAGAGCAAGGCTTACAAAAATATCTAAGGGCTGCTTCATAATAGATGGAACAATAAGATTAGAGTAATTAAGAATGATACCAATTATCATTCCAAAAAGTACAATATTTTTAATTATACCTAATAATATTTGATAAAAAATTTCGACAATGCTTTTTTGTCTATTTCTATAAACTTCTATTATAATAACAGTATAGCTAAAATGAACAATACCATGAAAAAAAACTAATATCATATAAGGAATTGTATTTATTGGACCCAAAACTGCATACATAAGAGGTATTCCCATTGCTACTGTGTTACCAAAACAAGCAGCTAATCCAAAAAGTGCAGAGTCATCTGTTTTAAAATTTAAAAATTGTTTGCTAATTAAAAATCCAGTCATGGATATAAAAATTCCTGAAGCAAAAAATGAGATGATTAGGCCAATAGAATTAATTTGAGGAAATGAGACTTGCCAAAAATATATAGTTAAAGTTAAAGGTAAAAGAATGTTAAAACCAGTAAAATCAAAATAATCAATATATTTTTTTGGAAGTATTTGTAATTTATTTACAAAAAATCCAAAAAGGATATATCCAAACACACTGCTAACTATATTTAATAAGTCAATCATTGAAATCAAAAAAATTATTTAAAAATTGAATGACACTTTCTTCAATTATATTATTTTCATTTGAGTTTGAATTTTGAAAAAATTTTGAATTTTTATCAAAACTTATATTAGGATTATTTAAGTTTCCTTTTATCAAAGTAGTTAAATATATTTCATTATTTTGAGATAAGTTTAAAATAATATCTATAAAATTATTACTGTAATTGTATTCACCTTTTATAAGAATTCTTTTGTTTTTATTGCTAATTTCAATGTTGCTAGTTTCTAAAATATTATTATTTTTATTTATTTCGCCTTTAAAATTAGAAGTTTCATTACCAAAAGCATTTATAAGTTCAGAAAATGCAAATTTTTGATTTTTTTGATTTTCTAATTTTTCAAAGAATAATTTTAAAAATGAAATAAGAAATTTTTCTTCATTAGTTGTTTCTAAAGTTATTTTTCCATTAATTTTATAAATTGAGTCGAATAAATTTTCTAAATTGTCACTATATTTAAGATAATTTTCAATATAATTGACTTTTCCATTAATGTTTACTTCACTGAAATTTATTTTATTAATATTCAAATTATCAATTAAAATATTTAAATTTCCTGAAACTTGAAATATAGGCTGAGAAATATCAATTCTAATATTATCAAAGTATAAATTATTTTTGTAATCTTTAATTTCTAAATTTGTGTTAAGCCTCACAATTGGAAAAATATTTATTTTAGTTTTATTTATTTCATTAATTTTAATTTCAAATTTCTTCTCAATATCACTAATAATTATTTAGAAAAATATAAATAAAGATAGATAAAATTATTAATATAATTAAAACTATAGAAAAAAATAATTTAATTATTTTCATATATTAGATCGTCAAAAACTATATTTTTGTAAAATTATTTTCAGGATCATGCAATGGATTAAATTGAACAGACATAACATATTTATTTTTAGCAACCTCAACTTCAAAATTACTTCCATTTAATTTTTTTAAATCTATTTCTGAATCTATATATCCAAAAACCATATTTTTATTATAACAAAATGAATAATTGCTAGAAGTTGTTTCTCCCACAATTTTATTTTTATAATAAATTGGCTCATCATGTAATAAGAGAGGATTTCCTGGTGTAGATTTTTCTAAAACAAAATTTGTTAGTTGTTTCTTTTTAATTCTATTCTTTATTTTTAAAGCATCTTTACCTATAAAATCTGTTTTTTTATTTAATTTAACAGTTAATTCTAATCCAGCTTCAAAAGGGTTTTCAGCTGGAGAAATATCATGACCCCAATGTAAATATCCCTTTTCCATTCTCATGATATCTAGTGCATGGGCACCAGCATGTGAAAGGTTATATTTTTCTCCAACTTTAACTAACTCTAAATAAATTTCTCTAGATATTTTTATAGGAACATAAATTTCCCAACCAAGTTCACCAACAAAAGATAATCTTTGGAAGATTAATTTATTATTTTTCAATGATATTTCTCTAGCAGTTCCAAATTTAAACTTGTCCTTTGAAAAATGTTCTCCAAATATTTCTGTTAGAATTTCTCTACTTTTAGGACCAAAAATACCAAAGCAAGCTAAACTTTCAGTGATATCAATTAAAGTTGTGTTTTTACTTAAATTTTCTGAAATATGTTTTTTATCATGTTCTCTCACAGATGAACCCGTTACAATACGAAAAGAATTAGTATCAATACAAGTAACTGTTAAATCAGCAACAATGCCACCATTTGAATTAAGCATTTGCGTGTAAGTTGTAATACCGGGATTATTTTTAATATTATTACAGCATAATCGTTGAAGATCGTTGAAGGCAGAGACTCCCTTAATTTCAAATTTAGCAAATGCACTTAAGTCAAATAAACCAGCGTTTTTTCTTGTGTTTATTGTTTCATACTTTGCTGCCTCATACCAATTTTGATAGCCATAACTATACTCATATTCTGGTTTCTTACCATTTAGAGCATACCACATTGGTCTTTCAAAACCAGCCACTTGACCAAAGCATGCCCCTTCTTTTTTCAAATCATTATGAAAAGGAAGTAGTTTAATATTTCTCGAAGATTTATATTGTTTGTAAGGCCAGTGCATTGCGTATAAATCTCCCAATGACTCAGTAACTCTTTCAGTTATAAATTTTGTCTCAGAGTGAAATTTTTCAAATCTTGAAATATCTAAGGAGTAAAGATCATCATTAACCTCACCGTTCATCATCCATTCTGCAGTTACCTTACCTGCACCACCAGCACTCTGAATACCAATACTATTAAATCCACAACAAACATAAAAGTTTTTTATTTCTGGTGTTTCTCCTAAAAGATAATTTGTATCTGGAGTAAAAGCTTCAGGACCGTTAAAGAATTTTCTTATACCTACATTTGCAAGGGATGGTATTCTTTTCATAGCATTTTTTAAATGCGGTTCAAAATGATCAAAATCTTCAGGTAGTTCTCCAAAAGAAAAATCATTGGGCACTTTATACGTATCAGTAAATGCAGGTTTAGCTTTAGGCTCAAAAATTCCTACTAAAATTTTTCCAGCATCCTCTTTTAGATATAAGCAATTATTATAATCTCTAAGAACTGGAAGTGATTTAGAAATTTCTTTTAATGGCTCACTTAATATATAGAAGTGTTCATTTGGATATAGCGGTATACTAACGTTAATATCATTTGCTATCTGCCTAGACCACATTCCAGATGCTAGAACAATATACTCACATTTAATTCTTCCATGTTTTGTATCTACACCATCTATTGATCCATTTTTAGTAAGGATTTTATTTACAGAACAATGTTCAAATATTTGAGCACCATACATTTTTGCCGATTTAGCAAGAACATTTGTTATACCAACAGGATCTGCTTGACCATCTTTTGGAATAAATATTCCACCAACAACATCATCAGTATTTATAAGAGAATAAATATCCTTAATCTGATTTTTTTCTAATTCATTAACTTCTATATTAAATCTTTGAGCAAAAGTAGCTTGCCTTTTTAATTCTTCTAATCGATAATTAGTTGTTGCAATAGTTAAAGAGCCGTTTTGCTTTAAACCTGTTGCTAATCCTGTTTCTTTTTCCAGGTCTTTATATAAATTTAACGAATAATTTCTAAGTTTTGTAATGGTTGCTGATGCACCAATCTGACCAATCAGTCCTGCTGCATGCCAAGTAGTTCCAGAGGTTAATTGATCTCTTTCTAGCAAGACCACATCTTTCCATCCAAATTTTGCTAAATGATAAGCTACAGAACATCCAGCTATACCACCGCCTATTACAACTACTTTTGCAGAAGTAGGAATTTTATTACTCATTTGTAATATTATAGATAAAGATTTTCAGTATGAGTTTCAAAATAAAAATCTAGATCTTCTAAATTTATTTCCTCTATTTTTGATGGTTCCCAAATAGGATTATGATCTTTTGAAATTAGTACAGAATTTACACCATTATCAAAGTCACTACGGTATACTATTTTTTGACTTAATTGATATTCAGTTTCTAAACATTCTTTTAACGGTTTACCTTTTGCATCATCTATAAGTTTAGTGCTTATCGCAAGACTCATTGGACATTTAACTAGAAGAATATCTAAAATTTTTTTTGAAAACTCTGAGTTATGATTTTTTAAATTTGATATGATTGTTTGAATATTTCCATTGAATAGTTCATTTATTAAATTCATATTTTTAATTAGATATGTATCATTCTTAACTTCAAAATTATCGTGTGAAATTTCTCCTCTTGTAATAAATTTTTCTTTAACATCTTCTATTTTATTACTTTTAAAGTAATGAGTTGCTAATCCAAAAAAAATTAATTCATTTAACCCTAAAACCTCACCCGTTAAACCAATATACTTACCAATGTTACCTGGAAGATTTGATAAAAAATAACTTCCGCCAACATCTGGAAAAAAGCCAATTGCAGATTCTGGCATTGCAAATTTTGAATTGTCTGTTGCCAATCTGTGATCACCATAGATTGATAAACCAACCCCGCCTCCCATCACTACACCATTCCAAACTGAGAGAAATTCTTTACTAAATTGGCTTATTAAATAATTAAGTTTATACTCAATTTTAAAAAAATCATTTTTTAAAGAGTTTTCTTTCCCAAAAAGAACAAGAGATTTTACATCACCTCCTGCACAAAAATGTTTACCTTCTCCTACTAACAATACTCTTAAGATATTATCTTTTTCTTTCCATTCTAATAATTTGTCATGGAATTTTTTTGCCATTTCTAAATTGAGAGCATTTAAAGCTTTAGGACGATTTAGTCTAATGATTCCAGTTTGGTTAGTTTCTGAAAATACAATATCCATTATTTCTTTTTAAACTGCAAAACTTTATTAGAAAGACCCACTTCTTTTGCCTTTAATCTATTAATTTCATCTCGTAATCTTGCTGCATCTTCAAATTCAAGTTTTGAAGCAAATTCATTCATTTTTTTCTCTAAATTTTTAATATGTTTATTAAGATCCTTACCAACTAATTCTTTAGCATTATCAATTTCAACTGTAACATGATCTTGTTCAGCTGTGTTCTCAATTATTTCTTGAATATTCTTTTTAATACTGATTGGCGTAATTTTATTTATTTTGTTATATTCTAGTTGTTTTGTTCGTCTTCTATCTGTCTCTTCGATTGCTTCTTTCATACTAGTGGTAATGTTATCAGCATACATTAAGACTTTACTCTCAACATTTCTTGCAGCTCTACCAATAGTCTGAATTAAACTAGTTCTAGAACGAAGGTAACCTTCCTTATCAGCATCTAATATAGCCATTAAAGCACATTCAGGAATATCTAAACCTTCTCTAAGAAGATTTATTCCTACTAAAACATTAAAAACTCCTAGTCTTAGATCTCTAATAATTTCTATTCTTTCTAATGTATCGATATCAGAGTGAAGATACCTTACCTTTAATCCTTCTTCATTGATATATTCAGTAAGATCTTCGGCCATTTTTTTTGTAAGTGTTGTGATTAGAACACGATGACCTTTATCTATAGTCTTTTTACATTCATCAATTAAGTTATCAATTTGATGTTTAGTTGGCCTTATCTCAATAGGTGGATCAATTAAACCTGTTGGTCTAATTACTTGTTCAACAAAGGTACCACCTGTCTTTTCAAGTTCATAATCTCCTGGTGTTGCACTTACAAATATAGTTTGTGGACGCATTGCATCCCATTCTTCTCTTTTTAAAGGTCTGTTATCAACACAACTTGGTAGTCTAAAACCATATTGAGCTAAAGTTGATTTTCTTGAAAAATCACCTTTGTACATTCCTGCTATTTGACCACATGTCTGATGGCTTTCATCTATAAACAATAAAGAGTCTTCTGGAATATATTCATAAAGTGTAGGAGGAGGCTCTCCCGGCTGTCTTCCTGACAAATATCTAGAATAATTTTCAATACCACTACAACTTCCAGTAGTTTCCATCATTTCTAAGTCAAATGTAGTTCTCTCATCCAATCTTTGTCTTTCTAAGTATTTTTTTTCTTTTTCAAAAATCTCTAATTGTTTTTTTAGATCATTTTTAATCATCGTAATTGCTTTTTTTATTGTTGGCTTTGGGGTTACATAATGAGAGTTTGCAAAGATTCTTATTTGTTCAAGTTCTCCGAGCTTCTCTCCAGTAAGTGGGTCCACTTGTGTTATACTCTCTATATCATCTCCAAACATAGATATTTTCCAAGAAATATCTTCATAGTGAGAAGGGAAAATTTCTAAAATATCTCCCTTTGCCCTAAAGCTACCTCTTCTAAAGTCCATGTCACGACGTTTGTATAAAAGTTCTACTAACTTTCTGATAATTATCTCTCTACTTATTGATTGATTTTTATCTAAAGTAAAAGACATTGAAGAATAAGCATCAACTGATCCAATACCATAAATACAAGAAACTGATGCTACTATGATTGTATCTCTTCTTTCCACT
>CACNAF010000017.1:0-21146 GCA_902618385.1 uncultured Alphaproteobacteria bacterium | reverse complement strand
AAATTTTTACGCATTCAATGCTCTTATCAATAATGATACAAAGCTATCTTTTTTATACGGACCAAAAAATTCAGGCAAATCATATCTTGCTAAAATTTGGTTAAAAAATAATAATGCAATTGAATATAATAATAATTACGAAACACTTCTTAATATTAGTAGTAACATATTAATAGATAATTTAATATTTTATGATCAAGAAAAAATCTTTCATATAGTAAATAAATGTATTCTAAATAATTCAAAAATCTTAATTACTTCAGACATTAAAATTAATTCAATTGATTTTAAATTTAATGACTTATCCTCGCGTCTGAAAACATTTTCAAATTTAGAAATTAATCAACCCAATGATGAAATGCTTTTAGCAATATTAACAAAATTACTTGTTGATAAACAATTTATAATAAATTCTAATGAAATTTTTGAGTATATTCTGAGAAGGGTAGATAGAAGTTATCAGGGTATTAATGAAATAGTAAAAAAATTAGACATACTATCATTAGAAAAAAAAAGACAATTAACAATACCATTAATAAAAGAAATAATGTAGATGGTTCAAAAATTATGAATAAATATAGATCTCATTTATGTTCTAGTTTATCAATTAAAAATTTGGGTGAAAATGTTACTTTATCTGGTTGGGCCGATACAATTAGAGATCATGGAAACCTATTATTTATTGATTTAAGAGATAATTATGGAATTACACAGTGTGTAATAGATGGGACTCATTCTTTATTTGAAGAAATAAGTAAATTAAGTAATGAAAGTGTTTTAACAATTATTGGCGAAGTTGTTAAAAGATCAGAAGAAACAATAAATAATAATCTGCTAACAGGAGAAATTGAGATACAAATTGAAGATTATAAAATTTTATCTAAATCTGAAATTCTTCCTCTACCTGTGAATTCTGATATTGAATATGGAGAGGAAATTAGATTAAAATATAGATTTTTAGATTTAAGAAGAAATAAATTACATAAAAATATTTTACTTAGAAATAAAATTATTTCAGACATCAGAAAAAAAATGATTGATAGAAAATTTGTAGAGTTTCAAACTCCAATTTTAACTTCATCTTCTCCAGAAGGTGCAAGAGATTATTTAGTCCCATCTAGAATACATCAGGGTAAATTTTATGCTCTTCCTCAAGCGCCACAGCAGTTTAAACAATTATTAATGATTGCTGGTTTTGATAAATATTTTCAAATTGCACCATGTTTTAGAGATGAGGATAGTAGGGCGGATCGATCTCCGGGTGAATTCTATCAACTAGACTTTGAGATGAGTTTTGTAAGTCAAGAAGATGTGTTCGATGCTATTGAACCAGTTTTATTTGAAATATTTGATGAAAATAAGAAAAATAATGAAATTAAGGTAAGTCCGTATCCATTTAGGAGAATACCTTACAAGGAGTCGATGGAAGTTTACGGTTCTGATAAGCCTGATTTACGAAATCCACTTGTTATAGATGATTATACAAATGTATTTGCAGGTTCAAATTTTAAAATATTTAGTAATCAAATAGAAAAAGGATCAGTTGTTAAGGGAATAATTGTTAAAAATACTGGCGATCAACCTAGAAGTTTCTTTGATAAATTAAACAATTGGGCAAGAGAAGAGGGAGCAGCTGGATTAGGCTATATTTCATTATCAGAAAATAGTTTCAAAGGTCCTATTGCAAAAAATTTAAATGAAGAACAGTTATTATCATTAAAACTTGAAGAAAATGACTCAATTTTTTTCATTTGTGATAAATTAAAAGAAGCTCAGTTATTTTCTGGTAAAGTTAGAGAAAAAATTTGTAATGATTTAAATTTACTAAATAAAAACTCTTTTGAATTTTGTTGGATAGTTGATTTTCCAATGTATGAAATTGATGAAAAAACTAACAAAATACAATTTAGTCATAATCCTTTTTCAATGCCTCAAGGTGAGATGGAAGCTTTAGAAAAAAAAGATCCTCTTGATATAAAAGCATATCAATACGATATTGTATGTAATGGTATAGAGTTATCTTCTGGCGCAATTAGAAATCATAAACCAGAAATTATGTATAAAGCCTTTGATATAGCTGGATATTCAAAAAAAGAATTAGAGGATAAATTTTCAGGAATGCTTAATGCTCTCAAGTTTGGAGCACCTCCTCACGGAGGTAGTGCACCAGGTATTGATAGAATTGTTATGTTACTTGCTGATGAGCCAAACATTAGAGAAGTAATAGCATTTCCAATGAATCAACAAGCTATGGATTTAATGATGGATGCCCCTGCAAGTATAGATAAAGAAAGATTAGAAGAATTAGGTATTAAATTAATAGATAAAAATTAATCCTGTTCCAAAAATAGCTATAATTGTTCCAACCCATGCCCCATAAGAGGGTATTTTCTTCGTTAATATCCAAAGAAGAAATAATATCATTATCGGACTAGTTGAAGATAAAGTTGCAACAATACCTGCATCAGCTTTTTGTAATGCTATTAAAAGTAAACTCATACCTAAGGCCATTCCTAAAAAGCCACTAAGAATTGATTGGTAAATAATTTTTGATGTAAGATTAACTTTTGTATTAAAAAATTCGTAATTTAAAAAAAATGTAAATGACAAAAAAATACATGAAATTGTTGTTCTAATTGCAGCTGAAGCTATTGGATCCGCTCCATCTGATAATATAGGTTTCATCATAACTAATCCAATTGCTTGGCACAAAGCGGCTCCAATGGATAAAATAATTCCTATATAAAGTGGACCTTCTACCTTTTCCCATCTATGATCAGATCCTTTTTTATCTCCATAGGAAATTGCAAAAACAACACCAAAAAAAACAACAAAACATCCAATAATATTTATGGTTGAAGCAAGTTCATTTAGAAAAAAAATATTAATTACCACAGTAAAAGGAGCAGCTAATGAAAATAAAATATTATTTCTTCTCGGTCCAATTTTTTGTAAAGCAATAAATAATAAAGTATCACCTAAAAATATGCCTACAATTCCTGAAATTATAATAACATTTAAATAATCAACACTAATTGTATTCCAAGTATTTATATAAAATGTGTAAGTAATTAACATTATAGATACAAAAAATAATCTAAGACGATTAAAAGCCAAACCACCAATAGTTCTTGTAACATCTGCTGATACTAAAGATGCAACCGCCCAACAGAGTGCAGCAGCCATTGCAATAAAGTAATAATAGATCATATTAATTATTAAAATAAACTTAAAATAAATTTAATAGGTATTGATAAATACTCACCTAAAAGATGTTCTTGTAATGCAAATCTCTTAATTAAACCTGTAGATCTTAATACTGCATATATAACTAGAGCCCATAAATAAGCTCCAAAAATAAAATTTATGTATGATATTATTTTTTTAAATTTGTTATAATAATTCATATGAAACCTAAATATTGGAATAAAGGTAAGATTCATCTATCAAATAAAGATAAAGTTTTGAAGAAATTAATTCATACTTATAGGAATGAATATTTAAATCTAAATTCTAATTATTTTCATTCATTAATAAATTCGATTATCGGTCAACAAATATCAGTATCAGCAGCTGATTCGATGAAAACTAAATTTTTTAAACTTAAAAGAAGTGTAACACCACAAACTGTATCTAAATTAAGTACTACAGATTTAAGAAAATGTGGTCTATCTAGACAAAAAATTTTGTATATAAGAAATATTTCTAAATTTTTTTTACAAAATAAGAAATTCATAAAAAATATTAATAAATCTTCTGAAGAAGAAATTTATAATAATTTAATTGAAATAAAAGGAGTAGGGAATTGGACTATTCATATGTTTTTGATGTTTAGTTATGGAAGTTCAAATATTTTTCCAACAGGTGATTTAGGCTTTTTAAAAGCTATTTCAAAACTTTATAAAGTTCAACTTCCTATAAGTGAAAGAAAACTAAAATTACTCTATAAAAAATGGAGTCCTTATAGTTCACAAGCCACATGGTATTTATGGAGATCATTAGACCCCATTCCAGTTAATTATTGATATTTGCTCCTTGCTCTATCCAAACTTTTAATATCTCTCTTTCATTTTTTGTAATACCAGTAAGATTATTCGGAGGCATGATTTCAGCATCAATAGCCTGAGCTTTAATTAATTTTATATTATTTACAATATCTTGAGCCGTGTCATAGACAACTCCTTTAGGTGCCGCTTCAATACCTTCAAAAGTTGGATATTTAGCATGACATGTTCCACATCTGTATTTAATTATATTTTGTACTTCATTAAAACTGACTAATTCTAAAGAAAGAGATGCATTTGCATCTTTTTTTTCAAATATTGAAAGACTACTTAAAGTCATTAAAAAAAACATAATTAAACCAGCTGATGGTAAAATCCAAAATTTATATTGTTTTTTATTTCTTAAATTAAAGTAATGGCGAGTTAAAATGCCAGCTATTGATATAACAGCTAAAATTAACCAATTATTTACTGCCCCATACGTGAAAGAAAAATGTGAGCTAATCATTATAAACAACACAGGTAGTGTAAAATAATTATTATGTATTGATCTGTTTTTTGCTTCTAATGAAAGATTTAAATTTGGCTTTTGTTTGTTTTCAGCTGATGAAACAAGATTTCTTTGTGCAGGAATAATTACTCTAAAAACATTAGCAGCCATAATGGTGCCAATAATTGCTCCAACATGTATGTATGCAGCTCTTGATCCATAAATTTGAGTCAAAAAATAACTTAATAATACAAATAATAAAAAACCAGTTGCAATCAAAGTTTGTTCATTATCTTTTAAAACATTTTTACAAAGATAATCATATAAAAGCCAAGATCCTATAAGTAAGAATATAGATATTAATATTGCTTGAAAGGGTGTTAATATAATACCACTTGCTCCCAACATCATAGAGCTAGCATTTAAGTAATAAACTAAAATAAGTAGTACAAAACCACTTATCCAAGTTGCATACGCCTCCCATTTAAACCAATGAAGAACTTTTGGAAGTTTTTTAGGAGGTCCCTTTAATTTTTCAATTCTATAAAACCCACCTGAATGAACAGACCATAAATAACCATCAAGGTGTTTAAAATCTGGATCATCTCTTTCCAGTCTACTATCTAGCCAATTAAAATAAAATGATGTTCCAATCCATGCTACACCAACAATTATATGAACCCATCTAACAATTAAATGTAACCACTCAGAATATACCGCAAATAAAGTTTCTGTTGGAACTCCTAAATTATAAAAAGCTGCAGTAAAAGCTATAACTATTGTAGTTGCAATTACAATATAGAGCCTTTGTTCTTTAGATTTTAAACCTGAAAATGCCCCAAGGATAAAAAATAATAATAATCCTAATAATGCTGATGCTGGTAGTGACAAAAGTAAATTATGAAAAAAGGTTTGGAAGTCATAAGATTGAACTGGTGCAACAATTTTAAGAAACAATTCCATATTAATATCTTATTTTATTTTCTTCTTTTTCCCAAATATTAAATGCTTTTATTGCCTCGTCACGTGATAATTGACTGATAGGGATTTTTCTCTCTTTCATTTCTAGTGATAGTTCATCATAAATAAACTTGTCATCAAATTTAATTTTTGCAGCATCTTGTCTAGAATTACCATAATATACTTTGTCTATATGTGACCAATATATTGCACTTAAGCACATAGGACATGGTTCACAACTGGAATACAATTCACAACCTTTTAAGTTAAAGGTATTTAATTTTTGACATGCATTTCTAATAGCAACAATTTCAGCATGAGCAGTAGGATCATTGTTAAATGTTACTCTATTTACTCCTTCTGCAATAATTTCATTTTCTTTTACAATAACACACCCAAAAGGACCTCCATTATTTTTGATATTATCAATTGATAGTAAAATAGCTCTTTTCATAAAATCGATGTTTGTCATATAACTTTTTTAATTTTATTATTTGATAAATGTTTTAAATTATTTTTTATTGATATTATTCTTGTAATTATTGAGAAAGCTATTTCATTCGGATCTTTTGAATTACCAATATCAATTCCAATAGGACACTCAATTTTATCTACTATTGATTTATTGTGACCGTTATCAATCAATCTTTTATAAAACCTTTTTTTCTTTGTAAGAGATCCAATTAAACCAACAAAAGTATTATTTTTTTTCAAAATTTCATTTAATATTTTTAAGTCATAATCATGACTGTGAGTTAAGACTATAAAATAAGAATTATCTTCTAGTTTTGATACAATCTCCCAAGGTTTTTTTGAAAGTAAATAATTTATATCTTTGATATTTGTCATTTTTAAATAATCTTCTCTTGAATCAATTATAAAAGTATTAAAATTAATATTTTCTAATTTAGAAATTAATGCCTGACCAATATGTCCTGACCCAAAGATATATAAGTTAGGTTTAACATTATTAACAATATATTCATCTTTTAGTGCATCTTTGGAATTATTATGTAAGCTTAATTTTACTTGTACGTATCCACCACAACATTGTCCAATTCCTGGTCCAAGCGGAATATTCATTACTTTGTTTGCTATATTACTATTTATTAATTTTTTCGCTTCATCTATAACTAAATATTCTAAGTTTCCACCACCTATAGTTCCAAAGATAGTATCAGTTGAGATTAAAATAATGTCATCTAAACTATTGGGTGATGACCCTTTAACTTCAATAATTTTAGCTTTAACTATTTTACTATTAAAACTTATATTTTTACTTAACTTTTTGAGATACATTTTAATGTAAACTTTTTTAAAATATTTTCAGCAGTAGCAGGTGCAATTAAATTTTCAGAATTTTTTCTTTTGTTGGCATTATATACTGCGTCCTTTAATGCGATAAAACTTGAAATTGCTAACATAAATGGTGGCTCCCCAACCGCTTTAGAGCGATTAATAACCTTTTCTTTATTAAAACCACGATCATATATTTCGACATTAAAATTAAATGGTGTTTCACCGGCAGTAGGTATTTTGTAAGTAGAAGGACTATGAGTTGTTAGCACTCCATTTGATTTCCAAGATACTTCTTCAGTTGTAAGCCAACCTAATCCTTGAATATAACCACCCTCAATTTGCCCTTTATCAATTCTCTTATTAATAGAATTGCCAACATCATGAATTATATCTACTTGAAGAATTTTATTTTCACCCGTTAATTTATCAATGATTACTTCTGTTACCGCTGCTCCATAAGTAAAATATAAGAATGGTCTTCCTTGAAGTGTTTTTGTATTAACATTAATTTTATCTGTTTTATAGAAACCTGAAGATGACAATGGAATTCTATTTAAGTAAGCAGTATTTATCAATTCTTTAAAAGATATTTTTCTTTTATCAAAATAAACAAAATTATTTTCATATTTTATTTTGCTATTTGTTTTAAAATAATCATATATAAATTCATTTAGACCTGATTTGATATTATTTATAGCATTAACAATTGCTGCCCCATTTATATCAGTTGTAGCTGATGCTGCACTCGCTGATGTGTTAGGTACTTTTTCTGTATCTGTTGAAGAGATTTTTATATTTTCGTAATTAAGGCCAAATTCATTTGAAGCCACTAAAGCAAGTTTCGTCATTAATCCTTGCCCCATTTCAATTCCTCCATGATTTAAATGAATGGATCCATCAGTGTAGATATGAACTAAGGCACCACCTTGGTTTAAATGAGTAGTTGTAAATGATATTCCAAACTTTACAGGTGTTATTGCTATTCCTTTTTTTAAAACTTTATTTTTTTTATTAAAATTATCAATTTCTATTTTTCTTTTTTTGTAATTAGATTTTTTAATTAGTTTATTAAAAATATCTTCAATCACATTGTCAGTAATTTTCATACCATAATGAGTAGTATTTTTAATTTTATCTTTATAAAAATTAATTTTTCTTATTTCACTTGCTTCTCGATTTAATTTTTGAGCAATGTTTTCAATTATATTTTCAATACAAAACATTCCTTGAGGCCCTCCAAATCCACGAAAAGCTGTATTAGAAACAGTATTTGTTTTACATCTATACGAATTAATTTCTATATTTGGTAAGAAGTAGGAATTATCTATATGATAGATGGCTCTATCATTTATAGCTCCTGATAAATCTGGAGAGATACCACATCTCGATGCCATCATTATTTTTAGAGCAAGTATTTCACCGCTATTATTAAAACCTACTTCATAATCAAATAAAAAATCATGCCTTTTTCCAGTCATGATCATATCATCATCTCTATCGACTCTTAACTTTACTGGTTTAGATAACTTTTTTGCTGCAATGCTTGTAATGGCTGCAAACAAAAAAGATTGTGTTTCTTTTCCTCCAAAACCACCACCAATTCTTCTTACTATCACATGGATACTATTGTAATTTTGTTTAAGAACTTTACCGATAATTTGCTGTGTTTCTGATGGATGTTGTGTTGAAGAATAAACTAAAAAATTATTATCTTCTTGTGGAATAGTCATTGCAATTTGACCTTCTAAATAAAAATGGTCTTGCCCTCCTGAATACAATTTACCTTTTAAAAAGTTGTCTGATTTTTTAAACCCATCTTTTATATTTCCTCTAGTTAGATGCTTAGGTTTTAAAACAAATGATTTTTTCTTTAATGCTTCTTCAATTGAAACGATTGGTTTAGATATTTTTAAGTCTATTTTTACTTTTAATGCAGCTTTTTTTGCTAAATTATTGGTCTTTGCTATAACTGCAAAAATTGGTTGCCCATAATATTCTATATTTTTTGAAGTAAATATTTTATCTCCCTTAAATATTGGCCCAACATCATTTATACCTTCAATGTCTTTTTCAGTAATAATGTCTACCACACCTTCTGAAGATAAAACATCTTTATAATCAATTTTTTTTATTACTCCTTTACTGCAATTACTGTATCCAATTACTGCGTGAAGTAAATTTTTAGGCTCTGATATATCATCAGTGTAAATTGCTTTTCCAGTAACATGTTTTACTGCACTTTCATGTTCAATATTTTTTGTAAATATTTTATCCATTAATATAACGTTGACTTAATTTTATTATTTTCATTTAAAAACCTCTCTAGAAGGTTTTGACTAATTTTAGTTCTATAATTTTTTGACGCTCTCATATCATCTATTGGATCAAATTCTTTTTTAATAATTTTCTTTGCTTCATTAATATTTTCTTCATTGAATATTTTATTCAATAAAAATTTTTGAGCTTTTTCAGCTATTTTTGGAATTTCTGCCAAACCTCCACAAACAATTTTTATTTCTTTAATAATATTTTTTTCAATCCTAGCATTTATAGCCATGAAAACAGAACTTATGTCATCATCTATTCTTTTTGAAATTTTATAACATTTAAGAATATTTTTTTTATAAATGGGTATTATAATTTCTTTAATTATTTCATTAGGTTTTAATTTAGTTTTTCGATAGCTGAGAAAATATTTATCCAATAATAAAGTTTTTTTAACTTTTCCTTGAATTACAATTTTACTATTGAGTGCAATTAACACAGGCAAACTATCACCTATTGGAGATGCGCTTCCAATGTTACCTCCAAGAGATGCAGTATTTCTTATTTGCTCAGATCCGTATCTTTCAAACATTTTAGCAAATGTTGGATAAATATTTTCTAAAATTGGTAAAATATCATTTATGGGGGTAGCGGATCCAATGTGTAAATTATTGTTTTTATTTTTAACATAATTTAAATCATTATTTGATCCTAAATAAAAAATATTTTTTAAATCTTTTCTTTTTTTTGTTACTTCAAGAGCGAGATCTGTACCCCCGACTAGTAAATGTCCGTTACTAATCTTTTGATAGTCTTTTATTAGAGAATTTAAATTATAATGGATGAAAAACTTAGAATCATTTTTTTTAATAACAATATCAGTTTTCTTAATTGATTTTAATAATCTAATAACTTTACTTTTTGAAAATTTATTACTTTTATAGCTATACATATTCTTAATTGCTTTTTTAATTGGAAGATAACCTGTACATCTACATAAATTTCCAGAAAGAAATTTATCTATATTTTCTTCTGTTGGTTTTATTTTGTTTTCGTACATATTATACATTGACATAATAATACCGGGTGTACAAAAACCACATTGAGATCCATCACTATCAATCATTGATTGTTGAACAGGATGAAGTTTATTTTTTTGTATATGTTCAACCGTTATTAATTGCTTACCATGTAGAGAGTACAAAAAAGTAATACAAGTATTTATACTTTTATAAGAAATTTTATTCTCTTTTAATTCTCCTACAACTGCAGTGCATGCTCCGCAATCACCAGATGCGCAACCTTCTTTTGTTCCAGTTAACTCATGATTGTTTCGAAGATAATTTAAGACCGTTGTATTTGTGTCTAAATCTTTGATAGAGATTTTTTCTTCATTCAGAAGAAAATCGACATGCGCTTTAGACACTAGCTTCCTCTATATGTTGAATAACTCCACGGGGTAATAAGAAGAGGTACATGGTAGTGCTCTTCTTTGTTAATTCCAAATCTAATTATTACGTCATCAAGAAAAAATGGTTCATCAAGATTTGTAAATTCCTTAAAATAACTCCCGCAAAGAAATAATAACTCATATTTTCCAAGTATAAAATTCTCTTTACTTAATATAGGCTCATCACATCTGCCATCTTCATTGAGAATGAAATTTGAAATTTTAACTTTATTTTCACCATCAATTTTGAAAAGTGACCCTTTTATACCAGAACCAGGCTTACCATTATAGGTATCCAAAACATGAGTAGTTAAATATCCTTTAGACATAATACTTATTCGTTTATACAGTATTTAGCTAAATATTAAATCAAGCATTTTTATGAAAGACGACAGAAATTATAAAGGCTACGGAAATAATGACTCTAACTTTTATTGGCCTAATAAATCAAAACTAGCTCTTCAATTTGTTCTAAATTATGAGGAAGGTGCTGAAAATTCAATAATGAATGGTGACGAAGGTTCAGAAACTTTTTTATCGGAAATAATTAATGCAAAGCAAATAATTGGTGCCAGAAATATGAATATGGAATCAATATATGAGTATGGCTCAAGAAGGGGTTTTTGGAGAATACATAATGAGTTTGAAAAAAGAAAATTCCCTTTAACAATATTTGGCGTTGGCATGGCTTTAGAAAAAAATCCTGATGTTTGTGAACAAATAATTAAATCAAAGTATGAAGTAGCTAGCCATGGTTATCGATGGATAGACTATCAAAATATAACTGAGGAAGTTGAAAAAGAACATACTATAAAATGTAACAACATTATTAAAGATATTTTTGGTTATTTTCCGTCTGGTTGGTATACTGGTAGAACAAGCCCAAATACAAGAAATATAATTTTAGAAAATACAAATATTATTTACGATAGTGATTCCTATGCTGATGATTTACCCTACTGGATAAAAGTAAAAAATAAAAAACATCTAATTATTCCATACACTCTAGATAATAATGATATGAGATTCTCTACCTTACAAGGTTTTAACACAGGTGAGGATTTTTATAATTACTTAAAAAACTCATTTGATACATTATACAGAGAAGCAAACGAGTTCAATAAACCAAAAATGATGAGTGTGGGTTTACATTGTCGTTTAATAGCCAGACCTGGAAGATTTATGTCTTTGGTAAAATTTTTGAATTATGTTTCTGGTTATAATGATATTTGGATTTGCAAAAGAGAGGAAATTGCCAATTATTGGTATGAAAATTTTAGTGATGAAAATTGAAGATATTAATAATTATAACTCTGAAAAATTTATTGATTCTTTTAAAAATATTTATGAAGAATCTAAATTTATAACAGAACATGCTGATAAAAAGCGACCATTTAAAAATAAAAAAGAAATGATATTAATATTTTTAGAGTTGTTTGATAATTTAGATGAAGAAACTAAAATAAATATAATTAAAAAACATCCTGATCTAGCCGATAAAATAAAAATAAATAAAGGTTTGTCTGAATTATCTGATGAAGAACAAAGTAGATCTGGTTTAAAAGATTGTTCAGAACAAGAATTTAACTTATTTAAAGATTTAAATTCAAGATTTAAAAATAAATTTAATATTCCATTTATTTTTGCAGTAAGAAATAAAAATAAAAATGAAATTATAACAGAGTTTAAAAAGAGATTGGACAATAATGATTTAAACTTAGAAATAAAAAATTCAATTTCACAAGTAAAAGAAATTGCAAAATTAAGATTAACAGAATTAATTAATGAATAAGAAATACATTCAAAAAAATTATATAAACTTATGTAGTAAGGTTTTAGGTACAAAAATTCACAGTTTTTCTGATCAGTTTTTTGGATCAGCATCCAGATTGCTTAAAGAGGAACAGCCAATTTTTAAAGAAGGAGTTTATGATAAAAATGGGAAATGGATGGATGGATGGGAAACAAGAAGAAAAAGAATTGAAGGAAATGATTATGTTACTATTAAATTAGGCCTTCCTGGTAAAATTAATTTTGCTGAAATAGACACAAGCTATTTTAATGGCAATCAACCTGAATACGCAAGCATTGATGCTTGTTATTTTGAAAAAAATAAATTTAATTGGGTAAATATTTTATCAAAAAGGAAACTTCATCCAAATTATCTTCATGGTTTTAAAACTCAACAGAATAATAAAGTTTTTAACTTTATAAGATTGAACATCTATCCAGATGGAGGAGTTGCAAGATTAAAATTATTAGGAAATCTAGATGTATCAAAATTAAAATTTCCAAATAAAAAATTTGATTTATTTAGCATCCTTAATGGTTCAAAAATTGTGGCATGTAGTGATGAACATTTTGGAAGGGCAGAAAATTTATTACTTCCATTTAAATCTAAAAATATGGGCAATGGTTGGGAAACTAAAAGAAGAAGAGGATCAGGATATGACTGGGTTATAATTAAACTTGGCAAACCCGGTTTAATTGAAAAGTTTAATATTGAAACTCATTATTTTAAAGGTAATTATCCTTCCCATTGCTCAGTACAAGGTCTTTATTCAATAAAAAATATAAATATAAGCAAATTAATAAATGAAAGTAAAAATTGGAAATTTTTAATAAAAAATAAAAATCTTAAACCTAATTCATCATTAAAAATTAATTCATCTAAACACATTAAAAAAATAAATTATTTGAAGTTAAATATTTATCCTGACGGTGGTATTTCACGGATCAGGGCAATTGGAAAGTTTTTGTGATCTATAAAATAAAGAATATTAGTAAAGAGAATTTCAAAAATTATGGTGATTTAATTACAACATCTAATAAAAATTATGAAAGTATTAATAAAGATACAACCAATAGTTTTTTTGATTTAGCAAATATTCAAATAATTGGTGATGACAAAAGATCTAGATTAAATATTTTTCAGGCAAAGAAAAGAAACTTTCCATTAAAAATTAACATGTTAGAAAATCACCCCTTTAGTTCTCAAGTATTTCTTCCTTTTAATGCTACAGGTTTTTTAGTTTTAGTTGCTCCAATAGGTAACAAACCTAAAATTGATTTAATTGAAATATTCAAAGTAAGCGGTGGTGATGGTATAAATTTTAATCCCAAAGTATGGCATTTTCCTCTAATATCTCTTGAGAATGAAAAATATATTACCATTGATAAAAAAGATGCGGATAATAATATTGAGATTTATAATTTTGAACAATCAGAAATATTTGAATTAAATTATGAGTGATACAATATTAAATATAGAAAATATTACAAAATCTTTTCCAAGAGTAATTGCAAATAAAAAAGTTACTTTTGATATTAAAAAAAATGCAGTTCATGCAATTTTAGGAGAAAATGGAGCAGGAAAATCTACGTTGGTAAAAATTCTATATGGTCTTTTAGAACCAGATGAAGGAAATATTAAATTAAATAATAAGGATTTTAAAGTTAATTCCCCAGCAGAAGCAAGGAAACAAGGAATAGGAATGGTATTTCAGCATTTTTCTTTATTTGATTCTTTATCAGTAAAAGAAAATTTAATTTTAGGAATTGATGAAAAAATGTCTTATTCAGATTTAGAAAATAAGCTAGAAAATATAAGCTCAAGATATAATCTTCCCTTAGATTTAGATGCTCCAATAACTGCTTTATCAGCTGGAGAAAAGCAACGTGTAGAAATTGTAAGAATTTTATTACAAGACCCTCAGATACTTATTATGGATGAGCCAACTTCAGTCTTAACACCACAAGAAGTTGAAAGTTTATTTGTAACATTAAATGCACTTGTCAAAGAAGGTCGTACAATATTATATATTACTCATAAACTCGAAGAAGTAATATCAATATGTGATACAGTTACTATAATGAGAAGTGGTGAAATTATAGACACTTCAAGTACTGCAAATCAAACAGCAAAAACATTGGCAACAAAAATGCTAGGACAAAAATTAGATGACTTAAAAACTAATTATGGACATATAAAAGACGAAGTTAACTTTGAAGTAAAAAATATTTCATGTGACTTTAATGATCCATTTTTAACAGATCTTAAAAATATTTCTTTTCAAGTTAGAGTGGGTGAAATTTATGGTATTGCTGGAGTTGCTGGTAATGGACAATCAGAATTAATGGATATTTTAACAGGAGAAAATATAAATATTAAATCTGGATCAATTACTTTTGATAATAAAAAAATTGAAAAGTATGGGCCACAAAAAAGAAGAGATTTATCTATTTCTTTTGTTCCGGAGAATAGATTGGGTCATAGTGCGGTACCTGAGTTAAGTTTATCTGAAAATATTCTTTTGAGTCAATTTCCAAAAAATAATTTTATTAGAAATGGCATAATATTGAAAAATAACGTTGATGATTTTGCGAATAATGTAATTAATGAATTTAAAGTTATTACTCCTGGTAATGATGCTAAAGCATCAAGCTTGTCCGGAGGAAATTTACAAAAATATGTCATTGGTAGAGAAATATCATCTAAGCCAAAAATATTAATTATTTCACATCCAACTTGGGGGATAGATGCTGGTGCTGAGCATTCTATAAGAGAGTCTTTGATAGAATTATCTCAAAATGGAACGTCTATAATTGTTATTTCTCAAGATTTAGATGAATTGATTGAAATTACTCATAAAATATCTGTCATTTATGATGGTAATTTATCCAAACCTTTTAAAACTAGTGAAATAGAAATAGAAAAATTAGGATTGTTGATGGGTGGAAAAAATGAATAGTTTATTTCCATCTATAGTTTCTCGCTCACAGAGTTCAGGTTTAATGAATTTTTTTGTTCCTATAATATCAATAGTTTTAACTTTAATTACAGGTTCAATTATTTTTGTTCTTCTTGGTTTTGATCCAGTTTATGCATTGTATACATTTTTTATTTCACCTATTTCTTCAACCTACGGTATTTCTGAATTGTTTGTAAAAGCAACTCCTTTAGCCTTAATTGCAATTGGTCTCTCTTATTGTTTTAAGAATAATATTTATAATATTGGAGCTGAAGGACAACTTACCATGGGTGCAATTTTTGGTGGCGGTATTGGAATATTATTTCATGATACAAATGCTTTCTGGTTGTTGCCATTAATGATTTTTGCAGGAGCAATTGGAGGAGCATTGTGGGGTTTAATACCTGCTATTTTAAAAACAAAATTTAATACAAATGAAATTTTAACAAGTTTAATGTTAGTTTACGTTGCTTTATTTATTTTAGATTATTTAGTAGTGGGACCTTGGAAAGATCCATTTGGTTATAGTTTTCCTAAATCAAGACCATTTAGTGAATCTGGAAGAATGCCTCTATTATTTGATGGTTTGAGGGTGCATTTTGGATTAATTATAACGCTATTTTTAATTTTTGTATCTTGGTTTATATTTTCAAAAACTATATTTGGATTTCAATTAAAAGTATCTGGTTATAGCCCCCAAGCTGCTAGATATGCAGGTTTTAATCAAACAACTTTAGTTTTTTTTGCTTTTGCAATTTGTGGCGCATTTGCAGGTATTGCAGGTTTAGCTGAAGTATCTGGCCCAATTGGATTATTATATAGAGATATTTCTCCAAATTATGGATTTACTGCAATTATTGTTGCTTTTTTAGGTAGACTTCACCCCATTGGTATTATTTTTGCTTCTTTAGTTATCGCTCTTACTTATCTTGGTGCTGAGGATGCACAATTGTTTTTACAAATACCTTCAGCAGTAGGTTTTATATTTCAGGGTTTGGTTTTATTTTATTTATTAGGTGCAGAATTACTAATTAACTATAAATTAACTTACAAAAAATTATTATGAATTTAGATTTAATACTTGGAATATTACAAATTGTTTTAATTGCAACAACACCTCTTGTTTTTGCTGGTATAGGTGAGTTAGTTACAGAAAAATCTGGAGTATTAAATTTAGGTGTAGAAGGAATGATGTTGGTAGGAGCAGTATCAGCTTTTATTATCTTAGTCATTACTGGAAGTTATTTTTTAGCATTTTTTGTATCTATATTATCTGGAATTATCATGTCTGGTTTATTTGCTTTTCTAGTTCTATTTTTAATGTCAAATCAAATTGCTACAGGATTAGCATTAACTATTTTTGGAATAGGTCTCAGTTCGATGCTTGGCAAACAATATATTGGAACACCAATTGATGGTCTGTCACCATGGTTTTTTGTTATATTTTCTTTCTTAATTGTTTTTTTGGTTAGTTATTTTTTTTACAAAACTAAAGCTGGTTTGATTTTAAGAGCAGTAGGGGAATCTCATAATTCTGCACATGCATTAGGATATAGCGTTATTAAAATTAGATTTTTATCAATTATATTTGGAGGTTCTATGTGTGCTCTTGCGGGATCATATATTTCAATTTGTTATGCTCCAATGTGGCAAGAGGGAATGACAGCTGGACGAGGATGGATAGCGTTAGCTTTAGTTGTATTTGCAACTTGGAAACCAGAAAGAGTGCTTATTGGAGCTTATATTTTTGGAGGTGTTACTATTCTTCAAATGAATCTTCAGGCTTTAGGTTTAAGATTTCCTGGTCAATTTTTCAGTATGGCACCATATGTTGCAACTATTATAGTTTTAGTGTTAATTTCTAGTAATAAATTAAGAATAAAACTTAGCGCACCAGCTTCATTAACAATTCCTTTTTATAAAGGCAGATAAATATCCACTTTTTTTTTTCTATAATCATATAGAATTATTGATCAAACCCTTTTGTATATATTAAGTATATAGTTGAGTAATCGTTATATTAGCAGGTGAGGTTAAAATGATTAGAATAATAACTTTTTTATCTACTTTTTTGGTATTTGCATTTGGTTCAGCATATGCAGACCCTAAAAAAGTTGGATTTATATACATAGGTCCTCCAGGTGATCATGGTTGGACATATATGCATGATGTAGGTAGAAAATATATGGAGAGCCAACTTGGTGACTCTATTACCACTACTTATCTTGAAAATATTCCTGAAAACGCAGATGCAGTGAGAGCAATCCGAAAACTAGCAGACTCAGGACATGATTTAATATTTACAACGTCTTTCAACTATATGGATCAGACACATGAAGTAGCTAAGGATTTTCCTAATATAAAATTTGAACACGCTACTGGGTATATCCAAGCAGATAACGTTGCTACGTATTCAGCTAGATTTTACGAAGGTAGAATGATTGAAGGGCATATTGCTGGTCATATGACTGAAACCAATACTATTGGTTATATAGCTTCATTCCCTATTCCAGAAGTTGTAAGAGGAATTAATGCATTTTATTTAGCGGCTTCAAAAGTAAATCCAGATATCAAAATGAAAATTATTTGGGTATTTACTTGGTACGACCCAGGCAAAGAAGCTGATGCAGCTAATACATTAATTAATCAAGGAGCTGACATAATTGTTCAGCATACTGATACATATGCTCCTTGCCAAGCTGCTCAAAAAGCGGGTGTTTATGCATTTGGTCAAGCTTCAAACCAAGAAGAATTTTGTCCCGATGCACATTTAACTTCAATTGAAGATATTTGGGGCCCTTACTATGCTGAAAGAGCAAAAGCTGTTGTGGACGGCACATGGTCTTCTGGTGATACTTGGGATGGTATGGATAAAGGTATGGTTGTAATGTCACCGTATAATACTAAACTTATGCCAGCAAGTTTAATTCAGGAAGCAGTAAATATGGAAGTTGGAATTAAAGATGGAACTATCCATCCTTTTACAGGTCCAATTTATAATCAAGCTGGTGAGCTTGTGGTTCCTGAAGGTGAAGTAGCACCTGATGGTATGTTGCTTGGAATGAACTTTTATGTTCAAGGTATTGACGGCGAAGTTCCACAATAATTAAAATTCTTATAATCCTCTCTCTTTATAAGAGAGAGGTTTAATTCTTAATTTCAAAGGAAGATTTATGTCTGATTTACATATTAGTTGGGACGAATATAGAAGTAAAACTGAAGACTTAGCAAAACAAATTCATAAAGATGGATGGCAATTTAATCAGGTTGTATGCATTGCAAAAGGAGGCATGAGAGTAGGGGATGTAATGGCAAGAATATTTGATGTTCCTTTAGCAATTCTTTCTGTTGAATCATATAAAGGTGAGGGAGTAAAAAATAAAAGAGGTGCAATCACATTTTCAAGAGATTTAGCAAAAACAAGTCCTAACATTGGATCAAAAGTTTTAATAGTAGATGATCTAGCAGACTCAGGAATTACTCTTAAAAAAAGTATTGATTGGTTAAATCATACTTATGGTTTTTATATAGATGAACCAATTAGAACTGGTGTTTTGTTTTATAAATCAGTATCTTCATTTAAGCCAAATTATTATGTTGATTACTTAGAAGATTCTCCTTGGATACATATGCCTTATGAGGTTTATGAAACTATGAAACCAGAAGAACTTGGCTAAAAAATTGAACTAATTTCTTCAAATCTTTTTTTTTGTTTTGCAAATTTTGGTATTGTCGCATCTTTATCTGGTCGTCCTACAATAAGTAAAACAAATGGTTTTTCATTGCTAGGCCTCTTTAAAATTTTATTAAGAAATGTCATTGGACTTGGTGTGTGTGTTAACATTGCTAAGCCAGAAAAATGTAAGCAAGTAATTAGTATGCCAGTAGCTATACCGACAGACTCTTTTACATAATAATTTTTTATTTTTTTATTTTTTGAAACTGAAAATTTTTTTTCAAATATAGCTATTAAATATGGTGCATTTTCAATAAATTTTTTATTTTCATCAGTTCCTAAAGGAGTTAAAGCATCCAGCCACTGTTGAGGAGCTTTATATTTATAAAAATTTTCTTCTTCTTTTTCTGCTTCTATTCTAATCTTCTTTTTTACGGTTTTATTTTTTATTACCACAAAATGCCAAGGTTGAAGATTTGCTCCACTTGGAGCTGATCCTGCAGATAAGATTGCATTTTTTATAACATTTATATCGATTTTATCTTTTGAAAATTCACGAACGCTTCTTCTCTCTTTAATATTATTATAAAAATTTTTTGAATTAATCTTCATTTCTTTGATAGTTTGATTTGAAAATTTTAAATCTTCAGCTATGTATTTTTTAACTTTATGCATTGGTTTGTTATTATTATTGGAATACTTTTAATTTCTCTATCAATTAGTAATCCTCTATATAAACTAATTATAAAAAAGCGAATAAGATTTAACCTTTTTATTGAAATACTGTTCAGAATAATACTATTTTTAATTAGTGTAATAATTATTTTTCTAGGTTTGTACTTAGAGAGTATTTCTTAATATCTTCTTATATTTCTATCAATTAATGCCGCCCATGCATCTATTCCGCCAAGTACATTTACACAATGATTATAACCTTGTGCTTTAAGCCATTTACATACAGCTTGGCTTCTTGTACCAGTATGACACATTACAAAAATATTTTTTTTCTTGTCTAATTCAGTATATCTTTTAGCAATTTCTGAAAGTTTCATGTGTATTGTGCCTTTAATATGAGCATGATCTCTTTCAGTATCCTCTCTTACATCTATAATTTGAATTTTTTTGTCATCTTGCTTGAGCTCATTTAATTGATGAACTGTAATTTCACTGCTACTGTAAAGATCCATTAGTTTATCTTATTATAATTACTACTAGATTTCTACTATTTTAAATAAAATTAATTTTAAAAATTAAATTTGTTATTTCTAAGTTTTTCATGTAAGAGCGCATATCATTATGACGAAGAAAATAACTTTTTCAGCTTTTGGTAGAGATTCTTATTATCACAGAGATTGGTTCAAAAAAAACGGTTTTAAATTTGATAGAAGTTCTAGAAAATGGACTGTAGAAAATTTACCAATAGATAATGCTGAAGAGTTTGCTAGTTACTGTAGAAAATACGGCTTAACATTTGAACGATCTGATAGAATGATTACAGAATTTGATTACGCAGATTATCTTTGGGATGGAAGAAGAGATGAATTTATGAAACCTTCAGAAAATATTGAAATTCCACAACCAAAAAATAAAATCTAATTTTTGTTAAACAAATTAGTATCAAATAATTTAATACTACTTACGATTTTAGCCGCTATTTGGGGATCATCTTTTTTTGTTATTAAAATCTGTTTATCTAGTTTTACTCCCACAAGCATCGCTTCTTTAAGATTAATTATTGCTTCTATTTTTTTAATTATTTTATATTATTCATACAACAAACATCCTAAATTAAATCTTGATTTAGTTATAATTCTGTCTTTTATTGGCATTACTGGAAATTTTTTACCATTCTATCTGATTAGTTGGGCTGAACAACACATACCCTCTTCCACTGCAGGTTTATTAATGTCTGTTGGTCCCTTAATAACATTACTAATGTCTCATGTATTAACTTCAGACGATAAATTTACTTGGATAAAATTTTTATCAATTATAATAGGTTTTGTAGGTATTATTTTTATTTTAGATATAAGTAAATTTAATTTTCAAGATGAAAATTACATTAGTACTTTAGCAAAAATATTTGTGATTATAGCTGCATTTGGTTACATGATTTCAAATATTGCAGCTTATAATAAATTAAAAAAATTAAGCCCTATTTCAATTACAACTTTTGCTACATTGTTTGGAGCGATAATATCATTACCTTTTTTATTTTATGATTTTATCAATTATGAAAATAATATTAATA
>CACNAF010000016.1:0-23083 GCA_902618385.1 uncultured Alphaproteobacteria bacterium | reverse complement strand
AAATTTGATATCTCAATTATTGAAAGGATAATTAATAGCGAAGATATATTTGGTAAACCTCTTTATTGTTATGATTTTAAAGGTTTATGTAGTTCTAGTATTAGATTGGAATGCATAAATAAAATAAATAAAACAAATGGTTATATCTTTATTATTCCGAATAAAGATGAATGTGCATCTATAATTGATAAGTATTTATGGTACTAATTAAGTATACCGATAGAAAAGAATTCGAATACTCGGTAGTATTGCTACTACACACGCTTTCCAAGCGTAACGATTAGAAAAGAGTTAAGGAAATACACAGATTATTTACAGTAAAATTCTAATTATTAAGTGAACAAGTGTGCCATATGTGTGCCAAAAACCAATCTTTAATAAAATATTTTATGTATACTATTGATATATGGCGGAGAGAGAGGGATTCGAACCCTCGGTAGTATTGCTACTACACACGCTTTCCAAGCGTGCTGATTAAACCGCTCTCACATCTCTCCAATAATATGGCTTATTATTCACTCTTTTTTATAATAATAATTTAATAACATGAATAGAAATAATTAGAAAATAAAGTAACGACAGGTAATAATGGTAAGATTATCCGTAACTCATAAACTATTTATCAAACAAATATTAATTTTTACAATAATCAATATAAATTTTTTAGTATCTAAGATACAAGAATAAAAAGACTCTAAATATATAGAGCTTCTAATTTTATAGCGCGTCTATACGAAAATAATAGACAAAATCGATATAAAAATAATATGTAAATTAAATGATAGACAGTTTTACTAAGTTTATTTCAATTTCTCATTACCTCAATATCTCAATATGTAATTATATAATTAATAGTATTGAAGGAATGGTTGAAGGTATTAGAAGCATTATTCCTGATATATAAATGTTAAAATTATTAACAGTGGTATTTTGCTTGTTTTTATTATCATGTAATACAATTGTTGGAGGAGTAAAAGGGGCAGGAAGAGATATCAAAGCAGTAACAGTTTACACAAGAGATGCTCTGACAGGTAATCCTATTTCAGATGAGAATTCAAATTAAATTATAAAAAATTAAATATATAACCTACCATAAAGATGTCCATAGTAGATTTAGTTGTCAGGAAAATTTTTGCATATTCTAATCTATAATTACCAAATTGATAATTTATGCCAACTTTTGGAATTAAAATATCATCAATTGGCACATTGAGATTTCCTTTTGAAGAAACAATTTCAACATTATCATTTATGGAAATCAGTCCAGCATTTAATGATATTGGTCCAAGTTCCTTTAGTATATCTGCAGCAATGCCTCTAATTGGAACGTTTGCGTTAATTGTCTCTGCAGGAGAAGTTGTGGTTGAGGTAAATTTTATTTCACCATAGTCTATAATTGATGCTTCTAAACCTACTCTAAGCAGTGGTAAGACAACACCTATACCTACTTCATATGAAAAGTTATCAGAATTAACTGATGTTGATGCTGAAGAAAAACCGAGATTAGTTAATTTTGTATTAATATTACTTTTATCATCATTTTTAATTTGGAAATCACTAATACCAATATTTCCAAATATATAGATATTGTCAGATAAAACTGGAGTAGAAAAAAATAAAATAAAAAAAAATACTATACATTTTTTCATTATTAATTACTAAACTTTCAATTCGCATTCATACAAGAAAAAATTTAAAATAATTATAAAAAAAATGATAAAAAACCTAGATAGTATTGATACTAAACTTGCCTGGGAAAAATGTTAATTATTGTACTCTTACTTTTCTATATAAATTACTTACAATAAACTATATACCAATTAAACTTTCTTTCTCTCCAGTTTTTGTTTAAATTTATGAATTCAGGATAAACTGAAAAAGATAAATTACAATTATCCTTTTTTATTAAAGTATTATAAAAATTATATTCTCTTATTATAACTAGAGAGTTTGATATATTACTTTTTTCGGAAAATTTACTGATTTTTGGTAAAAAACTAGTATAGAATTTTGGTTCCAAATCATCGATTATATATGGATTTTCATTATGATAAAAGATCTTAGTATTTTCATTGCTATTGTAATGGATGTATTCGTATACTTTTATCTCTTCTGTAGCAGGTATAATTAATATTACCATAAAGAGAAAATTAAAAAATAAAATAAAATTTATAATTATTGTTTTGCCAATAAAATAATTTGTATTACTAAAAAAATATCCAATAAAAAAAGGTGTGAAAATTAAAATTGGAAATAAAAACCTTAATTCTTTATGGCTTAAGATTGATAATAAAATTAAAACAGGCAGTGTTAAATATGTTAAAATATTTTTATATTCTTTGATACAAAAATAAAAAATTGAAATTAATATAATAATACTAATAGGTGGAAAAAAATTTTGCAAAATTATTTTTATATAATACCACCATGGATCTTTACCAAAAGACTCAAACCATTTAGCTATAAAATTTGCATAATAATATTGATAATACGTATTATTGAATGAACCATATCCAAAAGAATCTACTAACAATCCTAATATTAAAATAAAGATTATAGTGAAAGAATTTAAAAGGATGTACTTGATATAATGTAATTCAAATCGATTGATTACAAACCATAAGTAGACAAAGAAAACTGATGTAACAATTTGAAATTTAAGAACTATTGATAAACCTAGAAAAAGACCTGAGGTAGTTGATAAAAATATTTTGCTGCTTTTACTTTCTAAAGATAGAAATTTATCAAAAAGTATAATACCAATCATTAACATTGATATTGATAAATTTTCAGATGATGTTCTTGCATGTATAAATGCATAGAACCAAAAAGAAAAAATAACAAATTTTGAAAAATTATTATCTAGATTTAATTTATCTTTAAAATAAATAAATAAAACATAAATTGAAATGAAGCCAATTAAAGATGAAACTAATCTAAGTAAAAAAGCTAAGATAAATGGATCATTAATATTTAGAAAAGAAAATAATTTAATAATAAAATAATAAAAATATGGTTGCAACCATGGTCTTATTTTCCATTCAAATTCCCAAGTCAATTTTGTATCAATTTCAAGGAGTTTTTCTAAAGGGCCAATTATTTGATAATGTTCGTCGGCGTTGTAGTATCCAACACTAAAATAAATAGCTAAAGAATGTAATAAAATTCCAATTAATAAGAACCATTTGATTGCAATATTATTTGAAAAATAAAAATTATACATAAACTTATAATTAGATTATATTTAAATTAAAAATTTATAATTAAAATGATTACTTTTTTAATTCCAACTTTTAATGAGAAAAAAAATATAAAAATTCTTATTGATTCAATAAACAAACTGAAATTAAATTTTACATATGATTTTTTATTTGTAGATGATAAATCAAATGATGGAACAAATAACGAATTAAATGATGCAAAATTAAAATTTAATAATGTAAATTATATATCCAGAAATGAAGATAATAGAGACTTAACTCAATCTTTAGTAATAGCAATTAATAAATTAAAGAAAAAATACACATTTATTCTCGATTGTGACTTGCAACATGATTATAAAAAAATACAAGAATTTTTTGATATAATAACTTCAGAAAAAATTGATGTAGTTATTGGATCAAGATTTATAAATAATAAACAAAGTATATTTTTAAATAAAAGAAGAACCTTTGAATCTAAAATTGCTATATTAATATGTAAACTTATTGGTATTAAGAAAATAACAGATCCTTTAAGTGGATTTTTTTTAATCAAAACAGATATTCTTTCAAAGACAAAAAATAAAATAACAACTCGTGGTTTTAAAATACTGCTAACTATTCTTTATAAAAATAAAAATCTAATAACTTTTAAAGAGGTGCCAATAAAATTTAACAAAAGAAAATATGAAAAAAGTAAATTAAACTTAAGGGTCAAATTGTTATTTTTGGAGCAAATATTAAAATTGGTTTTTAGAATTTAATCAATTATTATTCATCTTTAATGCATTTAAAAATGTGTTTTGTGGAATATCCACTTTTCCAAACTGTCTCATTCTTTTCTTACCCTTTTTTTGTTTTTCCAATAGTTTGTTTTTTCTTGTAACGTCACCACCATATAGTTTTTGTGTTACATCTTTTCTAAAAGAAGCTACTGTTTCACGAGCAATTACTTTTCCTCCAATTGCAGCCTGAATTGCAACTTTAAATTGTTGTCTCGGTATTAAATCTTTTAATCTCTCACACAAAGCCCTACCTCTTTGCTCAGACCTATCTTTATGAACTATTAATGATAATGCATCTACCGGATCACCATTAATCAATATTCCTACTTTAACTAAATTATTAACTTCATAGCCAGTAATCTCATAATCAAAACTTGCATATCCTTTTGTTATAGATTTCAATCTATCATAAAAATCAAATACAACTTCATTTAGTGGTAATTTGTACTCAACTAGTGGCCTATTACCTGCATAACTCATATTTAATTGAATACCTCTTTTTGATGTACATAATTCTAGTACTGAACCTAAAAATTCTTCAGGAACAATAATTGTTGCTTTTATCCAAGGCTCAGAGATATTTTCTACTTTCACTGGATCTGGCATATCAGTGGGATTATGGAGATTTGTTGTAGAACCATCTTTCATTAAAATTTTGTAAACGACTGATGGTGCAGTAGTTACAAGTTCCAAATTAAATTCTCTTTCAAACCTATCCCTAATAATTTCTAAATGTAATAAACCTAAAAAGCCACAGCGAAAGCCATAACCTAATGCAGGACTTACTTCTGGCTCATAAGAAAAACTAGAGTCGTTCAAAGCAAGTTTAGACATACTATCTCTCATATGTTCATAATCATCGGAGTCGACAGGAAACATTCCACAAAAAACAACTGGCTGAGATGGTTTAAAACCAGGGAGCACTTCTTCCGTTGGAAGTTTATCATCTGTTATTGTGTCACCAACTTTACAATCGGAAACACTTTTAATACCAGAATTTATGAAACCTATTTCTCCTGGTCCGAGTGTATCAACTTCAGTCGCTTTAGGAGAAAAAATCCCCACTCTATCAATTGTGTATGTTGCACCTGTTGCCATAAATCTTATTTTTTGACCTTTTTTGAGCTCCCCATTTATTACTCTTACAAGTACCACGACACCAAGATAACTGTCATACCAACTATCAACTAACATACATTTTAATTCTTTGCTTATTTCACCTGAAGGAGATGGAAGAAGTGTTATGATTTTATTTAATAAATCTTCTATACCTACACCCGTTTTCGCTGAAACAAGAGAGGCGTTGTCTGTTTCAATACCAAGAACATCTTCAATTTGTGATTTTATTTTATCTGGTTCAGATGAAGGAAGATCAATTTTATTTAGCACGGGCAAAATTTCATGATCATTATTAATCGCCTGGTACGCATTAGCTAATGTTTGAGCTTCAACACCCTGTGTAGAATCAACTATTAACAAAGATCCTTCACATGCTGCTAATGATCTAGAAACCTCATAAGAAAAATCAACATGACCAGGGGTATCCATAATATTAAGTATGTAAATCTTGCCATCATTTGATTTGTAAGAAAGTCTCACTGTTTGAGCCTTTATTGTAATACCTCTCTCTCTTTCTAATTCCATTGAGTCTAAAACCTGCTCTTTCATCTCTCTATCAGTTAAACCTCCACAAAACTGTATTAGTCTGTCGGCTAAAGTTGATTTTCCATGATCTATGTGAGCAACAATAGAGAAATTACGAATAGAACTAAGTTCTGTCATTAGTTTCTTATAGAACCATCGAACGATTTAGATATTTCCTGAATTATTTTATTTGATAAAGCTTCAATTTCTTGATCGTTAAATGTTTTATCTTGAGGTTGTAGCAAAACCCTAAAAGCAATACTCTTTTTATTTTCTGGAAGTTTATCACCATCATAAACATCAAATATTGTTACGTTTTGAATTATATTTTTATCTATTTTTTTTACTTTTTTAATTATATCCCCAGCTTTAACTTCTTTTGGAAACAAAAAGGCAAAATCTCTTTCGACCATTTGATAAGGATTATTAACAAAACCACCTTTAGAAGAAGATTTATTTTCTTGAAATTGTGAGATATTCTCCAAATATATTTCAAAACCGTATACCTTGAAATTAACATCCATTGTTTTTAAAAGAATTGGATGTAACTCTCCAAAATTAGCTATTTTGTTTTTACCAAGTCTTAAAGAAGATGATTTACCAGGGTGATAAATTTGACCTTCAAGCTTTTCATATAACAAATTATCTATTGGCACATTTAAATTAGCTAAAATAGAAAATAAATCAGCTTTTATACTAAAGACATCAATATTTTTTTTATTTGATAACCAATTTTGTTCATCAGATGAGCCATAAGCTATAGCAGTGGCAACATTTTCTTGTTGGTCAGGTAGTGATTTAGAAAAGTTTGGACCTACTTCAAATATTTTAGCCCTCAAGTACATTCTTGCTTTATTTTGATTTATTGCTTCTAATAAATTTGGAAGCGTAGATGGTCTCATCGTATTTAAATCGGTACTTATAGGATTTTTTAAACTAATTATTTCATCTGATATAATTTTTGCATTATTTTCATCCATAAACGACCAAGTTACAACTTCAGAATATCCGTTCAGAGCCATAATTTTTTTACTTTTATAAAAAGTTTTTGTTTTGGTATTTAAAATCTGCTTTTTTTCTTCTTGATTAGTTACTTTTTTAAGAGGAATTTTATTATAACCATAAATTCTAATTATTTCTTCAACGATATCTGCCTCACCAACAATATCTGGTCTAAAAGTAGGACTTTGAATTTCAAATTTTGATTTTTTTTCATTAACAGAAAAACCAAGTGAAACTAAAATTTTTTCTTGTTCCTCATTATTGATTTCTATTCCGCCGAAAGTCTTCACTTTATTTGTATCAAACATAAATGGTTTACTTTTCTCTATATTAATTTCTGAAGAGACAAATTCACTAACTTCGCCACCACATAATTCTAAAATCATTTGAGTTGCAGCATCTACACCCCAATAGATGGAATCAGTATCTATCCCTCTTTCAAAACGGTAACGTGCATCACTTTGAAGATTAAGTTTTCTTCCAGTTTTAGTGACAGAAACTGGATCAAATAACGCAACTTCTAGAAAAACATTTTTGGTTTCCATACTACAACCACTATCAAGGCCACCCATGACCCCGCCAATTCCATGAAGTTTATTTTCATCATCAGAAATTACAATCATATCACTATCACATTTATAATTAACTTCATTTAGTGCTAAACACTGCTCATTTTTATTGGCTAGTCGCATTTTTAAATTGCCTGAAACTTTGTCAGCATCATAAACATGTAGCGGTCTTCCTAAGTCAAAAGTAATGTAATTTGTAATGTCAACAAGAGCTGAAATAGACCTTAATCCGATTGCAGTTAATCTATCTTGAAGCCATTTAGGGCTTTCTACATTTTTGACATTTTTAAAATATCGACCTGCTACTCCAGGACATAGATTATTATTTTGAAATTCTTTTTTCCAAGTAATTGGACTTTTGAATGATTCTTTTGATTTTTTATAATTTATGTCTTTTAATTTACCAATTCCTGCTGCCGCTAAATCTCTTGCGATACCTCTGACCGATAAACAGTCAGATCTATTTGGAGTTAAATTAATTTCAATAATAGGTTCATCTATTGCAAAAATTTTACTAAATAAATCACCAATTTTATAATTATCTTTTACTTCAATAATTCCATCGTGTTCATCAGAAATACCCATCTCTCTTTCTGAGACAAGCATTCCGCAAGACTCAACTCCTCTAATTTTAGTTTTTTTTAAATGTAAGTCAGTTCCAGGAATATAACTATTTTCTGGCGCAAAAATTCCAAGCATGCCTTCTTTTGCATTTGGAGCACCACACACAACTTGATAATTTCCATTTATTGTTTCAACCTGACATACTTTAAGCTTATCTGCATCTGGATGTTTTTCTGCTTTTAAAACTTTAGCTACTGTAAAATTCTTAAATATTTCTGATTTATCTTCTACACTTTCAATCTCTAAACCAATATTGGTTAAAGTATCTGTAATTGTATTTAAATTTTCAGAAGTATCTAAATGATCTTTTAGCCAGTCTAGTGTAAATTTCATTTATAGCCCTGATCGTGTTTGGTTATCCAAAATACTAAAACCATAATGATCCAGCCATCTATAATTTGGATCAAAAAAACTTCTTAAATCTGTAATGCCATATTTAAGCATCGACAAACGCTCAATTCCCATACCAAAAGCAAAACCCTGAAACTGTTTTGAATCGATATTACAATTATCTAAAACTATAGGGTTGACCATGCCACAACCCAATATTTCTAACCATTTATCTCCTTCACCAATTTTAATTTTATTATTTACTTTGGTATAAGCTACATCCATTTCTGCACTAGGCTCGGTAAAAGGAAAGTAACTAGGGCGAAAACGGTATTGTAAGTTTTTTACTTCGAAAAATTCTTCTAAGAATGAAACGAGTGTTGATTTTAAATCAACCATAGTAGAACTAGTATCAACAACTAAACCTTCTACCTGATGAAACATAGGGGCATGTGTAGCATCTGAGTCACTTCTATAAGTTCTGCCAGGCACAATAATTTTAATAGGTGGTTTTGTGTTAAGCATAGTTCTCACTTGAACAGGACTGGTATGGGTTCGAAGAACATTTTTGTCTCCATTATCCTGAACATAAAAAGTATCCTGCATTTCTCTTGCTGGATGATGTTCTGGGATATTTAAAGCTGTAAAATTATTAAAATCTGTTTCTATATCTGGACCTGTTTCCACTGCATAATTTAAATTTCCAAAAATTTCTATAATATTAAATATTGTTTGACTAATTGGGTGTATTTTTCCTTTTTCAGAAATATTAGGTGGTAGAGTAACATCAATTGATTCTAAATTAATCTTGTTTGAAATTTCAATATTTTCAATTTCTGTTCTTTGGTTTTTAATACCTTCTTCAATTTCTTTTTTAATAATATTTAATTCCTGTCCTTTCGATTTTTTTTCTTCAATCGACAAAGAGCCTAATCCTTTTAAAGCTTCAGGTATTAATCCTTTTTTACCTAGATAATATAGTCGAAGTTTTTCTAAATCTTCGAAGGATTTTGAAGCTTTAATTTTTTTTAGAACATCAATTTTATTTTCAGCAAATGCCATCAATATCTATTATATTTTATTAATTAAAATTATCTAGCAGATTGAGCTTTATCAACTAAAGCTTTAAAAGCCTCTGGCTGGTTAACTGCAAGATCCGCTAAAATCTTTCTATCTATTTCAATAGATGATTTTTTAAGACCAGATATAAATTGCGAATATGTTAAACCATGAAGTCTAACACCAGCATTGATTCTTTGAATCCATAAACCCCTAAAATCACTTTTTCTTTTTTTACGATCTCTATAAGCATATTGCATACCTCTTTCGACAGCCTGCACAGCAACTCGAAAAACATTTTTTCTTCTACCGTAATAACCTTTTGCTCTTTTAATTACTTTTTTGTGTCTAGCTCTTGCTGTAACACCTCGTGATACTCTTGCCATTGATTTCCCCTTACTTGTTGTATGGTAACATATGATCAATCAAAGCAGAATCACCTGGTGACATAATTGCAGATCTTTTCGTGTTACGAATAAATTTATTGGAACGTTTACTCATTCCATGTCTCTTTCCAGCAGGTTTAAATTTAATTTTACCAGTGCCTGTTCTAGAAAATCTTTTTTTTAAACTACTCTTAGTTTTAAGCTTGGGCATTACTATCTCCTATATTGTAAGTTTTCCCGTTAGGCTGCCCCGCAGGCCATAACAAGTTTTGAAGGCTTATACTGATAATTGAGTATTTTGCAATATGTAGAATTATTTAGCAACTTGAGGGACAAGTATCATCATTATTTGTCTTCCCTCAAACTTAGGAGCTACTTCAACTTTTGCATATTCTTCGACTTCTGAAGTTAGTTTTTTTAGAAGATCAAAGCCTAAATTTTGATGCTCCATTTCACGTCCTCTGAAACGCATAGAGACTTTAACTTTATTACCACCACCTATAAACTTTGAGAGTGCTTTAATTTTAACATTATAATCGTGGGTATCAATGCCAGGTCTCATTTTAATCTCTTTAACTTCAATTGTTTTTTGTTTCTTTTTTGCTTCTTTCTTACTTTTTTGCTCTCTATATTTTAATTTACCATAATCTATAATTTTGCAAACTGGTGGATTAGCTTCAGGAGACACTTCAACTAAATCAAAACCTTCATCTTCTGCTTGAATTAGAGCTTCACGAATGCTTAAGATCCCCATTTGTTTACCACTACTAGATATTAGTCTGACTTCACTTGCAGTAATCTGCTCATTGATTCTTGGACCAGTATCTTTCTTTGTTTTGAAATTTACAGCCAAAATTATATAGAGATTGAGTTAAAGCTATTAATTAATAGCATATTAGGAAATTAAGTCTTTTGTCATATTTTGTTAGGATATAATCTCAAATGAATTTAAATTCAAGGGCTGATTTTAAAAAATATAAACTGTTTTTTAAGTTATTAAATACACTTTATGAAAATTTGTTTAATTAGAAATGATAAAATGGGAGATATGATCCTTACTCTTCCAGTTGTTCAAGGACTAAAACAAGTTAATCAGGATTGTAAAATTGATATTGTATGTTCTCAAAAAAATCAAAAAATATGTAAAAAATATAAATCTATTAACAAAATTTTTTTACTTCAAAATAAATTTTATCAAGTCTTGAAAATAATTTCAAAATTAAGAAATGAAGATTATGATTATATTTTCACATTTAGCCCTGGTATATTCAGTATATTAATATCAATTTTTTCTAAAAGTAAAATAAAGTCATTATTAATTTTTAAATCTCGATACAAAAATAATTACATGAGTAAATTTATTGATAGAATTTTGGGTAAAATCTTTTTTACTCACTGCTTAATAATCGATCGTCAATTAAGATATTCCAAAAAAATCCCAATTCATCAAACAGAAATTATGATGGAGTTAGTTACTAAAAGTGGATTAAGTTATAATAATACTGCAGAAATTAAGAATGAATTAGGATTTAATAAAATAGAAATAAGTTCTAAGAAATTATGCTTAATTCACTTGTCTTCAAAATGGATCAATAAATATTTTTCAGAAGAAAACTTTATTAAACTATTAGACAATCTTAAAAATTTGAAAATCAATATTGTAATGACAACTGATGGAACATCAAAAAATGTATTCTATGAAATATTTAAAAAATATGAAATTATTACTAATGAAGAGTTTGAAAATCTTAAAAGTATAAATAATATTTTAATCTTAGATAAATTAAATTTTGATAATTGGACATCAATAATAAACTCTTCAACATATGTAATTACACCTGAATGTGGATGCACACATATTGCATCACTTTCTGAAACGAAACTTTGTGTTATTTATGATTCAGATAATCTTCCAGGTATGATTGCAGAAGAATATTCGCCATGGAAGAAAAAATATACTAAACTATTCTCTAACAACCAAAATTTAGAAAAAGAATTAATTTCATTTATTGATTAATTTACTATCTTGTAAAAAATCTAAAACTTTTTTTACTGAAATTGAGTCCATTGTATCGGTTAGAATCGTATAAGCATTTTTATATTCAGATAAGTTTGATTTTGAGATAACATTATCTTTAGCTAAAAAAAGAATAGGTGAATTACTTAGAGCTGCTATATGACCTGGGCCAGTATCATTACTAATTATAAAATCACTTTTTTTAGCGATGGAATAGATGATTTCAGGAGGTGATTTATCGCTTAAATCAATAACCTTCTGACATGCATTATTGATCGTTTCTACTGTTTGTTTATCTGATTTTTGCCCAATAACACAAATATGATATCCTTTTTTTTCTAGAATACTTGCAAGTATTGCAAATTTATCTGGTGACCATTGCTTGTCCTTGCCTGATTTAGAAACACCAGGTATCATTAAGATTATTTTATCTTCATTAATTGCCGAAATATCTCTGGAAAGCCAATCTACATTTTGATAAATTTCATTTACTCCAAGTAACTTTAGTTGATTGTATAAACCTTGTTGTGGAGATTCAGTTCCTTGTGGAGGAATTACATATTGAATATCACAATTAGAACGAGATCCGTTAACTTTTACTTCTGAAATAAATTTTAAGAATGACCAATAATTATTTGTTCTTTTAGAATTCTGTAAATCTATGATTAGATCATATTTATTTTGATTAATTTTTAATATAACCTTAAGTGAATCAATTATTCCTTTTCTATTATCTTTAAAAATCGAATTAAAATAATTTGAATTGCTTAAAAAATTTGCGTATTTTTCTTCAGTTAGCAAGTCAATAGTGGCATTACTAAAAAATTGCTTAATTGATGCCATAGCAAGTATAGAAAATGCAATATCACCAAGTGACCCATGCTTTACAACTAGTATTTTGTTAAATTGACTGCTGTGCATATAAGTCTACGTAACTTTGTACCATTTGGTATTTTGAAAATGTTTTTGATATATAGTCTTTACTTTCTAATGAAATATTAGAAAATTTTTCTTTATCTATTTTTATAATATTTTGAAGTTTTATGTTTATTTCATTATATTTATGAGGATCTACTTTATAAATATCATCTAATTTATTGAGCTGATCTTTAACACCACCATAGTTAAAGGCTAGTACCCTTTTTTTCATTATTAATGCTTCGCTTATAATTCTTCCAAAGCCTTCAGCTTGTAAAGGAAAAGAGGTAATAATTGATGATAGGTAATATAAAGTTTTCAAATCATCTCTTGGTAGATTGCCTATAATCTTACATTTATGACCAAGGCTAAAACTTTGAATTTTATATTGTAGTTTCTCTGTATAAGATTGATTTTTTGTATCACCTGCAAAATAAAGTAAAAAATTATCATTTTGCATCTTATTAAATATATCTAAAAACTCAATTTGACCTTTCCAGTTTGTTAGCCTTGCAGGATATAAAATAATATTTTTTGAGGTATCAATTTGATACTTATTTATTATATTTTCTATTTGAGAATCTAAAATTGGTTTTTCAAAATATTTAACATCAACTCCTCTATTAATCACTTTAATTTTATTTGAATCCAAATTGTATTTTTTACTAATTTCATTTTTTACATAATTTGAAATAGCAACAATCTGATCAACTTTGGATAATTGCTTATTATAGATTTTTTTAAAATAAGAATTACCACTATACACATTATGAAATGTAGATATTGTTTTGAAGTTTCTATTTTTTATAAAACTTAAAATCCATGCTGGTGCTCTTGATCTTACATGAACAACATTAATATTTTGATTAAAAATTAATTTTTTTAATTGATTAGCAATTAATGGATAAATAAAAAAATTTTTTGAGTTAACTGGTAATTGAAAATGATCAGTATAATTTTTATCAATTTCCTTAATTAAACGCCCTCCATTTGAAATAATATTATTTTTTAAATTTAATTCAGATAAATAATTTGCAACTTCAATAGTGCCTCTTTCGACACCACCAGAATCTAAAGAGGGAAGAATTTGAGCGACATTAAATGATGACATTTTATTAAAATATAAGTATTTGTATCAAAGATGCCTTACTTTATTAATAAGAAAAAAGAAAGAATTCGCTATAAATCTATAAAGGGTAAGGGACCTGGTATCATCTTTATACATGGCCTTAACTCAGATATGAGTGGTCAAAAGGCTTTGTCTTTAGAGAGATTTGCGCGAAAAAATAAATTGCGGTTTATCCGTTTTGAATGCCGTGGTCATGGTAAATCTGATGGAAAATTCGAAGATTTTACAATTTCAGATTGGAAGAAAGACTTAATTGATATCATTGATAATATTGCAAAAGGACCACAAATACTGGTTGGTAGCAGTATGGGTGGATGGTTAATGTTTTTAGCTGCCAAAGCAAGACCAAAAAGAATTGCTGGATTAATTGGCCTAGCGGCAGCACCTGATTATATCGATGGGTTTTATAAAAAACTACCTTTAAAGAAAAAACAAGAAATGAATAAAAAAGGAATTATTAAATATTCCTCCTACGGGTTTAGTTATCTTATAAAAAAGAACTACATTGTTGAAGGTAGAAAAAATAAAATTTTAAATAAAGAATTCAAATGGAATAAGCCCTTAATTTTAATACAAGGACTAAAAGATAATGTTGTCACTCCTGATGTTCCAGAAAAAATAGTAAAAAAAGTTAAAGGTAATAAAATCGAAATAAAATTATTAAAAAATAGTGATCATAGATTATCCGATCCATTTGATTTAAAAATAATGAATGATTCTATTCAATCAATAATAAAAAACTAAGCAGATTTTTCTTCTTGAATTAATACAGGTTGATCAAATTTATTGATCATTTCTTTTGGAACAATCTGCCAGAAGAGTAATTTCTCATTTTCCCAATTTTCGAGTAAATTTTTTGCGTACATTGAATTTGTTTCCTTGATATGTTCTTCAATTTTTTGATGTAACACTTTTTCCCAATAATTTGTCATTTGTTGTTGATAGAAAATATCCTCAAGATTAATTCGAAGTGGTAGAGTTCCTTCTTTATCGTACACAAATGCCATACCTCCTGTCATTCCAGCTCCAAAATTATTTCCTACTTCTCCAAGAATGACTGCGCTTCCTCCAGTCATATATTCACATCCATTATCACCACATCCTTCTATAACGGCATGTGCGCCAGAGTTTCTAACAGCAAATCTATCACCAGCAGTTCCAGCTGCAAAAAGTTTACCGCGTGTTGCTCCATATAGGACAGTATTCCCAATGATAACATTTTTGTTTGTTTTTAGCTGTGAAGATGAGCTTGGTTGAATTACGATTTTACCTCCTGATAATCCTTTTGCAACATAATCGTTTGCGTCACCAAAAACTTTAAGAGTAGTTCCTTGGACACTCCATGCTCCAAAAGATTGCCCGGCAGAACCATGAAAATTAACAGTAAAAAAATCCTCTGGAAGAGAGCTCATTCCTTTTGTAGTAGTAATTTCAGATGCAAGTCTTGTACCAATAGCTCTATCAGTATTTTTTATATTATAGTTTAGTTCAATTTTTTGATCTGTTTCAAAGAAAGACTTAGCATCCTCTATGATTTTAATATCAAGACTATCACTAACTTTATTAATTGTATTTTTCTTTAAATCAAATTCTCCAACTGATGAATCAATGGTTTGAATAATTGGATTTAAATCTAAATCATCAAGATCAGAACTTCCTCTACTGACTTGATATAAAAGATCAGATCTTCCAACTACTTCATCAAGAGAAGAAAAGCCTAGTGATCCTAAAATTTCTCTTACTTCATCAGCAATAAAACTAAAAAGATTAATTACTTTTTCAGGTGTTCCAGTGAATTTTTCTCTAAGCTTTTCATCCTGAGAACAAACTCCGACGGGACAGGTATTTGAATGACATTGTCTAACCATTATACAGCCCATAGCAACTAAACTTGCTGTCCCAATTCCATATTCTTCCGCCCCAAGCATAGCAGCAATAACAATATCTTTTCCTGTTTTCAAACCGCCATCAGTTCTAAGAACAACTTTATCTCTTAAGTTATTTAAAGATAGAACTTGATGTACTTCACTTAATCCAAGTTCCCAAGGAAGTCCTGCATACTTAATGCTTGTTTGTGGGCTTGCTCCAGTTCCACCATTGTGACCAGAAATGAGTATCGTATCGGCTTTTGCTTTTGCTACACCAGCTGCAACTGTACCAATACCTGATTGAGCAACTAACTTAACGCATACCTTAGCTTTTGGATTTATTTGTTTTAAATCATAGATCAGCTGAGCTAAATCTTCGATAGAATAAATATCATGATGAGGGGGAGGACTAATAAGCGTCACACCTTCAGTTGAATGTCTTAGTTTAGCAATTAATTCTGTAACTTTTCCTCCAGGCAATTGTCCACCTTCACCAGGCTTTGCACCTTGTGCAACTTTAATTTCAATTTCTTCACAATTATTTAAATACTCCGCTGTTACACCAAATCGTCCACTTGCAATTTGTTTTATTTTTGATGATGCGTTATCTCCATTTGGCTTAGGTTTAAATCTAATCGGATCTTCACCACCTTCACCTGAATCAGATTTAGCTCCTATTCTATTCATTGCTACAGAAAGAGTTTCGTGCGCTTCTGGACTCAAGGCTCCAAGTGATATCCCTGGTGCAACTAGTCTTTTTCTAATTTCTTGAGAAGGTTCTATCGTGTTTGAATTATTATTATTGTTATTCTTTTTGAAGTCTAAAAGATCACGAATATTTATAGGATCCATTTCATCAATCATCGAAGAATATTTTTTAAATAAAGAGTAATTATTAGAAGTTACTGCAGTTTGAAGCATGTGAATTGATCTTGCTTCAAAAGCATGTTTTTCTCCACCAAATCTGTAGCGATAGTTTCCTCCAATCGGCAGTGTAATAACACTTTCTTCATAAGCATTATCATGAGCTAATCTTGATCTTCTTTCAATACCACTGATTCCAATACCAGATATTTTAGAACTCATAGAAGGGAAATATTTACTCATTAAATTTCTACTAAGGCCAATCGCTTCAAAATTACAGCCACCTCGATATGAATTTATCACTGATATTCCCATCTTACTCATAGTCTTAAGCAAACCATTATTTATGGAATTAATGAATCTTTCTACACATTCTTCATATGAGAGATTTTTAAATAATCCCTTTTTATGTCTTTCCGCTATCGCTTGTTGTGCCATATAAGCATTCACACTTGTTGCTCCTACTCCGATAAGCACTGCGAAATATTGTACATCTAAACATTCTGCAGATTGAACATTTAAGGAAATAAAAGTTCGAAGATTTTGTTTAATTAAATGATGATGAACAGAACTTGTAACTAATATCATAGGAAGAGCTATTCTTGTTTTAGACATTTCTTTGTCACTTAAAATTATATGAACATACCCTTCTCTAACAGCTTGTTCTGCTTCTCGGTTAATTCTTGAAATTTCTATCTCAAAATTATTTTCAGGATTTGTTTTATCCATCGTAGTGTCAATAATCTTCACGGTATCTTTCATATATCTACGCATAGATTTGAATTGCTCAATTGAAAGAACAGGGGAGTTCAATTGTAAATGATCGCATTGATCTTCATCTTCATCAAGAATATTACTTAAGTTTCCAATTCTAGTTCGAAGACTCATAACAACTCTTTCTCTTAATGAATCAATTGGTGGATTTGTAACTTGACTAAAATTTTGTCTAAAAAAGTGATGGAGTCCTCTATATTTATTTGAGAGCACAGCTAGTGGAGTGTCATCTCCCATGGATCCTGTTGCTTCTTTTTTTTCGGCAATCATCGGATGAAGTATTAATTCGATGTCTTCTACAGACCAGGCAAAGCATGCCATTCTTTTTCGTAAATCTCCAGAGTCTAGATCTCTAAATTCCTCATCAACAGATTGAACAAGTTTATCAATATACGTAATTTTTTTAGTCCAATCACCAAATGGTTTAGTTTCTGCTAAATACTTTTTTATCTCATGATCTTTAAAAAATTTTTTCTCTTTAAAATTGACTGCTATTAATTGACCTGGTCCTACCCTACCTCTTTCTACTATTTCATTTTCTTTAATATCAACCATTCCAGTTTCAGAACCCGCAATAAGAAGATTTTTTGTCAGTGTATATCTTATTGGTCTAAGGCCATTTCTATCCATTCCAGCAATAGCCCAATCACCGTACGCGCCACATATTGCTGCTGGACCATCCCATGGCTCCATAACTGCTCCACCATAAGCGTATAAATCTTTTATTTTTTTTGGAAAATCTCTTCTATGGGACCAAGCTTCTGGAATTGTTATTATTTTAGCCATAGGTAAAGAACGATTAGCTTTTACTAATAACTCTATTGTTGAATCTAATGCAGCAGAGTCAGACGCTTTAGCATCAATTATGGGTTTTAAATCATCTACATTATTGCCAAAATTTTTATGTTCCATTCTTGGCTCATGAGCAGCCATCCAATTTTTATTACCTTTAAGTGTATTTATTTCACCATTATGCGCAATCACTCTAAAAGGCTGTGCTAAAGACCAAGTGGGAAATGTATTAGTTGAATAGCGCTGGTGATAAACTGCATATCTAGAAATAAAATTCTCATTTTGGATGTCTGGATAAAAATTGGAAAGCTGTTCTGCTAGAAACATACCTTTATAAACAATGGACTGACAAGATAGTGAGCAAATATAAAAGTCTGAAATATTTTGATTTCTAATTTCTTTTTCTATTCTTTTTCTAATTATATAAAGTTTATTATCAAATTCCTTTTCATCTTCTAGTTCTTCATTACAAATTAGTATTTGTTCTATTTCAGGCCTTGTTGCTTTTGCTTTATCACCAATAATCGATGAATTAATTGGAACGTGTCTCCAACCATATATTTTCAAACCTTCTTTAATTATTTCAGATTCAACAATTGTACGAGCGTTTTCTTGAGCGGCAAAATCTGTACGTGGTAAAAAAATCATGCCAATCCCGAAAGGTAAATCATTAGGAGTGTGGCCAGTTCTTTCTATTTGTTGAGTAAAAAAATTCTTTGGTATGGATAACTGTATTCCTGCACCATCACCTGTTTTTCCATCAGCATCAACTGCTCCCCGGTGATACAAAACTTTTAAAGCTTGAACTCCTAACTTAACTATTTCTCTTGTCTCAGATCCATCTAAAGATGCTATTAATCCAACACCACATGATGAATGTTCATCTTGTTCATTATAAACATGATTTTCTTCTAATAATTTTTTATCCTTTTTATACTTTTCAATAAAGTGATTATGCATTTACTGCTTTCTTATTAATATTATTTTGATCGGAAAAATTATTTTCTAAATATTCATTAATATTTTTTGCTGCATCACGACCATCTTTGATTCCCCAAACAACTAAACTTGCACCGCGAACAATATCTCCAGCAGCAAATACTCCATCAATTGATGTCATCATATTTTTATAATTAATTTTTAGTGTACCCCATCTTGTAACAGTAAGGTCATTATAATCAAAAAGCTTAGGTAAATTTTCAGGTTCAAAACCCAAAGCTTCTATAGCTAAATCAACATCTAGCTCTTTTTCAGTACCTTCTTTTGGCTCTGGTTTCCTTCTACCTGACTCATCTGGTTCTCCAAGTTGCATTAAAACGGTTCTGACATTTTTCAATGACCCGTTTCCCGAATATTCAGTTGGTAAAGTCAACCATTGAAAATCGACGCCCTCTTCTATTGCATTTTGAACTTCTCTCTGCGAACCAGGCATATTTGTCTTATCACGTCTGTAAAGACACTTAACTGATTTTGCTCCTTGTCTTACAGCCGTTCTAACGCAATCCATAGCGGTATCACCTCCACCAATGACAACTACATTTTTTCCATTTGCGTTTAATCTTCCATTTGTGAAATCTTCAACTTTATCTTTTAAACCAGTCTTGTTACTCGCTATTAGGAAATCTAAAGCTGGTACAACATTATTAAAATTGGATGTATTTAGATTGATTTCTCTAAATTTGTAAACTCCGGTTGCTATAAGAACTGCATCATGCTTAATTTTAATATCTTCAAAAGTAATGTCTTTGCCAATATCGCAGTTTAACTCAAACTTAATTCCACTTTCTTTAAGTCGATTTGTTCTTCTTATAACAATATCTTTTTCTAGTTTAAAATTTGGGATACCATAAATTAAAAGACCTCCTGGTCTATCATAGCGATCATATATTGTAACTTGAAATCCTTTTTTACGCAGTTCTTCTGCTGCAGCTAATCCAGCAGGACCAGAACCAATAATTCCAACACTTTGATTTCTTTCTTCAACTGGTTCTATATTTTTAACCCAACCTTCTTCCCAAGCTTTATCTGTAATATATTTTTCTATCGATCCTATAGTAACAGTGCCGTGGCCTGATTGTTCAATTACGCAGTTACCTTCACACAAACGATCTTGAGGACATATACGACCACAAATTTCAGGCATGTTATTTGTAGAGCTGGAAATTTCAAATGCCTCCTGCATTCTATCTTCAGCAGTTAGTTTTAGCCAATCTGGAATATTATTATGTAAAGGACAATGAACTTGGCAGAAAGGAACACCGCATTGAGAACATCTGGAAGCTTGTTCTTCTGCCTTTTGTGAGGCATATTTAGCATAAATTTCATCAAATGATTTAACTCTCTCTTTGGCAGATACTTTACTAGGATTTTCCTTATTTATTTTTGTAAATTTTAGCATTTAGTTATCATTTGTTTACTATTTTATCTAGATCGAACCAAATACACATTCAAGATAAAAAAAGAAACAATAATTTTGTAATAATAGTACCACTTCTGTACTAAAACTAAAAAAACCCTTAATTTACAACAATATTTTTAAGTATTTGTAGTGTATCCTGTGGATTAATATCAAGATTTTGAAACGATTTATCGACATTTACAAGAAGATTATCCTTTTCAAATAATGTTAACTGTTCTGAAGTAAGAGGAGAAATTGGAGTTTTTTCAGCAATATTTATCATAGGTTTCATAAATGCCATAGGAACAGGAACTAAAACTCGAGTTTTATTTAAAAAATTAGAAATATGATTAAAAAATTCTTTGTAAGAATAAATCCTAGGACCAGCGAGTTCATAAATATTTTTCCCTTTAATCTTGGAATTAATTATTTCATCAACAGCTAGAGATACATCATCAATAAATACTGGTTGGAATTTTGTTGAACCATCTCCAAAAAGTGGGACAAAAAATGAAGCTTTAAATATTGGCAAAAGTCTTTTCAAGAAAATATCACCGCCACCTATAATAACGCCTGGTCTAATAATAATTACATTATCTAGTTGCTTAAAGGCTTCCTTTTCAGATTTATGCACCGCAATGCTTCTTGTTGAATTTTTATCAATATCTACACCAAGACCAGAAAAGAAAATGAATTGTTTTAATTCCTTAGTAGATTTTAAAATTCTAATAAGTTTTTGATTAAACTTATATATTGTATTATCAAAATCACCCTTCTTTTGATCGTATGCAGTTTTCAAATTAATGCATACGTCTGCATTATTTAAAACAGATTTAAGCCTTTTGTCTTCTAATGAAGAATAACGAAATGGAATAACCTGTCCTGTTACACCTAAAAGTCGGATTTTAGCTTCTTGTATAGATCTTTGATATGGAACAATGATTTTATGGCCATTTTTAGTAAAACGTCTTATTAAATGTTTACCTACAAAACCTGCTCCTCCAAAAATTACTATTGATTTCATGACGTTTATTTAAATAAATGATATAGACAGAAAATATAAATTATACAGTTAATAAAATCAAAATGAAAATAAATTTCTATAAAGGAGATCTTCCAGCAAGTTTTAAAGCTACTAATATTATTGCATTAGACAGTGAAACAATGGGATTAAATCCAAAAAGAGATAAATTATGTTTAGTTCAAATTTCTAATGGTGATGAAGTATGTCATCTCATAAAAATTGATTTATCTAAAGAAAAACCTCTAAATTTAATTAGAATTCTTAAGAATAATAAAATTCAAAAAATTTTTCATTATGCTAGGTTTGATGTAGCTGTATTTAAACACAACTTCAAAATTAATATTAGAAATATTTATTGTACTAAAATTGCATCAAAGTTAGTTAGAACTTATACTGATAAACATGGATATAAAGATCTTTGTAGTGAATTATTAGGAAAATCAATTTCAAAAAATGAACAGTCTTCTGATTGGGGTGGAGAATTAACTAAAGAACAACAAAATTATGCTGCTACCGATGTATTATATTTACATAAAATTAAAGATAAGCTTGATTCAATGTTATTAAGAGAAAAAAGAAGTAAACTAGCTAAAGCCTGTTTTGATTTTATTCAATACAGAACAGATTTAGATATAAATGGCTGGTCAGAGCAAGATATATTTAAGCATTAATGAAAAATAATAAAAAAATAATTAATAGTGCAAATAGAACTTTAGCGAATGAATTGAGTAGTATTAAGAATTTAAAATCTACATTCAATTTAAATTTTTGTAGGGCGGTTAATTTAATTTATAATACAAAAGGAAAAGTTGTTATTACTGGTGTTGGAAAAAGCGCACACGTAGGTAATAAGATATCTGCAACTCTTACATCAACAGGAACTCCTTCATATTTTATTCATGCTACAGAAGCAAGTCATGGTGATTTAGGAAGTATAAAGAAAGATGATTGTGTAATAGCAATTTCTAATTCGGGTGAAACATCTGAGCTTAAAAATATTATTGAATTTACTAAAAGATTTAATATTAAACTTATTAGCATAACAAGTAATTCAAAAAGTATACTTCACCAAAATGCTACTGTTGGAATTTTATTTAAAAAACCAATTGAAGCTTGTCCTTTAAATTTAGCACCTACAAGTTCTACTTCAATGTCCATGATCATCGGAGATTGTATAGCTATATCTTTATTAGAATTAAGAGGTTTTAAAAGTAAACAATTTAAAAGTCTTCACCCTGGTGGAAATCTTGGTAAAGATTTAAAAAACTTAAGTGATGTTATGCATCTAGGAAAAGAATTGCCTTTAGCAAAGTTAGATGAAAAAATGTCCACAGCTTTACTTACTATGACTAAAAAAAGTTTTGGATGTATTGGTGTTATAAACAATAAAAAACAATTGGTTGGACTAATTACAGATGGAGATTTAAGAAGAAAATTAAATTCTGAATTTTTTGAAAAAAAAGCCTCAGAAATTATGACAAAACAACCAACATTAGCAAATAAAGATATGTTAGTTGGCGAGGCAATTAACTTAATGAATAGAAAAAAAATAACAAGTTTATTTATATGTGAGAAAAAAAAACCGTTAGGTATTGTACATATTCATGATTTGTTAAGATTGACGAGCTAATTTGAATTTTTTTTTATATATAAATAGAAAATTGCTATTAGTTTTATCACTAATTACTTTATTATTATTT
>CACNAF010000015.1:0-25600 GCA_902618385.1 uncultured Alphaproteobacteria bacterium | reverse complement strand
TGGATACTTTCCATAACCATTAAATTCAAAGCTAATTGATTTTAATTTTTCATCTTCGTTATAAAAAATTGGTGCAATATCTCGAATCCAAGAATCATCTAATTTACATTCTACAATATCTATATTTTTATGATCAGTTTTATTTTGAATTTCATTTATGTCTTCTTTATTTGACAAAACAATAACATGCTCAGTTTTTGCAATTTCATTAATTACATTTGCAACTTCATCTCTGGCCTTATTAATAATTTTACCATAAAGATCTTTATTACACGGCCAAGCAATCAAACAATATTGGTGTTCATACCATTCAGGAATTAGTTTCATAAAATTTAAAAATATGTATAATTATTTCATGTCTAAAGATGAAGTAAAATTCACTGAAATGAAACATGGTGATAAAGAGGATTATGAACTTCTTGCTAATTTTGAAGATAAATTTATAGAAGGTACAGCTGATAGAATAGTAAGAGTACTAGAAAGTTTAGACAATTCTTTAGGTGGCTATAAGGTATCTAGATTAGAACACTCTCTTCAAACTGCATCAAGAGCGTTACGTGAACAAGCTTCTGAAGAAATGGTGGTAGCTTCCTTATTGCATGATATAGGTGATGAAATTGCACCTCTTAATCATTCTGAACTTGCCGCTGCAGTATTAAAACCTTTTGTTTCTGAAAAAACAAGATGGATTGTAGAACAACACGGTTTGTTTCAAGCCTACTACTATAATCATTATTATGGAAAAGATAGAAATCTAAGAGATAAATTCAAAGGTCATGAATTCTTTAAAGATACTATAGATTTTTGTGAAAGATGGGATCAAGCATCATTTGATCCAAATTATGATACAATTCCTTTAAAGGAATTCGTTCCGATGGTTCAAAGAATATTTAATAGAACACCTTATAGAAATTTATAACTATTTTTTTAACTTGTTGATTAGTGTAAGGTTACCTGGATCAAAGTTATTTTTATTTTCTTGAATAAATTTATCTATATTTTTTTGCTTTTCTAATTCTAATTCAGAAACCTTTCTAATATTTAAATCAACATACAAAGAACAAACCTCTGTTGTTGCTGCTCTGTAACCTTCAAGCTTATGCGTCATTTCTAATTTATAAATTAATCTTTTTTTATCCCTATCAAGAAATAGCAAATTAATATCTACTTTATCACCCTCTTTCACTTCTTTGTCATAAGTTGTGTGTGACTCTACGGCAAAAGTAGTTTTCTTCTCTGTTTTTGCAGAAGTTTCACCCATATTAAATTTTTGTAAAAGAACTTCCCATCCAGCATCAAAAAGATGAATATAAAATGCCAAATTCATATGACCATTGTAATCGGTCCATTCTTTTTTAACTCTTCCTGAATTTAAATATATCTTCATTGTTTTTCTTTATTAATTCAAAAAATATAGTAGTTTAAAATAATGAATAATGAAGTAATAATTTCGTGTGCTGTAACAGGATCTGGTGATACAGCAGGTAAACATCCTGAATTACCTATAACACCAAAACAAATTGCTGATGCTTCAATTGAAGCTGCCAAAGCGGGTGCAGCAATAGCACATGTACATGTAAGAGAACCTGATGGCAAACCTTCTAGGAATTTAAGTTATTATAAAGAAGTGGCAGATAGAATTCGCTCCTCAGAAACTGATGTAGTTTTAAATTTTACTACAGGTATGGGTGGTGATTTTGAAGTGGGAACAGGTAAAGATCCTTTAAATCCAGTGGGAGCAAATACAGATATGATCGATGCATTAAGCAGATTAGAACATGTTGAAGAGTTATTGCCTGAAATTTGTACTTTAGACTGCGGCTCACTAAATTTTGGTGACTCAAACATGACTTTTATTCATACACCGATACAACTAAGAACTGCAGCAAAAAAAATGCAGGAGCTTGGAGTGAAACCTGAAATGGAAGCTTTTGAAATGGGTCATTTATGGTTTGCTAACCAACTTTATAAAGAAGGTTTAATTGATGGACCTCCTTTTTATCAAATATGCCTTGGCATACCTTGGGGATCACCTGCAACAACGAGCGCAATGAAAGCTATGGCTGAAATGGTACCTTCTGAAGGTGTTTGGTCTGGATTTGGAATAGGAAGATCACAAATGCCTATGGCTGCACAGGCAGTTATTTTGGGAGGAAATGTTCGTGTGGGACTTGAAGACAATCTTTATTTAAAAAAAGGAGTTTTTGCATCAAACGCACAGTTGGTTGAAAAGGCAAGATGTATTGTTGAAGATATGGGGGCTTCTATTTTATCCCCTCAACAGACTAGAGAGAAATTAAAACTAAAAAAACATTTTTAATTTGAAAAATATTGCTGTCATTGGAACTGGTGTAATTGGTACCGGCTGGATACTTAGATTTCTCGCTAATGGTATAAGAGTCAAAGCATTTGATAAAAATTCTCAGCAATTACATTTTCTAAAAGAAGAAATAACAAGAACAAACTTAATTATAAAAAAATTATATAATACAAAAATCAATTTCAAAAATTTGGAAATTGTAGACAGTATTGAAGAATCAGTAAAAAATGCAGATTTAATTCAGGAAAATGTACCCGAACGATTAACTTTAAAAAAAAATGTTATAAAAAATATAAGTAAATATTCACCCTCAAATTCAATAATTGCTTCAAGTTCATCTGGTTTACTTCCATCAGATTTACAATCAAAATGTATTAATCCAAAAAGATTAATCATAGCTCATCCATTTAACCCTGTATATATTCTCCCTTTGGTTGAAATTGTAAAAGGTAAAAAAACTACAAATTTATATCTTAATAAAGCAAAAAAATTTTATCAAAAAATTAAAATGAAAACATTATTGGTAGAAAAAGAATTACCGGGCTTTTTATCTGATAGATTGCAAGAAGCTTTGTGGAGAGAGGGTTTACATATTATAAATGATGGATATGCTTCAACAAAAGATTTAGATGAAGCAATAACTTATGGTCCTGGTATGAGATGGGCTCTAATGGGAACTTTTTTGACATTTCACTTAGCGGGAGGAGAAATGGGTATGAAACATATGCTAGATCAGTTTGGACCAGCATTGCAGCTTCCATGGACTAAACTCAAATCTCCAAAACTAACAAAAAAACTTAAAGAAAAAATCATTAAAGGCACAAATAAACAATCAAAGAATCATTCTATAAAAGATTTAAGTAACATAAGAGATAATTTCTTAATAGATTTGCTAGAATTAAAGAAAAAATATAAATTATAATTATGACAATAATTTCAAAATATGTAGCTTTAAAAAATTATATACCAACTGGGTTACCTAAAGAAGAAGATTTTGAAATTAAATCTAAAACTTTAGAATTAGATGAAACAAATAATATTCATGTTCTTAATTCATGGATATCTGTTGATCCGTATATGAGAGCAAGAATGACAGAACGTAAAAATTATAAACCGCCCTTTTTACTAGGCGCGGAAATGGAAGGTTATGCAATTGGGTTAGTCCAAAAATCAAAAGATTCACAATTTAAAGAAGGAGATGTTGTTTTCAGTAATTTTGGAATGAGAGATAACTTCGTTTGCAAAGGCGGTGATTTAAAAAAAATAAAAAATTCCAATCTTCCATTGCAAACTTATCTTGGACCTTTAGGAATGACAGGGCAAACTGCATATATTGGTCTCTTTAATCATGGAAATATACAAAAAGGACAAAGTATTCTTGTATCTTCAGCAGGTGGAAGTGTTGGTTCAACAGTTTGTCAAATTGCAAAAAATTTAGGATGCAAAGTATATGCTAGTACTGGATCAGATGAAAAAGTTGATTGGTTAAAAAATGAATTAAATGTTGATGTAGCATTTAATTATAAAAAAATTGATAACCTTGTTGTTCACTTAAAAGAAATTTGTCCTGAAGGATTTGACTTATACTTTGATAATGTAGGAGGTGATTTTTTAGAGTCTGCAATTTTTCGAATGAAAAATTTTGGAAGAATTATTATTTGTGGAAGAATATCTCAAATGAATTCAACTTCTGCACCTGCTGGACTAAAAAATATGGCTCACGTATTAGTAAAAAGATTAACTATAAAAGGTTTTTTAATTTTTGATCATGAAAATGATAACGAGCCTTTTGAAACTGATATGCGAAATTGGCTTTCAGAAGGAAAAATAAAATTTAAAGAAACAATTTATGAAAATATAGAAAATGCTCCTAAAGCATTTATAGATCTACTTAATGGTAAAAATTTAGGTAAAATGTTAGTCAAAATTTAACTAAATTGTAACATAGGGCGACGTCCCCCTATATTTTATATCTAATTTAAGTTCTTTATCAATTGGAGGAAAAGCTCTTTGCTGACATTCCACTCTAGGGCATATCCTGCAAGAAACTCCAATTGGCATTTGTAATTTTTTATTATTTAAATCAATTCCTTCAGAATAAATTAGATCTTTAGCGTATTTCATATCACAACCTAGACCAATCGAAACAAAACTTTTAGGCATTCCATGTTTTTCAATTCCTTTCTCAAAAGCTCTTGCGATACAAAAATATACTCGCCCATCAGGCATCTTAGATATTTGAGGATGAATTTTTCCAGGATTTAAAAATGCAGTATACACATTCCATCTAGGACAAGAACCTCCATGTCTTGGTATATGAATACCAGATAAAGAAAATCGCTTTGACACATTTCCAGCAATATCTGTTTTTAAAAAATGAAATGGCACTCCTTCGCTTCCAGGTCTTTGAAGATTTGTTAATCTATGTGTAACTTGTTCAAAACTACAAGCATAATGATGCATCAAAATTTCCACATCATATTTATGTAATTTAGCACTCTTTAAAAAATCATTATAAGGCATCATAAAAGCAGCAGCGTAGTAATTTAATAAAGATAGTTTAAGCAAAGGCTCTACTTCTTCTGACTCAACATTATTATCTTTAATAACTTTATTTATAACATCATTGGCCTCTAAATAAGCAACTTGTGATGCTAAATGAAAGTTTCTTGATGTGTAAGTTAACATTTCAGAAAGATAAAAAATCTTTGAATTTTCATCAAATCTTTTTACTATTTTTTCATCTTCGTTTATGGTTACAATTTTAACTTCAATTCCATGTTTTTCTTTGAGATAAAGTGATAATTTAGATCCAGAACCAATGTTAGGTCCAGTTTCAAGACCTATTTCTTTTCTTAGATTTTCAGAACTTACTTCTAAATCATGAAAGTAATTTTTATTTTCTTGAAGAATATCTGAAACAATTTCAACAGGTAGTCTTGTTGGTTTTTCTATTTGATTTGCATTAACATCCATCGTTTCAAGTCGATTTTGCATATCTTCTTTAAAACTTTTAAAAGAATCATTTATTGTCAGTAATGCTTTAGCTATGTTAGGATTTGAACCAATAAAGTCACTTGTGTCGTGATTGGTTATCTTTAAATCATCAAAAATTTCATTGCTTAAAACATCCATAACGTCTGAAAGAAGTCGTTTGCTAGATTCTGTTGAGAAGTCTTTAATTGATAAATCTAATTTATCAGCTGCTTTAATTAGTAAGGAAAGCGGTATTTTTCTTTTTCCACTTTCAATTAAATTTAAATAACTAGGAGATATTCCAATAGTTTTTGATAATTCAGCTTGTGAAAAACCTTTGCTTATCCTTTGTTTTTTTAACCTTGGACCAAAATTTATGTCAGATTCAATATTCATTTACAAAATTTACAAAAATAAAAAATTTAAAGTAATTTTCTTTACATTAAAAATAAGAAAAACTCTAGTTTTTTTTTATTATATTATGTATTTGTAAAATCTGTAAATATGAATAGTAAATTGACAGAAAACATTAATAACCAAAAAGAAAGCCTAGAGCAGAGTTCTATTGAGAAGAAGGTTCTTGAAGGATCTATAGACTCAAATTATGACCTTAATCTTGCTGATGGTATCGAAGCATACTACAGCGAAAGATACGGTTGGACTCTTAGAAGAAAAACTATCTAATTATATTAGATTTTAATTCTCTAACTAACGGTACTATTTATTTGGTCGTAAGCTTTTTCAGCAATCATAATAGTCGTTGCATTTAAATTAGCACTAACAATATCAGGCATTACAGAAGCATCAATAACTCTTAAATTTTGAATTCCATGAACCCTTAAGTTTTGGTCTACAACTGAAGTTTTGTCCTCACCCATTTTATTTGTGCATGACGGATGATACGCAGATTCAGATGTATTTTTAATAACTTCATCTAACTCATTTTGATTAGATACATTTTTCCCAGGCCTAATTTCAGTGCCAACATATTCTTTTAGTGCTTTTTGAGATAATATTTTTTTAGCAATTCCCACACCTTCTCTCATTTGTTTTAAATCGTCTTCATGCTTAAGATAATTAAATTGTATTTTAGGATCATCTTTATAGTTATTTGTTTTAATTTTAACAAACCCCCTACTTTTTGGTCTATTTGGACAAACATGAAATTGAAAAGCTTCAAAATTAGGATTTTCTAAACCATGATTAATAACCAAGTATGGAAAAAAATGAAATTGTAAGTTTGGATGATTATATGATTTGTCAGATTTAACAAACCCTCCTAACTCTAAGTGTGAGTTTGCTAACCTACCTTTTTTAAACAAAAACCATTTTGATCCTTCAATTGCTTGATAGAGAAAATTTGTTGCTAAAGAATGTAATGTTTCATTTTTTTTTGATTTATATTGAATATACATCTCTAAATGATCTTGTAAATTTTCTCCCACCCCAACTAAATTATTAATTACCTCTATTCCCAAGCTTTTAAGATGTTTTTCATTACCTATTCCGGATAATTGAAGAATTTTGGGAGAATTAATTGAACCTGCACAAAGTATAACTTCTTTATTGGCTAAATAATTATTGGTTATATTTTTTTTAATTGTTTCAACACCAATTGCAGTTTTATTTTTAAAAAGAATTTTTTTAACATCAATATTATTTATTATTCTAAGATTTTTTCTGTTTTGGATTGGCTCTAAATATGCTTTAGCAACACTTTGTCTAACACCGTTGTTTATTGTTACATCAAAAGTTCCAAAACCTTCATTATCAATATTATTAGAGTCATTAAATATTTTATATCCAGCTTCTTGTGCAGCTTCTAAAACTTTTTTAAATAAAGGATATTTTTTATCTATCTTTGATTTATTTACTTTTAAAGGTCCCTCTTTACCTCTTTCATTACTATTATGAGACCAAGTTTCTAATTTTTTAAAAAAAGGTACAACTTTTTCATATGACCAATCAGTTAAACCACTTGAAGACCATCTATCAAAATCCTCTTTATGACCTCTAGCAAAAACCATTCCATTATGAGAAGAGCACCCCCCGATCATTTTACCTCTTGGACAATATAAAGATCTATTATTTAGAAACGGTTCAGGCTCCGTATAATACTTCCAATTATATTTTGGGTCATGCATTGCATATAGGAGTGCGCTTGGCATATCAACTTTCCAGGTTTTACTCGATGGACCAGCTTCTAATAAAATTACGGAATTCTTAGATTGTGAAGACAATCTGTTAGCTAAAACGCAACCTGCTGACCCTGCTCCAACAATGATGTAGTCAGCGTTGTTATCCACTAATTCATTCTTTCAGTATTTCCATCAACAGTCATGATTTGACCAGATACATTTTCTGAGGCATCACTTAACAAAAATAAAGCCATTGATGCAATATCTTCTTTTTCTACAAATGTTTTTAACGAAACCATTGACTCTAGTTCTTTTCTTACTTTATTTCTTGTTGATTTAATTAATTTAGCTTTTGCATTTATTACTCTGTCCATTCTATCACCATTCACTGAACCTGGACAAATTGCATTTACTCGTATTTTAAATTTTCCTAATTCAACAGCTAATGTTTTAGTTAATCCAATTATTGCCCATTTACTAGATGTGTAAGGAGATCTTTGAGCATAACCAAACAAACCAGCAGTTGAAGATAAATTGATAATTGATGCTTTTTTAGACTTTTTTAAGAATGGTATAGCAAATTTAGTAAAGTAAAAATGTGAACTAAGATTTGTTTTGATTGTTTGATCCCATTCATCAATTGAAATATTTTGAAGATACTTTGTAGGTCCTGCAATACCAATATTATTTATTAATCCATCTATTTTTTTTAAGTTAGTTAGAGAATTAAAATATTCTTTAATGTCTTTTGGATTTGTACAGTCTAAGTGTTTAGCAAATATTTTATTACGATATTTTTTATTTGCATTTATTTTATCAATTTTTGATTTATTTATATCAGATAAATGTACCTTGCCACCTGAATTAATTATCTTATTTGCTATAGCAAAACCTAAACCATCTGCACCAGCAGATATAACATAATTTTTTTTACTCAGATTGATTTTCATTTATTGAATATTATCTATCTCCTTTTTAGAAATATATCCAATAGTTTTACCTTTATTGTCAGTAACTACTATTGTTAAATTATCTTCGAGAATTTTATTTTTAAAATTTTTTAGTTTTATATTTTGATTTACTTTGTAAATAGAACCTAATGTTAAATTATTTTTATTAAAATTGTTCTCAATTATCATTATATTTTTTGCTTCTAGATTATCTATTCTATTTTCTTTGCTAGAAAAAAAATTAAGTAAAAATTTAAATATATTCATTATTTAAAATATAGATTTACTAGGAAGATCTTTTATTCAAAAGATTGGTTAGCCAATCAGGATCCATTTCTGGAACTGAAGACAATAACAGTTCTGTATAATCAGGATGTGGGGGATTTAAGATTTTACTTTTTAATCCTTGTTCAACTACTTCACCTTGATACATAACTACTATTTCATCGGAAATAGCTTTAACAGTAGCAATATCATGAGTAATAAAAATGTAAGTCACTCCAAGATCTTTTTGAAGTTTTTGTAAGAGTTTTAAAATTCCTTCTTGAACAATTTGATCCAATGCTGAAGTAACCTCGTCACAAATAATTAGATCTGGATTAGCAGCTAGAGCTCTAGCAATACAAATTCTTTGTTTTTGACCTCCTGATAATTCAGATGGCAGTCTATCTAAAAAAGATTCATCTAATTCAATCATTTTTAACAATTCAATTACTTTAGCCTCACGCTCTTTTCCTTTTACTCCATGGTAAAATTCAATTGGTCTTCCAATTATTTCATCAACAGTTTGTTTAGGATTCATTGCTGTATCAGGCATTTGAAAAATTATTTGAATTCTTCTTAATTCTTCTTTTGATCTTTGCTCAAGTTTTGGAGATAATTTTTTTCCATCAAATATAATTTCTCCTTTGGTTTGAGGCAGTAAGCCTGTTATCACTCTAGCAGTTGTTGATTTTCCTGATCCACTTTCTCCAACTATTGCTACAGTTTTACCCCTAGGAATATTAACAGAAACATTATGCAGAACTTTTGATGAGCCATAAGCTGCATCAATATTTTTAATGGACAACATATAATCTTCATTCGTTTCTTCAGGCTTGATAAGTGATCTTACTGACCATAGTGATTTGGTATATTCTTCTTTAGGGTTTGATAGCATCTCTCTCGTTTCAGACTCTTCAACTTCTTCTCCATATCTAAGAACTTTAATTCTATCAGCCATTTGAGCAACTACAGCTAAATCATGAGTAATATAAATTGCTGCAGTATTAAATTTATCTACTATTGATCTCATAGCAGACAAAACTTCAACTTGAGTAGTTACATCAAGAGCAGTTGTTGGTTCATCAAAAATTATTAGTTCTGGTCTTGGTGACATAGCCATAGCAGTCATAATTCTTTGTAGTTGACCCCCAGAGACTTGATGGGGATATCTCTCACCAATATTTTCCGCATCTGGTAGTTGCAGTGACTCATAAAGTTGCACTGCATCTTTTCTTAAAACTTCAGTAGGATTTATCTTTGCTCTATTAGCTGCACTAATGGTTTGATCCATCAATCTATGAGCAGGATTAAAAGATGCTGCAGCTGATTGTGCAACATATGAAATTTTCGTACCCCATATTTTTCTTTTTTCAAATTCCGTTAATTTTGCAAGATCTGTGCCATTAAAGAGTATTTCACCTTTAATAATTTTGCAACCTGGTTGAGTGTAACCCATTGCTGCTTTTCCCATAGTCGATTTTCCAGCACCACTTTCTCCAATTAATCCTAAAATCTCACCTCTGTATAAATTTAGATCAACACCTTTTAGTATTTTATGCCATCTCTCATCTGAAAATCCATCAATATGAATATTATTCATTTCTAAAAGAAGTTCTTTTTTATTATTTGATGTCATCTTTTAATCCGCTTGTTATGTATAAATACCAATCAATCACAAAATTAATTGCAAGAGCTAATAAAGCAATTATTGCAGCAGGTATTAGTGGTGTTAATCCAGCAGTAATATCATATTGGGCATATTGAATTAAAATTGCATTTTCTCTCACCATTGCAGCCCAATCAGCAGCTGGCGGTTGAATTCCTAAGCCTAAAAAACTTAAACTTGAAACTGTGAAAATAATAAAAATAAATCTCACTCCAAATTCTACAATTAGTGGAGATGCTATATTTGGTAAAATTTCTCTAAAAATTATATAAGAAAGTTTTTCTCCTCTTAATTTAGCTACCTCAACATATTCTAATACAACTTGACCAACAGCTACAGATCTTGAAATTCTAAAAAACCTCGTTGATTCTAATACCCCTAGAATTAAAATTAAGTTTAAGTTACTTGGTCCAAAAACAGATAAAAGTATAAAAGTAAAAATCATTACGGGAATTGCCATTAAAGTATCAATAGATCTACTTAAAATTTGATCAATATAACTTCTATCTATTGCAGCAATTATTCCAAATATTGTTCCTATAAATAAAGCAATGGTACAGGCTAAAAAACAAATTCCTAGTGTATTTCTTGAAGCAAATATTAATCTAGAAAGAATATCTCTTCCAATTTGATCTGTTCCTAATAAGTGTTCTCCACCCCAAGGCGCATATGCTACCGGGAAAACTTCAGCCTCACCATGTGGCGCAATAAAAGGAGCAAAGAATGCAGCAATAAGATAGATAGATAGAACAATCATTCCAAACCAAGCAGATAAAGGAGCTTTAGAAAATGCTATTTTAATTCTTTCAAATCTAGTTCTTCTTTTAGTTATATTACTAACTTCACCTTTTGCTGAATATGATTGTGTATTTTCACTCATTTTGGATACAAAAGTCTAGGGTTTGAAATTATGCCAATTAAATCAGCTAATAAATTTAATATAACGTAAGTTGATGCAAATATTAAAGCGCAAGCCTGAACAACAGGAATATCTCTATTATAAACGGATCCAACCATTAATCTTCCTATGCCTTGATAATTAAATACAAACTCGACAACAACTGAACCAATTAACATGTAGGCAAGATTTATAGTTATTACTTGAGCAATTGGAGCCCAAGCATTAGGCAAAGCATGTTTCACAATTACTTCATATCTGGTAGCACCAGATAATTTTGCCATTTCGATATATTCACTTGATAAAATATTGATTATTGCAGATCGAGTCATTCTCATCATGTGACCCATTGTTACAAGCGTTAAAGTAAAAACAGGTAAAGCAGTTAAATAAAACCTATCAATTAAGGATGTGTCTTCATTGACATTTGCTATAGTAGGAAAAACTGGAAACAAGGTAGCTAATAAAAGAATAAAAATATAACCAGTAAAAAACTCGGGAGAAGAAACAGTAACTAAACTAAAACCAGTTGCCGATCTATCGTAAACACTATTTCTGTATAAGGCAGCTGAAATACCTAGAAGTAATGCCAGTGGAATAGCTACAAGAGCACTTACTCCGGTTAAAAAAAGTGTATTTTTCAGTCTGGGAATAATTAGTTCCACAACAAGTCTTGATCTATCACCTTGATCACCTTGTACTTTTGATCTACCTGAGAAAGAACTTCCAAAATCTCCCTGAAATACATTGGACAACCATTCAAAATATCTTGGGATTGGATGTTTATCTAAACCTAATTCTGATCTAAGAGCCTCAACTGAGGATTTTGTAGCTGATTGTCCTAGAATCTCAGTTGCAAAATCTCCTGGCAAAAAAGAAAAACAACTAAAAATAATTACTGAAAAAGCGAATACAGTAATTAATCCAAGGCCAATTCTTAAAAAAATTGTTCTAAATATTGGGTGAATTTGGCTAATATTGTCCTCCTAAATATTTTAATTTTGTTATTACTAAATTAAACCATTATGCAACCTAAATTTCATAAATTATCCGTTGAATTTAAATAATTTATATGTTTGTATGTTAATTAACTTAAGTTTGTTTTTTGTTAAATTTCTAGAAATAATGAACAAAAATAAAGGTTTTTGTTCAATAAAAGGGAGGACAAATGAAAGATAAGAAAATAGACAAATATATTAAAGAGCAGTCTTCAAAGCTCACTAAAGGGCTAATTGACAGAAGACAGTTCATGATGTCTGTTCTTGCAACTGGTGTAACTTTACCAATAGCACTATCACTCGCTGATAAAGCTGTTGCTGCTACTCCAAAAAAAGGCGGACATTTAAGATGGGGTAATGGTGCGGCTGATACTACAGATACACTTGATCCTGCAACTTATCAAAGTTCATTCATGCAAGCTACAGCTTGGTCATATCAAAACTGTTTAACGGTTGTTGACTCAGACCATACTATTGTTGGAGAGCTTGCTGAGTCAATTGAATCTGATGATGCTCAAACTTGGGTATATAATCTTCGTAAAGGAGTTGAATTCCATAATGGAAAATCAATGACTGCAGAAGACGTTGTACTTAACTATCAGTATCACATGAATCCAGACACCGCTTCAGCAGCAGGTGGGTTGTTATCTCAAATTGAAACAATTTCTGCTGATGGAAATGACAGGGTTATTTTCAAGCTAAAAGGTGCAAACGCTGACTGGCCTGCAATAACTACTGACTATCACATTATGATTAAACCAACAAAAGATGGAGTTGTTGATGCTCAATCTACTGTTGGAACTGGTCCTTACATTATGGATGAATTTAATCCAGGTGTTGGAGCAAAATTTGGAAAAAGAAATCCAAATTATTTCAAAGGTGATAGTGTTGCACACTTTGATTCAGTTGAAGTTATCGGAATTAATGATCCTGCTACTAGACAAGCGGCATTATTAAATGGTGAAATAGACTGGATGAACGGTGTTGACTTAAGAACTGCAAATTTACTAACAAGAGATCCAAATGTTGAAATTACTGCAGCATCTGGATATGCACATTATACAGCTCCAATGAGATTAAATGTGCCGCCATTTGATAATTTTGATGTTCGTATGGCAATGAAGTTTGCAATCAAAAGACAAGAAATTGTTGATAAGATAATGCTAGGATATGGAACAGTTGGTAATGATCACCCGATCTCAACTGCTCACCCATACCACAACAATGCTTTAGAGCAGAGAGAGTTCGATGCTGATAAAGCTGCTTATCACTGGAAAAAATCTGGAGTAAGTGGACCAATTGAAATTAGTACTTCTGAGGTTCCTTATGCAGGATGTACAGATGCAACTAACTTGATAGCAGCATCTGCTCAAGAATGTGGTATCGATCTTCGAGTTAAAAAAGAACCTGAAGATGGTTACTGGAGTAACGTATGGAACACTAAAGGTTTCAGTATGAGTTCTTGGGGTGGAAGACCTACAGAAGATATGATGTGGTCTGCTGCATTCACAGATGATACTGAGTGGAATGAAGCTGCTTGGGGTAATCTAGTTCAAACTGATTCAACTGTTCGTTTCAATGAACTTGTTAGAGCTGCTAGATCAGAACTTGATGCAGAAAAAAGAAAATCAATGTACTGGGAAGCACAAGCTCTTTGTAACTACGATGGTGGTGCAATTGTTTATGCATTTAACCAATATGTTGGTGCTGGTTCTAAAAAACTTGCTCACGGTGAAGATGTTGCTGGTAACTGGGAAAGTGATGGTAACAAACTTTCTGAACGTTGGTGGTTTGCATAAAATATTAATTTTCTTTGTGGCGCATTTAAATGCGCCACACTTTTTCTTCTAATCTTCCAAAAAAATGTTTTTAAAAAATAAGAAATATCTCTTTGATGGAGGTTCAGGTCAAACTTTAATGGAAATGGGTTTAGAAACAAAAGGTGATCTTTGGTCTGCACAAGCTTTATTAAATGAAAATAATCACCAAATGGTTGTAGATATGCATAAGAATTTTATAAATGCAGGATCACAATTAATCGTTACTTCAAATTTTAGTGTTAGAAGAAGACTGTTAAAAAATTACAATTTACTTGATAAATTTGAATTTGGAATACGATCTGCTGGAGCACTTGCATTAAAAGCAAAAAATGAAAGTGATAAAAAAGTTATTGTTGCAGGCTCATTGCCAAATCAAGGTGTTACATATTCCCCAATACATTTTGAAACTGATGAAATCATGTTTAACTATTTTTATGAAATTGCAAAGATATTAAAAGATTACGTCGATATATTTTACTTAGATGTTTTGTGTTCCATCAAAGAAATAAAAATTGCTTTAGAAGCTTCAAAAGAATTTAATAAACAAGTTCTTGTAGGTGTTCATTTACGTTATGACGGAAAATTACCATCTGGAGAAAGTCTTGATGAACTTTTTGAAACTATTCAAAAATTTAATTGTTGTGGCATAGTATCAGCCTGCGTATCACCTGAAATCATTAATTTGAGTATTCCTATGTTTAATAAACAAAAGCTTCCTTTTGGTTATAAAATGAATTTATTTAAAGAACTGCCTACTAGTAATGAAGAAAAATTTAATTCAGAAGGTTTTGAAGAAAATTATGATTATGTTGATCCCGTTGAGTTACTTGGAACTCGAAATGAAGAATTTGGAGAAGAAAAATATAAAAAGTTTGTTTTAAATTCTTTAAATGAAGGTGTTACTCTAGTTGGTGGATGTTGTGAAGTAAAGCCACGACATATTGAAGCTATTAAGAATTTATTTTAAAATTTTTTTTTCATTATTTTGTGATAAGTTGAATAAATTTTATGGGAGATTTAGTTAGTAATTACAGATTTGTTGTAAAACCAGTTGTTAAAGAAACTGGTAGATCTCTAGATTTGGCTAGACCCATGAAAATACATCCTCTTACTTATCAAGAGTTACCACTTAACCCCGAATATACTAACTACGCTGATGGTAGATTTACACTTGAAAAATTATCTCATGCTACAGCAGATGAAATGTATTGGAAAGCTAGACAAGAAATAATTTTACGTCATACAGGTGAGCATCCATACGAAATATCTGGTCCGGATGCTGAAAATTTACTTCAACAAATATTTCCTAGAGATATTTCAAAAGTTAAAATTGGAAGATGCTCCTATCAATTTGCTTGTTACCATGATGGAGGAATGATTTCAGATGGATTATTATTAAGATTAGAAAAAAATAAATTTTGGTTTGCCCAAGGTGATGGACATTTATACAGTTGGTACAAAGCTCATTCAAAAAATTTAGATGTTGAAATTAAAGATCCAAACGTTTGGGTTAGTCAAATACAAGGCCCTAAATCTCTAAAACTTTTAGAAAAACTAGTTGATCAAACATTAAAAAATAATTTTAATTATTTTGATTGGGTTGAAACTTCAATTGCTTCAGAAAAAGTAATTATAAGCAGAACAGGTTTTACAAATGAACTTGGCTGGGAGATTTATTTAAGGCCAGAAAATGATTCAAAAAAAATTGGAGACTTAATACTCAGTAAGGGTGAAGAAATGGGAATGATCCTTACAGCCTCTCCAGGATTTAGATGTAGAAGAATTGAAGCAGGTCTCTTGTCTGCAGGGAGAGATTTTACAAGAGACAGATCTCCATTTGCTGTTGGATTAGGAAAATTTATAGATTTTAATAAAGGTGATTTTATTGGAAGAGATTATTTACTAAATGCAAGCAAAGATTGCTTAACATGGGGTATGAGAGTGGAAAATAGCTTTGCGTTGGTTGATTCTGAAATTTCTATTAATAATAAAAAAGTTGGAATTGTAACTTCAAGTACATGGTCACCATTTCAAGTTTGTGGTGTTGCTATAGTTCATATGGATAATGCAGAATTTGGACCAGACACAATAGTAGATGTTAGTTGTGATGATGGTAGTGTGCAAAAAGGTGAAATTTGTACTTTACCAATGTATGATGAGAAAGGTGAAATACAAAGAGGTTTAAAAGAGGATATTCCATCTAGTCCAATACCTTGGAAGGGTATTTCAAAAAACTAGTATATTTTATAATAGAATTATAAATTATATTAGAATACAAATATTAAAATGAATGAACTCATTAAACCTAGCACAAAAATTCACACAATTGATGATGCAATAAGATTATCTAAAAAAAGATTACCAAAATTAGTCTTTGACTTTATTGATGGAGCATCAGGAGATGACAAACTTGCTGAAATTAATAGTACAGCATTAGATCAAATTAGACTTGAGCCTAAGGTTTTTAGAAATGTTGAGAATAGAAATTTAAGTAAAAAAATATTTGATTTTCATTTTGATTATCCATTTGGATTTGCACCAATGGGAATGACAAATCTTTCATGGCCTGATGCAGATAAAATGATAGCAAAAGAAAGTGCGTATAATAATATTCCAACATGTGTTTCAATGGCTTCTAGTACTACGTTAGAAGATATGTTTACTTTTTCAGAAGGTCATTCGTGGATGCAAATATATATTTTTCAAAGTGAAGAATTTATTATGGAATTATTAAAAAGAGCAGAAAGTATTGGATACAAGGTTTTGATCCTCACTGTTGATGTTCCAATTCTTTCAAGAAGAGCTAGAGATGATAGAAATGGCTTTGGTTATCCATTTAAAATTGGCCCAAAACAATTTTTAGATTTTGCACTACATCCTCAATGGAGTTTAACAACTTTGTTTAAAGGCGCTCCACAACCAATGAATTATGTTACCTCTAAAAGTGGTGATCAAATTTTTAGACGAAAAGAAAGTAGAGGAGCAACTGATTGGAATACTCTAAAAAGGGTTCGAGAGGCTTGGAAAGGAAAATTAATAATCAAAGGAGTAATGAATTCTGAAGATGCTATGAAAATTAAAGAGGCTGGTGCTGATGCAATTCAAGTATCAAATCATGGTGGAAGGCAATTAGATAGTGCTACTGCTTCTATTAATGCTTTGCCATTAATACGAAAAGCTTTGGGAGACGATTTTCCAATACTTTTTGATAGTGGCATTAGAAGTGGTAGTGATATTTTACGAGCATTAGCTCTGGGAGCTAACTTTGTTATGTTTGGCAGACCTTTAATGTATGCTATTGGAGCAGATGGTGCAAGAGGTCTTAGAAGAATCATTAACCTAATTAAAGAAGAGTTAAGTACAAATCTTGGCTTAGTGGGATTAACCGATATAAATGAAGTTGATAAAAAAATTATAGCAGAGAAAATTTTTAAGGATATAAAGTATTAAGATGGGAGATAAAAAGATTAGAGGTGGGGCATTAGTTGCAAGAGCTCTTAGAGACAAAGGTATTGATAATGTATTTACACTTTCTGGAGGTTTTTGTAATCCAGCACTTGAAGGATTTATGGAGTGTCAAATTAATGTAATTAATTGTCCTCATGAACAAATTGCTGGTCATTTAGCTGATGGTCATACTAGAATATCAAGAAAACCATCCGTTTGTATTGTCGGGCCAGAAGGTTTTGCAAATGCAGTGCCTTCAATGATGGAAGCATGGGGTGAAAGATCACCTGTTATTTTTATAACTGGATCAAGTAGCTTAAAAAGACAAGGAGCAGGTGGTTTTAAAGAAATAGATGATGTATCTATAGCAGCACCGTTAACAAAATACAGTGCAAGTATAACAGATGGCAACAGAATAAGAGAGTTCGTAGATAAAGCATATAGAATTGCAACAAATGGCTATCCTGGTGCAGTACATTTAAGTGTACCAGTAGATATAATGTTTTCATCATTTGCAGATGATGCAGGTTTAGAAGAAAGACCTTTTACTCATCAAAAGAAACCTCTCGCAAAAGCTTGGCCCAATCCTGAGAGTTTAAATGAAATATTTGATTTAGCAATTAATGCACAAAACCCTGTTTTTATTGGAGGGCATGGTGTTTGGTGGTCTAGTGCAGAAAAAAAATTAGAGCAAGCAGGCTTTGAATTAAACATTCCAATATTTAATATACCATACCATCAGAAGCTTTTAGGCGAAGAAGTAGATTCATACATGGGTCTGGCAGATATTCATCAATATCCTCCATCAAAAATGGCTCTTCATGAATCAGATTTGGTTCTTATGATTGGTGCACGTCTTGATAATCAAATGAATTTTGGAAATCCTCCACTTTTTCCAAAAAGTACTAAGCTTGTTTGTATTAATGGATCGCATGAAGAAATAGAATTAAATAGAGCTGCAGATATTAACTTACTTTGTGACCCTGGAGTTTTTTTGGATAAACTCATAGAGTTAAAGAAAAACAGTAAATGGAAACTAAACAATGAATGGTTTAATAAGAATAAAAAAGAGAAAAAAAATTGGATCAATAAAACATTAGATGACTTAAATAAAGAAACTGAAGAGACCAAAAAAAATGGTGGAAAAATTCATCCTCTTCAATTAGCTTTAGATGTTCAAGAAGTGTTAACTGAAAATGATTGGTTAGTTATTGATGGTGGTAATACGCATTTCTGGTCCGAGATTGCAATTAATATTGCTGGATCAAAAGGTAAAAAACTCGGAGGAATATTGCATCCAGGTACCTTCAGTATGTTAGGTGTTGGAGTTCCTTTTGCAATATCAGCTAAAAATCTTAATCCTAAATCTAATGTTGTTTTAATAAGTGGAGATGGTGCATTTTTATCTGGAGGATTGTCAATTGAAGCTGCATTTCAAGAAAAAAAACCTATTGTTGTTGTTATAGATAATAATGGAGGTCTTGACTGTATTTCTCAACAACAAGAGAGGTTATTTGAAAGTGGGAAACATTTTGCAACTGATTTTAGAGACATTCCATTTCATTCAATTTTTGAAGGTTTTGGGGGACATGGAGAATTAGTTACTAAAAGAGAGGATTTAGGCCCTGCTCTAAAAAGAGCATTAGAAAGTGGTAAAACTGCATGTGTAAATGTTAAGGCTAAAGGTGTTATAAGTCCAATAGTTGCTGCAGTTAGTGATAAAAGAGATAAAGCGTCTATAGAGTAGGATATGGCAATTTTTTCTACACATTTACTAAACTCAATAGATGGCACGCATGCAAGTGATGTAGAAATTGTTATTTATAAAGTAAATAATAATAACAAAGTTGTATTTCTAGAAGATAAAACAGATAGCTCTGGAAGAATGCTTAAAGAATTTGAATTAACGGAAGAAGATTGTGAAAGTGATTATGAAATGATAATTAATTCTGGTAAATATTTTAGAAATACTAGTGAAATAATTAATTCAATAAGTGTTAAATTTAAAATGAAAGATCCTCTTAAAAAATATCACATACCTTTAATTGTTTCTCCAAACGGATACTCAATATGGTGGTCTAAATAAATGAGTAATTCAGGATTAAACATGTCTAGACGTATTAGGAGGACTCCATATACCGAGAAAGTAATTGAGGCTGGTGTAAGTGGTTTTACTGTAGTTAATCATATGCTTCTTCCAAAATCATATAAAGCAACTGTAGAAGAAGATTACTGGCACTTATCTAAAAATACTCAAATTTGGGATGTTTCATGTCAACGGCAGGTTCAAATAATAGGACAAGATGCTGCAAAATTAATACAACTCATGTCTCCAAGATCAATAAAAGATATGCCTATTGGTAAATGTTACTATTATCCAATGATTGATGAAAATGCAGGGATGATAAATGATCCTGTACTTTTAAAATTAAGTGAAAATAAATATTGGCTATCAGTTGCAGACTCAGACGTTCTACTTTGGGCAAAAGGCTTGGCTGTAGGAGGCAATTTTAAAGTTGATATTATAGAGCCAGATATTTACCCTCTAGCAATTCAGGGTCCAAAATCTGAAGAATTAATGTCATCAATATTTGGAGAAAAAATTAAAAAATTAAAATTCTTTCATTTTTCTTTTTTTGAATTTGAAGGAACAAAACAGATAATTGCAAGATCAGGATATAGTAAACAAGATGGTTTTGAGATTTATCTTAAAGGTTTTAGTTTAGGAAAAAAACTTTGGGAAACTATTTGGGAAGCAGGAAAAGATTTTAATATTTCACCTGGGTGTCCAAATTTAATTGATAGAATAGAAGGTGGTTTATTATCCTATGGTAATGAATTTACTTTAGAAAATAATCCAATTGAATGTGGATTTGATAATTATTGTAACAATTTATCTCATGATTTCATTGGAAAAAATGCACTAAAAAAAATATTAAAAAATGGAGTAGATAAAAAAATAAAAGGAATTACTTTTGATGGGTTCCCGACTCCTCCATGCTCAATACCTTTTCCTGTATATTCAAAAAATAGATTTCAAATTGGTAATATCACCTCTGGTATTTATTCACCGTTTTTAAAAACCAATATTGGGCTATCAATGGTTGATAGAGATTATTGGAATGATGGGCAGGATGTTATCGTATTAACACCAGATAATATTGAGAGAAAAGGTAAAGTGTGCTCACTACCTTTTAATTATTCTTAAAATGAGTCATTCAATCAAATTAGAGTGGGAATTAGGAGATCAAAAACTCGAATTTGGAAAATACTTAACTGATCACACAGTAATGCTTAACGAAAATGTATCTATTGATGCGGGATCATCTCCAGATTATGGAGGAAGCGAAACTAATATTAATCCAGAACAAAAACTAGCTGCAGCTGTAAGTAGTTGTTTTATGATGACGTTTTTAGCTTTAGCTGCAAAAATGAAATGGCCAGTTATTAATTACAAAGATAAAGCAATTTCGTATTTAGGAAAAAATGCAGAGGGAAGAATGTTCGTCAACAAAATAGAGTTAAATCCAGCTATAGTATTTGAAGATAATTTTAACATTTCTGATGAAGAAATGAAAAAGATGAAAGAGAGATCACATAAGTATTGTTTTATCGCTAATTCACTATCTAAAGATGTTGAGATTCAAATTAATTAAATGAATTTTAATCTAATTTTAACAGAAAAAAATAATAATATTTTTAATATTATTCTTAATGATCAGAATAACCAAAATACTTTAAGCGAAAACATGATCAATGAATTAACATCAGCGCTAGACATTGCTGATAAAGATAATGAAGTAAAAGTAATTATTTTATCATCAAAAGGTAATATTTTTTGTGCAGGACATAATTTAAAAGATTTAAATTCACAAAGATTGCAAAATGACAAAGGTGAAAGCTATTTTAAAAAAATATTTCAAATGTGCTCTCAGCTTATGCTCAAAATTAATAAAAATAATAAACCAGTTATAGCTATGGTTGATGGTATTGCTACTGCAGCAGGCTGTCAGTTAATTTCTAGCTGTGATTTAGCCTACTCAAGTAGTAGAGCAAAATATGCAACCCCGGGTGTTAACATAGGATTATTTTGTTCTACGCCAATGGTTCCATTATCAAGAACTGTAGGTAAAAAACAAGCAATGGAAATGCTTCTCACAGGAGATCTTATAGATGCAAATAAAGCATTAAGGATTGGTTTAATAAATGATGTCTTTGAAGAAGATAGTTTAAAAGAAAATGTATTTCAAATTGCTAAAAAAATATCTTCTAAATCTTCTAATACTATTAAAATTGGTAAAGAAGCTTTTTACAAACAAAAAGATATGAATTTAGAAGACGCCTATACTTTTACTTCAAAGGTAATGACGGAAAATATGTTACATGATGATTCTAAGGAAGGCATTGATGCTTTTTTAGAAAAGAGAGAACCAAATTGGAAAGAATAATTTCTCATTTTTTTGTACCATCATTAAAAGTTCCAAAAAATCTATCCCAAGGCATTTCTATAGTTCCATAATTACAATTAAAGTATCGGTGGTGAAGTTGGTGAAAGAAATCACCTGCTTTTAATCTTTTTTTATCTTTGATCACAATACTATCAAAGCCGGAATGACTAAAAGCTGGATTTAATCCTTGTTGATAAAAATGAAAAAGTACATGTATTGGACTTGACGGAACAACAAAATGTATAACTACTGTTGAAAAGTATAAAATATGTTCGATAGGATGCATAGATATGCCACTCCAAGGTCCTGGACTTATATTTCTATGATGTAAATTGTGAACAGTTTTATAGAGAAAAGTAAAATGTAATAATCGATGAATAATATAAAAGTGCGCACTTGACCAAATAGGAATTAAAATAAAAAATATTCCATACCAAAAAGGGTTATCATGCCAAAACATGATAGGAACGATATCATTACTTGCTGCCCAAAAATAAAAACTTTCAAATATTGTCCATATAGTAACACCACTTATAATTGTCCAAAAAATATTATCAAAAAGTTGATTATTGAAAGTAAATTTTTTTACTTTTTCATCTATAAATTTTTTTTCAAATTTAAGTTTTTTACTTTGTCCTTTTAAGTAATAAAACCAAAAATGTAGAGAACCAGCAACAAGAGTGATTAAAATACAATTTCTAATCCATAACTGTGCAATCCACGAAAAAGAAAAATTTTTCATTTCTTCAGCAGATGGGTGAAACAAATAGAATATAAATATAGCAAGTAGAACTTCAATTATAATTGAACTAATGTGAAGCCAATAAGAAGCTAGCCATTTGAAAATCAATAAAAAATTTGGTGGCCAATCTAATATTGGCGATAATTTAATTGGTAAGGTTGGTTGCCAATTCCATTCATGGCGATTTTTTAAACTCATTTTAAAATGGATCTGGTTGGGAGGGATTGGTTGCTAACCATGTAGATTTGGTCTGCATGTAACTTTGCATTCCTTCCCATCCATTTTCACGACCGTATCCTGATTGCTTGAAGCCTCCGACTGGTGATTGAGTAGAAGCATTAAAATAATTATTTATATAAACAGTTCCAGCTTCTATCTTATCTGCTAAACGTATAGCTTTATTAGTATCATTAGTCCAAATACCTGCTGCAAGCCCATATATAGTATCATTTGCAATTTTAATTACTTCATCTTCATCCTCCCAAGTTTGTATTGAGGCTACAGGTCCAAATACTTCATTTTGAGCTAAATCATCTTCATTTGGAACATTGTCAAAAATAGTTGGTCCAATATAGTATCCTTCAGACTTTTGTTCTTTTCTTCCATCAATTAATAATTTTAAACCTCTTTTTTCAGCTGCTTCTATCTTAGATAAAATAAATTCATATTGCTCTTTATTTGCTATAGGTCCTATTTGTGTTGCAACATCATTTGGGTGACCAACTTTAGCCTTTTTAACAACTTCTAATAAATTATGAGTAAATTTATCTTTTATATCTTTATGTACTAATATTCTTGAACCTGAAATACAGCTATGACCTGAAACTGGAAAGATTCCTGATACAACTCCATTAACTGATAAAGTTAAATCAGCATCTTTAAATATAATTTGTGGTGATTTTCCTCCTAACTCCATAATAATAGGTTTAACATTTTTGGATGCACTTAAACTTGCTGCACTCCCCCCTTTTGTTCCACCTGTAAAACTTATCATTCTAACATCTTGATGTTCAATAAGAGGTGCACCGGTGGTAGGACCAAAACCAGTAACAACATTAATCAAACCTTCTGGAAGATCGGCTTCTTCTAGAATTTTCATTAGCTCTAATGTAGAGCACGATGCTCTTTCTGATGGTTTAATTACAACTGTATTGCCTGCAGCTATTGCTGGTGCCAATTTCCAGATCAATGTTCCAATTGGTGAGTTCCAAGGAAGAATAAGTGCAACAACTCCAAATGGTTCCCATTTTAAATAATTATGCATATTTGGAACCTCTGAAGGTATCAATCTACCTTCATACTTGTCACACATACCTGCATAATAATAAAAACTCTCAGTCTGCCAGCTGGTTAAAGAAGGAGTAATATTTTTTGGAAGTTTGCCGTTGTCTTTAGTTTCTATTTGCCCAATCCGTTCTGCATTTTTAGCAATAATATCTCCAATTCTATTTAATGTTCTCCCTCTTTCTGCTGGATGCATTTTACCATAAGGACCATCATAATAAGCATGTTTAGCAGATGATACTGCAAGATTAATATCTTTTTCATTACAGTCAGGGATCCTTGCCCATACTTTACCTATAGATGGATCCTCACTTTCAAAATATTTTTCAGAAGAAGGTTCATGCCATCTATTTCCTGCATAAAATTTGTAGGTTTGAATTTCAGACATAATTTATTTAAACTTAAATATTTTCATTGGTCAACTTATTTGTGATTGATTAATTTTTAATATCATATCTGATGCTTTTTCTGCTAACATAATTACAGATGCGTTTATATTTCCACTTATCATATCTGGGAAAGAAGATGCATCTACTACTCTCAGATTGTCTATTCCTCTAACTTTAAGCTGATTATCAAGTACAGCCATTTTGTTATTACTGGAACCCATTGCGCAAGTAGATGCAGGATGATGCCCTGTTTGTACATGATTTCGAACTGACTCTTTTAAATCCTGATCACTTTTTATTTTTTTTCCTGGAAGTAATTCTTCCAAAACAATTTTTGCTAAACTGGGTTTTGACAATACTTCTCTTGTATGCTTCATCCCTACTATCATATCTTCCATATCTGATGGATCGATGAACCAATTTGGATTTATATTAAGTTCATCATAAGGATTTGAGCTTTTAAGTTTTACACTTCCTGTGCTCTTTGGTCTTAATAAATTAATTTGAAAGTGTAATCCTGGAAAAGCTTTTTTACCTCTAGAAAAAAATAATGAACCAAAATTTAATAAATTATCTAAACTCATAGACCAGTTATCTTTTTCTTCTTTAAAACACATAGGTGTCATGAACACTTGTATTTCAGGCATTTCTTTTTCTCTTATTGCATGAAATAGATTTGTTGACCAAAAAGGAGCAGCAGCTAATCCTTGTTTAAATAAAATATATTTTAATCCCACTATAATAGCTCTATCGATCCTTTGATATTTAGAGAAACTTAAATTGTTGTTTTGAAAAGCCCAATTCATTGGCATAACAGGATGATCGTGAAGGTTTTCACCTACTCCAGGTAAGTTAATTAATAATTCTATATTTTTTTCTTTTAAATGTTCTTCTGGACCAATTCCTGACAACATTAAACATTTGGGACTACCGAATGCTCCTAAAGATAGTATTACCTCTGATGATGCATAAACTTCACCATTTGATAAAAGTAATCCTTTTGCTTTATTTTTCTCAATTAAAATTTTTATTACAGATGTATTTTTATAAATTGTTAAGTTGCTAGGTTTAAATTTCAAATAAGCTTCTGCTGATGATTGTCTTTTTCCCTTCCATACTTTAACATCATATCGGCCTACTCCATTTAGATTGCCATTGTAAAAATCATTATTAATTTCTGCCCCAGCTTCAACACATGCATCAATAAATGCTTTATCGATAGAATTGTAATTACCAGCTGGTGTAAGTTTTAAAGGACCT
>CACNAF010000014.1:0-26769 GCA_902618385.1 uncultured Alphaproteobacteria bacterium | reverse complement strand
AGAAATAAAATACTAAATAGAAAATCAACAAATGAAGAAGAGGTATTTTTAACACAACCGAATAGTTCTTGGTAAATTAAGATATGCTTTTAGAAAGAAATTTTTCAGATATTTTAAAACAACTTAAGTTTAAAAAAGGGAAAATTAAAGCAATTCTTGATACAGATACCTACAATGAAATTGATGATCAATTTGCTTTAGTTCAAATGTTGTTTTCAAAAGAAAAAATTGAAGTGCAAAGTATAAATGCAGCTCCTTTTTCAATGAATAATCGTTCGGATAATCCAAAAACGGGAATGGAGCTTAGTTATGATGAAATCTTTCGGTTGTTAGAAAAAATAAATTTTAAAAAAAATAATTTTGTTTTTAAAGGCTCAACAAAATATGTAGGTTTTGAAAAAAAACCAATTAATTCGCCTGCAGCAGATAATATCATAGAAAGTGCTTTAAAATGTTCTGAAGAAGATCCTCTATACGTATTAGCTATCGGCGCTATTTCAAATGTTGCCTCGGCATTATTAAAAGAACCAGAGATTATAAAAAAACTCGTTGTAGTTTGGTTAGGAGGTAATGCGCTTTATTGGCCACAAAATTTGGAATTTAATTTGAAGCAAGATATTGGAGGTGCTCAAGTTTTATTTGATAGTGGTGTTTCTCTCGTTTTGGTTCCTTGTAAAGGAGTAACTTCACATCTTATTTCAACAGTTCCAGAAATAGAAAAATACATCGAACCTCATGGTGAAATCGGTAAATTTCTAGCAATGAGATTTAAAGAGTACAATAGTATCCATAAAGGTTGGTCAAAAGAAATTTGGGATATGGCAGCAGTTGGTTATGTCTTAAACGAAGACTGGGCACCAACTAACACAATTCCATCTCCAATTCTTTTAGATGATATGAAATGGGCTTCAGATAAAAATAGGCACCCAATTAAAATAGTTTATGAAATAAAAAGAGATCCTATTCTTAAAGATTTCATTCAAAAATTAGAAAATTTCAATAATAAATAATTATAATAAATGGTCTCGTGGTGAAATGAATATCACACATGTCTTCGGAAGAAGTATGATTTCTAATTCTCTATACAGACAGTCAAAATTCGTAAAAAAAGTTTAGTTTAGGTTTAGTGTAATAATTAACTTTTCGAAATAAATTTTCTATTATAAAATCTAAATATGAAAATAATAACATTGATATTTATGTTGCTTTATTCATCTTCTTTATTTGCTGAATGGATTCTTCTTGAATCAAATACTGAAGGGTACGATTATTATTATGAAAATAAATTAATATATAAAGATGGCAAATACATCTATTATTGGCAATTAAGCAATTATCCAAAAAGAGATGAGCATGGTGATTATTCAGCAGTTTTTTTTACACAACTAGACTGCCAAACTCGTAAGTATAAATGGTTATATTTAAAATTTTATGATCAACAAATGAGCAATGGTAACCTTAATGCTGGATTTGCTTCTAATGAATGGGATAATAATCCTGATAATTCTGTTGGTGCACTTATTGATGAATATATTTGTAAAAATTATTTTAAATAAATTATGAAAACCCTTCTAAGACTCTTTGTTTTGTTGTTTTCATCTTCAGTGGTTGCTGAAAATATTTCTGACTTTGCAATAAAGGGAATAAGTGTGGGGGATAGTTTATTAAATTATAAATCAGAAAATGAAATTATTAATAATATTCAAGATGTATATAATTATATTGAAGATGATCAATTTATACAGACAGGTTTTTTCGCTAGTGATTCATCTGAATATGATTTTATTCAAATAAATATAAAAAAAAATGATTTAAATTATATTGTATACGGAATCTCAGGAGTCATTAATCCAATTAATATTGATGAATGTCTGCCAAAACTTGAACAAGTTAGTAATGAATTATCTTTATTACTTAAAAATTTTGATAAAAGTTCTTTAAATCAGATTAAACATCCAGTTGATAGTTCAGGCAATAGTCTGGTGTATCAAATTTCATTTAATTTAAATGATAATGTAATTCTAGTAGAATGTTACGATTTTGCAGAAAGCATTGAATATCCAGATAGTTTTGCTGTAATGGTTTTTAAAGATGAATTAAATAGATGGTTGCAATTGTATCAATAATTTAGTGTAACTTGATTTATAAATAAAAAAAACCAAGGGGTCTCGTGGTGAAATGGATATCACACGTGTCTTCGGAACATGGATTTGGGGTTCGAGTCCCTACGAGACCGCCAATTAAATAGTTATTTTTTCTGAATACTTTGAAATTATTAACTCAGCAATTTGAACAGCATTAAGCGCTGCTCCTTTCCGCAAATTATCTGATACTACCCATAAATTCAAACCATTATCTATTGATTGATCATTTCTAATTCTACTAATATAAACTTTATCCTCTCCTGCAATTTCAACAGGAGTTACATAACCTTCATCTCTTCGATGATCAATTACTGAAATACCTTCAGAGTTAGATAATATTTCGTTAGCTTCTTTTTCATCTAATGGTGAGTCAAACTCTATATTTACAGCTTCTGAATGGCCAATAAATACAGCTGTTCTAACACAAGTTGCTGAAACATTAATTCCCTCGTCTAGAATTTTTTTTGTTTCATCAATCATTTTTTGCTCTTCTTCTGTATTACCATTTTCTAAAAAAGCTCCAATGTGTGGAATGGCATTAAACGCAATTTGTTTTGTAAACTTTTCTTTTTTTAATTCTTGGTTTGCATAAACATTTTGAGTCTGATTAAATAATTCATCCATACCTGTTTTTCCTGCTCCAGAAACAGCTTGATATGTTGATACAACAACTCTGTTTATAATTGCTTTTTCATGTAGTGGTTTTAATGCAACAACCATTTGTATAGTTGAACAGTTAGGATTCGAAATAATATTAGTTCTGTTTTCATCATCAAAAAATTCATCAAGTGCATTAGCGTTTACTTCAGGCACGATTAAAGGAATATTTTGTTGCATTCGAAAATGAGAGGTATTGTCTATAACAATACATCCTGTTTTAGCTGCTTTTGGTGCATATTCTGCAGAAATTTTACCACCAGGTGAAAATAAACCAATGTGAGCTTTTGAAAAATCAAATTCTGATAAGTCTTCTACAACAATTTCTTTATCTTTAAACTCTACTTTTTTGCCTTTTGATTTTGATGATGCAAGTAAATATAAATTGTCTATTGGAAAATCTCTTTGCTCTAATATTTGAACTATTTCTGTTCCTACCGCACCTGTTGCTCCTGCTACTGCTATGTTGTATTTTTGAGTCATTTAATTTCCAGATAGAATTTTTAATTCTTCAATAACAGCATTGCCCATTTCTTGAGTTGAGATAATTTTTTCTGCTCCATCTTTTATATCAGCTGTTCTTAACCCTTTTAGTAATACATTCTGTACAGCTTTCTCAATCATTTGACTATCTTCTTGCATATCAAAACTATATTTCAACATCATAGCAAAGCTCATGATCATTGCTAAAGGATTTGCTTTAGATTGCCCAGCTATATCTGGTGCACTACCATGAACGGGCTCATACATTGCTGCTCTAGTTCCATTTTCTTTAACCGGTCCAAGAGCTGCTGAAGGAAGCATTCCTAAAGATCCTGTTAGCATAGCTGCAGTATCACTTAGAAGATCACCAAATAAGTTATCTGTAAGTATGACATCAAATTGTTTTGGATAACGAACTAACTGCATTGCACAATTATCTGCAAGCATGTGTTCTAAATTAACATCGGAATATTCTTTTTTATGTAAATCTGTTACGGTTTGTTTCCAAAATAAACCTGTTTCCATTACATTTGATTTTTCTACTGATGTAACTTTATTATTACGCAACTTTGCTAAATCAAATGCCACTCGTGAAACTCTATTAACTTCTGATGTGGTATACAGTTGAGTATCAACTGCCTTACTTTCAGTCTCACTAATTTTTGATATACCTCTTGGTTGTCCAAAATATACACCACTTGTTAACTCTCTTATTATCAAAATATCTAATCCTTTAACAAGATCAGATTTTAAAGATGATGAATCTGAAAGAGCATCTAAAACAACCGCTGGTCTTAGATTAGCAAAGAGATCAAGATCTTTTCTTAATCTTAATAAGGCTGCTTCAGGTCTTTTATCTCTTTCTACGTTATCCCATTGAGCACCTCCTACCGCACCAAATAATACTGCATCACAATCCATAGCTACTTGCATTGTTTCATCACTTATAGAATTACCTTCTTTATCGTATGCTGTACCACCAACTAATCTTTCAGAAATATCAAAAGATAAAGATTTAGTTTTTTCCATCCAATCAATTATTTTTAATACCTCGGCCATAACTTCATTGCCAATTCCGTCACCAGGTAAAATTAAAATTTTTTTATTACTCATTTTTGACTACACTATCCAAGGTTGGATACTGTGTATTTTTTCTTCGTGAACATCAATTTTTTTATTTTTTTGGAGTGTCAAACCAATATCATCCAAACCCTCTAGCAAACATTTTTTTCGAAATGCATCAATTTCAAATTCTATTGTTTTATCATTTTGATAAGTGATTTTTTGATTTTCTAAATCAACTGAAACATCATTTTTATTTTCTGCTTCGTTCATTAATATATCTACCTTTTGTTGATCTAACTTAATTGGCAGTATTCCATTTTTAAAACAATTATTATAGAAAATATCTGCGAAGCTTGGTGCAATTATTGACTTGAAACCAAAATCTAAAAGTGACCATGGTGCATGCTCTCTACTTGATCCACAACCAAAATTTGCCCCAGCAATTAAAATTTTTGAAGTTTTATAAGGGTCCCAGTTAAGAACAAAATCATTCTTTATGTTACCTTGAATATCGTATCTCAATTCATGAAATAAGTTTTTTCCTAAACCAGATCTCTTTATTGTTTTCAAAAATTGTTTTGGAATAATCATATCGGTATCGACATTAATCATTGGTAGTGGTGCAGGGATACCAATTATTGTTTTAAATGATTCCATTTATAAATCCTCTGCTGTTGCAAAAGAACCTTTGATTGCAGAGGCAGCAGCTATTGCAGGACTAACAAGATGTGTTCTACCTTCTCTACCTTGTCTACCTTCAAAATTTCTATTTGATGTTGATGCACATCTTTCTTGCGGTTTTAATTGATCTGGATTCATAGCTAAACACATAGAGCAACCTGGCTCTCTCCAATCAAATCCTGCTTCAATAAAAATTTTATCTAAACCTTCTTCTTCAGCTTGTTTTTTAACTAGACCTGAACCAGGAACGATCATTGAGTCTACAGAAACTTTTTTGCCCTCTACAACTTTGGCAACTTCTCTTAAATCCTCAATTCTTCCATTAGTGCAAGAGCCAATAAATACTTTATCAATTTTAATTTTTTGTATTTCTTGTTTCGGTTCTAAACCCATATATTCAAGAGAACGTTCCATAGCCCTCTTTCTATTCGGATTACTCTCTTCTTGTGGGTTTGGTACTATACCATCTATAGCAACAACGTCTTGTGGGCTTGTACCCCAAGTAATTTGTGGTGAAATATCTTCAGCATTAATTAAAATTTCTTCATCATATTTTGCGCCCTCATCAGATGGAAGAGATTTCCAAAATTCTACCGCTTTATTCCAATTATCTCCTGATGGAGCGTACGGTCTACCTTTAATATATTCAAAAGTTTTTTCGTCAGGAGCGATTAAACCAGCTCTAGCACCTCCTTCAATACTCATATTGCAGATTGTCATTCTTCCTTCCATAGAAAGAGAGGAAATTGCATTACCAGCATATTCAATAACATAACCAGTTCCACCAGCCGTTCCTATTTTTCCTATTATATGAAGAATAATATCTTTTGCTGTAACACCTAAGTTTAACTTACCTTCAACAGAAATTCGCATATTCTTTGCTGGTTTTTGAATTAAGGTCTGAGTAGCTAATACATGCTCAACTTCACTAGTGCCGATACCAAAAGCTAATGCACCAAATGCTCCGTGTGTTGCTGTATGACTATCACCACAAACTATTGTCATACCTGGCTGAGTAATGCCTTGTTCTGGTCCAACTATATGAACTATACCTTGTCTGCTATCTAATAATGGAAAAAGTGTAACATCAAAATCTTTGCAATTTTTTTCTAGTGTTTCAACCTGAATTCTACTTTCTTTATTCTCTATACCTTTAGATCTATCTGAAGTAGGAACATTGTGATCAGCTACAGCAAAAGTACTTTCGGGTCTTCTAACTTTACGATTATTATTTCTTAAACCTTCAAATGCTTGAGGGCTCGTAACTTCATGAACAAGGTGTCTATCAATATATATAAGACAAGTTCCATCTTCTTGTCTATCAACAAGATGATGTTCCCAAATTTTATCAAAAAGAGTTTTAGGATTATTTATTGTCATCCGATTTATTTTCGGCTGCTTTTTCCACTTCTTTATTAGATTCCTCTGCAGCTTCTGCTTTAGATTCTTCTGCTGGTTTGGCTTCTGCTTCTTCTGCTTTTGTCTCTGCTTGTTTTGCTTCTACCTCTTCAGCTTTTGGTGCCTCTGCAGCATTTGTATCTGTATCTGCGGTTTTTGTTTCTTCTACCGGAGGAGCTTCCTCTATATATTCATATTGATCAGCTTCATCACCCCTATCTTTATCTGCGATCCTTGCTTTCTTTCCAGATAATTCTCTTAGATAATATAGCTTAGCTCTTCTTACATCGCCTTTTCTAACAACTTCAATTTTTTCTACTAATGGACTGAATAAAGGGAATACTCTTTCAACACCCTCTCCATGAGATATTTTTCTCACAGTAAAGTTAGAGTTTACTGAATTATTTTTTCTTGCAATACAAATACCTTCAAATGCTTGAAGTCTCGACTTACTTCCTTCAGTAATTCTTACAGTAACTTTTAAAGTATCACCTGGACGAAAAGCAGGAACTCTTTTTTTTGAAGTTAACTTTTCAATCTGTTGTTTTTCAAATGTCTCTAATAAATTACTCATTTTATATTTCCTTTTTATAAAGATCTGGTCTTAATTCTTTAGTTTTTTCAACCGATTTTTCTTTTCTCCATTTATCAATTTTTTCATGATGGCCTGATGTTAAAACATCTGGAACTTCATGTTTATTTCCCTGAATATCTTCCCAGGTTTTTGGTCTGGTATAATGAGGATATTCAAGCAGATTATTAGAAAAAGATTCTTCTAATAAACTTTGTGGCTGCCCTAATACTCCAGGAATGAGACGAATACAACCTTCAACTAACACCTGGGCAGCAATCTCACCACCAGAAAGTACGTAATCACCGATACTTATTTCCTGAAAATCAAGAATTTCTATAGCTCTTTGGTCAACCCCTTCAAATCTACCGCATAAAATAAGCATTTCATCATGTTTTGATAGATTATTAAGTTTGGCTTGAGATAATTTCTGACCTGACGGTGTAAGGAAAATTTTGCAGTAATTATCGGTTTTAAAAGTAATTGAATTTAATGCTTTTTCAATCACATCTGGACGAATAACCATTCCAGGACCTCCCCCAAAAGGTTCATCATCAACACTTCCTCTTTTGTCAATTCCAAAATTATGTAGATTGACTATTTCGAGAGAAAATTTTTTATTGTTTAATGCATTTCCGATTACAGAATATCCTAGTGAACCAGGGAACATCTCAGGATAACAAGTTAAAATTACTACTCTCATTTTAATCAAGAATACCAGGTATTGGATCAGCTATAATCTCTTTTTTATTAATATTAACAGATAAAATATTTGTTTTATTAAAAGGTATAAGAATAAGTTTGGTATTATATTTGACTTCTAATAAATCACCTGCACCAAAATTTTGAACACTTAAAACTTTTCCAATACTAGTATTGTCTTTCAAGAAAATCATGCATTCGATTAGATCGTTTATGTAAAACTCATTATCTTTTGTTTTTGGAAAAAATTTCTTATTTGAAAAAATTTTTTGACCTTTAAGCTCTAAAACATCTTCTCTAGAAAAGTATTTTTCAACTTGGACAACACACTTATTATTTTTGAATAAAATATTTTTAAAATTCCAAGCAACTGAACCATCAAAATTATAATAGTTTTTTAAATTTTTAAAAACTTCAAATGAGGTAGTCATCATATTAACTTTTATTTCACCTTTTAATCCTACAGGAGATCCAAACTGACCAACAAGAATAATATCTTTATTACTCAAAGCAAAAATTGATTTTATTCTTTTTTAGCTTCTGCTTCTTCTGCTTTTGGTTCTTCAGCAGGTTGAGCATCTTCAGCTGGCTTAGCTTCTGCTTCTTCTGCTTTTGGTTCTTCAGCAGGTTGTGCATCTTCAGCTGGCTTAGCTTCTGCTTCTTCTGCTTTTGGTTCTTCTGCTGCAGCTTTCGCAGCTTCTTCTTTTTCTTTAGCAGCAGCTAAACGTTCCTGAGCTTTTTTCTTAGGTAGATGTTTTTTTGTTTTTTCAGTAATAATTGGTTTTTCCATCATACCAAGATTGCTAAGAAAAATAGAAATTCTATCTGATGGTTTTGCTCCTTTTGCAATCCATTCCTTAGCTTTATCTAAATCCATTTTAACTCTATCAGCGCTATCCTTTGGAAGCATTGGGTTATAAGTTCCAATTTGATCTATAAATTTTCCATCTCTAGCTCTTCTAGAATCAGCAACTACTATTCTATAAAATGGTCTTTTCTTTGCACCACCTCTTGATAATCTTATCCTTACTGGCATTTTATTTCCTTTCTAATTTATGTTTGGAGGAAGATTTCCTTGTAATTTTTGCATTAAATCACTGGGAATTCCTCCTTTGCCCATTGATTTCATTCTCTTCATCATTTTTTGTGATTGGAGAAACTGTTTTAATAACCTGTTAACGTCTTGAACTTTTGTTCCAGATCCTTTTGAAATTCTAATTTTACGTGAAGCCTTTATAATATCTGGATCAGCCCTTTCTTTTTTTGTCATTGAACTGATTATAGCAATTTGTTTATCAATCATTGAATTAGAAATTTTATTTTCTGCCATTAACTTCTGTGCCTTTGAAACACCTGGCATCATAGAAAGTAAACCGGAGACTCCACCCATTTTACCCATTTGCTTTAATTGATTGGCAAAATCTTCAAGATCAAATTTGCCTTTAGCGATCTTTTTTGCCATATCTTCCATTTCTTCTTTATCAATATTTTCTGCAGCTTTTTCTACAAGAGATACAATATCTCCCATACCTAAAATTCTTTGTGCAATTCTTTCAGGATGGAAAGGTTCAAAATTTTCTACTTTTTCACCTAGTCCTATAAATTTTATAGGAGAGTTTGTTATCGATTTAATTGATAGTGCTGCACCACCTCTGCTATCACCATCTATTCGAGTTAAAATTGATCCAGTGATATTTATTGCATCACTAAAACTTTTAGCTACATTTGCAGCGTCTTGTCCTGTTAGAGCATCAGCTACTAATAATGTTTCGTCAGGTTTAAACTTATTTTCAATTTCAATTAATTCACTCATTAACTTTTTATCTACAACTTGTCGTCCAGCAGTATCTAAAATAAGAATATCAAATAAATTTTTTTGAGCATAGTCTATAGAATCATCAACAATATTACTGACTGATGATAGATTATGACTAAAGAAATCTGAGCCAGTTTCTTCAGCTAATACTTTTAATTGTTCTTGTGCTGCTGGTCGATAAATGTCTGCTGATGCTAATAAAATTTTTTTCTTTGAAGACTTCTTTAACAAATATGAAAGTTTGGCCATCGATGTTGTTTTACCAGATCCTTGTAATCCACAAAATAATATTTTAGTTAATTGAGAAGAAGATAAATTTAGAGATTTATTTTCTGATCCAAGAATTTTTACAAGCTCATCTTGCACAAGCTTTATGATCATTTGATCTGGCTTGACAGATTTGAGAATTTCTTTTCCTAAAATGTTTGACTTGATGGAATTTATAAATTCTTTTACTACAACTAAAGAAACATCTGCCTCTAAGAGAGCAATTCTAATTTCACGTAATGTTATTTCAAGATCTGTTTCTGATATAACAGCCTTACCCCGAATACTTTGAACAATTTTTTCAAATTTTGTGTTCAGTGTATCAAACATAAATCTCCAATAGCCTTTTAACTCCAGGGCACGAAACTCGTGGGCTAGAGTACCTATCACAATTGTAACAAGCTCAATTCGTTTACAAATATAGGATTTGTTCGTGACCCTCTATTAGCTGAATAATTGAAAGTCAAGTATTCTTAAATTTCCCATATTTACTGAGATTTATCGATAAATTAGGTTATAAAACAAATATGCAAAAAGTAGACTTTATAAAGATGCATGGACTTGGGAACGATTTTGTTATCATAGATAAAAGGTCTAACAATATCGCAATTACTGAAGATATTATTAAAAGACTCAGTGACAGAAGAACTGGAGCAGGATGTGATCAATTAATCACAATTAATAATACAAGTAATCAAAGTGCTGATGCTGAAATTGAAATTTTTAATCCTGGTGGTGATAGAGCCGAAGCTTGTGGTAATGGAACACGCTGTGTGGCAAAAATACTATTTGATGAAGATTCAAATAAAGAGATTTTAAAAATTCAATCTGATGCAGGTATATTAGAATCAAAAAAAATAGATAACAATATAAGTGTCAACATGGGTTCAATAAAAAATACTTGGGATAAAATTCCTTTAAGTAAAGAAGTCGATACAATGAATATACCAATTTCAATTGATGGATATAGTAATGGGGTTGCCGTTAATGTAGGTAATCCACATGTAGTTTTTTTTGGGAAATCTATCAAAGATACAGATCTTGAAAGTATAGGTCCTAAAATAGAAAATCATGAGCTCTTTCCAAAAAAAACTAATGTTGAAATAGTTGAAGTTATTAATTCAAATTTAATTGAAATGAGAGTTTGGGAACGTGGAGTTGGAATCACGTTAGCTTGTGGTAGTGGTGCCTGTGCGGCTGTATATGCGGCGTGGAAAAAAGGATTGATTGAAAATAACGCTGAAGTGAAACTTGAAAAAGGATCACTGCACATAAATATAGTTAATAATGAATCTATTATGACAGGACCTGCAGAAATAAGTTACCAGGGTAGTTTAGAAATATAATTTATGAAAAATAAAAACTACGTAATCAATCTAGGTTGTAGATTGAATATTTATGAAGGTGAGATTATTAAAAACCATCTTAAAACAAATAATTTAAATAATGTTACAGTCATAAATTCATGTGCAGTAACTGAAGAAGCTGAGAAAAAAGTTTCTTATGAAATTAGAAAGGCAAAAAAAAATTTTCCTAATAATAAAATAGTAGTTACAGGATGTGCGGCTCAAATCAATCCATTAAAATATAAAGATTTAAAAGAAGTAGACTCAGTAATTGGGAACACAGAAAAATTAGAAACTTTAACATGGAAAAATATCGATCAGTCTAAAAATCTTAAAGTAGGAAATATATTAGAAGAAAGTAAAACAGTACCTAATTCAATTGAAAAATTTGAAGGAAAATCGAGAGCTTATATTGAAATACAACAAGGTTGTAACCATCGCTGTACTTTTTGTATTATTCCATTTGGCAGGGGCAATAATAGAAGTGTACCTGCTGGAGAGATAGTAAATAAAATAAAAAAAATTGTTAGCAATGGATACAATGAAGTAGTCTTAACAGGAGTAGATATAACTGATTATGGAAAAGATCTTCCAGCAAAACCGACTTTTTCTAACTTAATTAAAAGAATTCTAAAATTAGTACCTGAATTAAGACAGCTGCGTTTGTCTTCAATTGACTGCGCTGAAATAGACGAAGATTTTTGGGATGTTTTAAAGGACGAAAGATTGATGCCTCATTTTCATATAAGTTTACAAGCTGGAAACAATTTAATTTTGAAAAGAATGAAAAGAAGACATTCAAGGGAAATGGCAATTAATTTTTGTAAGAAAGTTTTATCTATTAGGAAAGATGCAACATTTGGTGCTGATATAATTGCCGGTTTTCCAACAGAGACAGAAACAATGTTTCAAGATTCAATTAAACTAGTTGATGAGTGTAATTTAACTCATCTTCATATTTTTCCTTATTCACCAAGAGAAAACACTCCTGCATCTAGAATGCCTCAAGTTCAAAAAAATATTATCAAAGATAGAGCAAAAAGACTTAGAGAAAAAGGTATTGAAAAATTAAAACAACATTTAAAAAAAAATATTGGAAAGAAGGAACAAATTTTAATTGAAAGTAGAATAGAAAATTTTTCACTTGGAAAAGATCAGCATTTTTTAAAAGTAAAACTTGAAGAAGAGTTTAAAGAGGGGAATATAATTTCCTGTATATACACAGGCGTGGAAAATGATACGTTATTAGCAAGACTAGCATGAGTTTATTCTCAATATTTAAAGATAAGTTAAGTAAAACTTCAAATATACTTTCTTTTAATATTTTAGAGATTTTAAAAAACAAAAAAATAGACGATTTAACTTTAGAAGAATTAGAAAATGTTCTTATTTCATCTGATATTAGTTTGGATGTTGTAAATCAGTTAATAGATTCTATAAAAAAAATAAAAATTTCAAATGATGATGGAATAAAAAATGTATTAGAAATCTTAGCTCAAAATATTGAAAGTATATTACTGCCAAGAGAACATGTTCTGATAAATGAAAAAAATGATGAAAAAAAAATATTAATATTTGTGGGAGTAAACGGAAGTGGAAAGACAACCACTATTGGTAAAATTGCAAATAAAATTTTATCAAATAAAAAAATTCTGATTGCGGCTTGTGATACATTTAGGGCAGCAGCTGTTGAGCAGTTGGAAAATTGGGCGAAAAAAAATAATAATGGTTTTATCGCTGGGAAAAGTAATCAAGATCCAGCAAGTGTAGCGTATCAGGCAACTGAAAAATTTGGAAAAGAAAATTATGATTTTTTACTTATAGATACTGCTGGAAGATTATCAAATAATACTAACCTCATTAATCAGCTAATTAAATTGAAGAGTGTTATCTCAAAAGTTAATTCCTCTTTTAATATTGAAACTGTGTTAGTTTTAGATGGAACAAATGGTTCGAACATGATTAAGCAAGTGGAAATCTTTGGAAAAGAACTTAAGGTATCAAGTCTTATAATAACTAAATTGGATGGAACAGCAAAAGGCGGAGCATTAATTTCAATTGCAAATAAATTTGAAATCCCTATAAGTTATGTTGGTCTTGGAGAAAGTATTGAGGACCTTGTAACCTTTAATTCTCAAAACTTTGCTAGGTCTATTTTAAATCTAGAAGAACAAAAATGAAGTCAGTTTATAAATTATTAATTGATATAGGACCGCTTGCTGTATTCTTTATTTTTTATACAAGAAGTGGTCTTCAAGAAGCAATACTTCCTCTTATGATTGCAACTGTAATTTCAGTAATCATTTCATACATACTTGAGAAAAAAATACCAATTATGCCAACTCTTGGGGCTGCGATAGTATTAATATTTGGAGGTCTAACAATTTATTTTGACAATGAAATTTTTATTAAAATGAAACCAACAATAATAAATATGGTCTTCGCATTAATTTTATATGGAGGAGTGATTGTTAAAAAACCTCTTTTAAAGTATCTTTTAGGTGCTGCGCTTAAACTAGAAGAAGATGGATGGAGAATATTAACCCAAAGGTGGATTGCTTTTTTTGTTGCACTTGCTGTTTTAAATGAAATTGTTTGGAGAACACAAAGTACTGATGTTTGGGTAAATTTTAAAGTTTTTGGTATCTTGCCAATTACGTTTATTTTTACGATGACACAATTCCCTTTAATTAAAAAATATCAAATTGAAGATTAAGTTAAAAATTGTTTTCTCTTAATGCTATAAATCCTGGTGATTTATTTCCCTCAAGCCACTCTAAGAATGCACCTCCAGCTGTAGATAAATATTTAAATGCATCATTGGCTTTAGCTTTTTTTATTGCTGCAAGTGTATCTCCTCCTCCTGCTAGGGCATCTAATTGAGATTTACTTGAATAATTTTGTATAATATTTGCAACTGAAATTGTACTTTTATCAAATGGACTATACTCAAATGCGCCTAAAGGCCCATTCCATAAAATTGATTTAGATTTTAATATTTCATCTGAAATTAGTTTTGTTGTTTGTTCACCAACATCTAGTATCATTTGGTCATTTGGAATATTATTGATTGAATAAGTCTTAACATTTACTCTATCTTCTATTTTTTTTGAGCACACAGCATCAATTGGTAAAAGTATTTTGCAATTTTTTGTTTCTGCTTTTTTTTGTATCTTTTTTGATAGTTCAATAAAATCATTTTCTACCAGAGAAGAGCCAACGTTATAATTATTTGATAGCAAAAAAGTATTAGCCATTGCACCACCAATCACTAAAGAGTCAAAAATTTCAACTATATTTTCTAAAACTTTTATTTTTGTTGAAACCTTTGAGCCACCTATAATTGCTAAATTTGGTTTATTTGAATTTTCTAAAAATTTATCTAAATTTTCAATTTCTTTTGAGAAACTTAATCCAGCATATGAAGGTAAGTATTTAGTAATACCTACTATGGATGCATGATTACGATGAGATGCAGAGAACGCGTCATTAATATATATGTCAAAACTAGAAGCTAATACTTTTGAAAAATTAATATCATTTTTTTCTTCTTCAGCATTAAAACGAATATTTTCTAATAAACAAATTTCCCCCATGTCCATTTCAGCAATTTTTGTCTCAATTATTTTTTTTTCACAGTTAGCTAAAAAATGAATTGTGTTTAAATTTAAAAATTTTTTTAATTCTGAACATAAAAACTTAATGGAATATGTTTTATTAACTTGACCTTTAGGTCGGCCAAAATGAGCAATTAAGAATATCTTATTTTTATTTTTAATTAGTTTTTCTAGTGTTGGTAAAATAGCATGAATTCTTGAATGATCAGTAATTTTCCCTTCCAAAACTGGTACGTTTAAATCAACTCGAACAACTATTTTTTTATTTTTACAGTCTAGATCTCTTAATTCTTTCATTTCTATTCACATGTATATAAAAAAAATGCTGGAAATCATTGATTTTTTTTAAAAATTTGCAGTTTTATCTTTTTTAATACATATATTTAGTATATTAAACCTTTTTTAAGCTACTAAATGTAGTAATGGAGTTTGATTATGCCTTGGGATGATAATAATGTAGCAAAACTTAGAGATTTATGGGACCAAGGTCTACCTACAGCTCAAATTGGAAAATTATTAGGTTTTACCAAAAACGCAGTGGTTGGAAAAGCTCATAGAATTGGACTCGAGAGAAGACCATCACCTATAAGAAGAACAGCTGTTAAGCCTGATCGAAAAAAAGCTAGATCTCCAGTAATGCCAAAATTAAATTTTGAAAGCACCAAAGAACCAGAGATTGTCTCTACAGAGCCTGCTGTTTTCCAACCGGTGGTTAAAAATATATTTACTGCAGCTCCAAAGAGAGGTTGTGAATGGCCTGAAGGTCATCCTGATGAAGCTGACTTTCGTTTTTGTGGCAAAGATAGATTTGAAGATAAGCCTTATTGTTTAGATCATTGTGCTGTTGCATATGTTGTTCCTGAAAAAGAAGAAAACGAAAAGACAGAATTAAATAATACGATTTAATAATAATAAAAATTCTAGAAATAAAAATTCTTCCTGTTATCTAATAAAATATGAAAGATGAGAGAATTAATTCTGTATTTACTCCTATTCTAATTGGAGGAAGTTTAATTCTTTTAATAAGTTTTGCAATTCGTTCAACATTTGGCCTATTTCAAATTCCCATTGCGTCTGATTTTTTATGGAACCGTTCTGAATTTTCTCTTGCCATTGCTATTCAAAATTTAGCTTGGGGTGTAGGCACTCCACTATTTAGTGCTTTTGCCGAAAAATATGGTGATAGAAAAGCAATAGCGCTAGGCTTAATTCTTTATGCAATTGGAATTTTCATAAGTAGTACTGCTACGACTCCAGAGGCGCATCAAACTTTAAACCTATTAATTGGTTTTGGTATAGCTGGTAGTGGTTTTGGTCCAATTTTAGCAGTAGTTGGAAGAGCCACATCTCCAGAAAAAAGATCTTTAGCACTAGGTATTACAACTGCTGCAGGATCAGCTGGACAAGTAATTGGTCCGCCACTTGCTTCTATTCTATTATCATTTTTGCCTTGGTCTTCAGTGTTTGAAATCTTTTCAATTATATTATTAATAACACTGATCCTTGTTCCAATTTTAAAAACAGAATTATCAAAAACAAATATTAATAATGAAAATGAAAAAATTACTGATGCTGTATTTGTTGCATTAAAAGATCCAACGTATTCAATGTTATTCTTTGGTTTTTTTTCTTGTGGCTTTCAGTTAGCATTTATTACTGCACATTTTCCAGCATTTATTGTTGAATCTAGTAGTCCAATTATAGAAGGAAGCTTAATAAGTTTGGTTTGTAGTTCTGTAGAAGGTTTAGGAGCATTATCTATGGCTCTTATAGGATTGTTTAATATAATTGGTTGTTTGATTGCTGGAGCCCTAGGAAAGGGACATTATAAGAAATATCTTTTATCTTTAATTTATACCGGAAGGACTATTGCAGCAATTTTATTTATCTTACTACCTATTACACCAACATCTATTGCAATATTTTCAATAGTTATGGGTGCTTTATGGTTAGCAACAGTTCCTTTAACTTCAGGAATTATAGGCCATATTTATGGATTAAAATTTATGGGTACATTATATGGCATTGTATTTTTTTCTCATCAGCTAGGATCTTTTGTAGGTGTTTGGTTAGGTGGTCTATTTTTTGATATCTTTGGAAGTTATGATATTGTTTGGTGGGTTGGTATAGGAGTAGGTGCCTTTTCTGCAATAATCCATTTACCAATTAGAGAAAAACCATTATCTAATACAAATATACAAACAGCGTAATTTTATGGATGAAAAAAAGATTATACGAAACTTAATTATAGTAATTTTTTTCTTAGTTATTATTTATTCTTTAGCTAGAGTTGGTGTAGGTTTAGATCTTAGCTTTGGACCTTATTTAAAAGAATAGTTGAATTAGTTACACCATTCTCCTTGTTTAAATATTGGTGTAACAGCGCCATCCTTATCAACACCTTCGACATCAATTTTACCTGAGCCAATCATCCAATCAATATGAATCATGCTTGAATTACCACCTCTTTGAGTAATCTCTTCTTTCGATAAGTCTTTTTTGGATTTGAAACATTTTGAGTAACACTGTCCTAAAGCAATGTGAGAAGCTGCATTTTCATCAAATAGAGTGTTATAAAAAGTTATTCCTAATTGAGAAATAGGTGAACTATTTGGAACTAAGGCTACTTCACCAAGTCTTCTTGAGCCTTCATCTGAATCAAGAACTTTTAATAAAACATCTTGTCCTTTAGAGGATTTTGCATCAATAATTTTACCATTTTCAAAGCGAACGTTGATATCTTCAATTAGTGTTCCTTGATAAGATAGAGGTTTAGTTGAACAAACTTCACCACTGACACGAGCAGCGTGAGGAGTTGTAAATACTTCTTCGGATGGAATATTTGGATTACAAATAATACCATTTTGGGCTTCTGATGCACCACCCATCCACTCATGATCATCCGCAAGACCTACAGTTAAAGATGTTCCAGGACCAGAGTATTTTAAAGAATGAAAATTTTTAGCATTTAACCAATCTGTTTTATCTCTTAAATTTTTATTATGTTGGTCCCATTCAGCTACAGGGTCATCATTACTAACTCTTGAAGCATGAAATATTGCATCTCCTAATTTTTTAATTGCTTCACTATCATCAAGATCTGGGAAGACTCTTTTTGCCCATGCTTTTCCTGGCCACGAAATTATATTCCAGTTAATTTTAAATTCAGTAATTCTTTCTCTAGCTGGTTTGTATGCAACGGCATTAGCTTTATTTGCACGCGAAACTTTATTTGGATCAATTTCAGATAGTAGCATGGGATCATCACCAGCAATAGCCATTCTAGCTGTATTGTTATCAAAAGCTTCACCCATCCCATTATAAAGCCAATTTGCTGCAACATTGAAAGATTCATCATTGCCAAACTTAAATCGAGATAATGTAATATCAGAATCATTGAATAATGGGGTCACAAGTCCAGCTCCTTCTTTGTAAGCATATTCAGCTATTTTTCTAACTAAAGGTAAAGATTCTAACGGGGCTGTTATTAAAAGGTTTTGACCTTTTTGTAGTGCAACTCCTCTTTTAATTGATAGATGAGCAAGTTTATCAATCCTTTTTGTATCTACATCATAAAACATCAATATTATAATTAGTTTTTAAATTCTAAAAAGTCTAGAAATTTTAACATTAAAATTTTTCTCTAAAATCTTTCCACAAACAGTTGTTTTTTTCCAGATATAAAAATATCAAATCTAGGCAAAAATAGTAAAATAAATTATGGATTATGATCTTTTAGATAAAATTAATTTTCCATCAGACTTAAGAGAATTTAAAAAGAAAGATCTAAAGCAAATCTCAGAGGAATTAAGAGCTAAAACAATTGAGACTGTTTCAAAAACTGGTGGTCATCTTGGTGCAGGACTTGGTGTTGTTGAATTAACTATTGCAATTCATTATGTATTTAATACGCCTCATGATAAATTAATTTGGGATGTTGGGCACCAAGCGTATCCTCACAAAATTATAACAGGTAGAAAAAAAAATATCGAGACACTGAGAAAAAAAGATGGTGTGTATGGTTTTGTTAGAAGATCAGAAAGTGAATATGATCCATTTGGTACAGCTCATAGTTCAACAGCAGTTTCCGCAGGACTAGGAATAAAAGCTGCAAAAGATATAAATAAAGATAATTCAAAAGTTATATGTGTTGTTGGGGATGGTGCCTTAAGTGCTGGCTTGGCATTTGAGGGCCTTAATAATGCTGGTGCTCAAAAAAAAGGTTTAATTGTTATCCTTAATGATAATAAAATGTCGATTGATAAACCAGTAGGTGCTATGAGCACCTATCTTACAAAGTTGCTATCATCTAAATCTTATTCAAGTTTAAGAAATATTATAAAAAAAATTAGTAAAACTTTTCCAAAAAATATTACAGAAACTCTTTATAGAACCGAAGAATATTCTAAGGGGCTTATTTCTGGTGGTACCTTATTTGAAGAACTAGGTTTTTATTATCTTGGTCCAATAGATGGGCATAATGTTAATAACTTGGTAAATGTTTTAGAAAATATAAAAGTTAATAAATTTGATAAACCAGTGTTTCTTCATTGCATAACTAAAAAAGGTAAGGGGTACAGTCCAGCAGAAAAATCAGAAGATAAATTTCATGGTGTAGAAAAGTTTGATATTAATACAGGTAACTCAGTTAAAAAAACAAATTTAAAATCTTACTCAAATGTCTTTGGAGAAAAACTAGTAAAACTTGCTGAAAATGATGAAAAAATTGTAGCAATTACAGCTGCTATGATGTCTGGAACAGGGTTAAAATTATTCCAACAAAAATTTGAAAAAAGATTTTTTGATGTAGGTATTGCTGAACAGCATGCTGTTACTATGGCAGCTGGATTGGCTACAGAGGGTTTCAAGCCATTTGTTGCAATTTATTCGACATTTTTACAAAGAGCTTATGATCAAATTGTCCATGATGTAGCTATTCAAAAATTACCTGTTAGATTTGCAATTGATAGAGCAGGGTTAGTAGGCTCAGATGGTCCTACTCATGCTGGTTCATTTGATATTACTTATTTAGCCACATTACCGAATTTTATAGTTATGGCACCTAGCAATCAAAGAGAGTTATCCAATATGATAGAGTTATCTAGCGAGGTTAATGACACACCATCTGCTTTCAGATTTCCAAGAGGAACGGGATCAGATGAACTATTTAATAATCAGCCTACAGATATCAATATAGGTAAGGGATATATTCTAATTGAAGGTAATGATGTTGCAATCTTAAATTTAGGAACGAGACTTGAAAAATGTATTGAAGCAAGTAGGTTTCTAAATCAAAATAATGTTTATCCTACTATTGCAGATGCAAGATTTGCAAAACCATTAGACACACAATTAATTGATAAATTATTAAATAATCATAAGTATATTTTAACAATAGAAGAGGGTTCTATAGGTGGATTTTCATCTCATGTTTTACATTATATCCATAATATAAGATCAAAAAAGGATAATGTTGTGATAAAAAATTTAATTTTTCCAGATCGTTTTGTTGAACACATGACACCTGATGAACAATATCAAGATATTAAAATGGATACTGAATCAATAATTAGAGAAATTAATAATTTTTATGAAAATAAAATTGTTGATATAAACAATTTTAAATTAAAAATTTAATTCTTGTTAAAAATTTAATTGAAATTTCATTATGAAGAAAATTAGAATTTTAGACAAAAGTTTTTCTAAACCGATAAGCTGTTTGACTGCATATTCTCCATCAATTGCAAATATTTTAGATGGAAAAATTGATTTAATACTAGTTGGAGACTCTCTTGGTTCAACACTCTATGGGATGAATAATACACAAGGCGTTACTATGGATATGATGAAAAATCATGGGCTAGCTGTTAATAAGGTAATCAGGAAGAGTATAAAAGTTTTAGATATGCCCTATAAAACATATGATAATAAAATTGATGCATATAGAAATGCCAAGATACTTTTAAATCACTGTAGGCCTGATTTATTAAAGATAGAAATTAGTGAAAAAAAATTAGTTATTTTAAAACACTTGGTAGATAGAAAAGTAAATGTTATTTCACATATAGGAGTAACACCACAAAGTTATAAGAATTTTAATAAAATTAAAGTTTTAGGGAAAACTAATAAAGAAAAACAAAATTTATTAAAATTAGCAAAAGAATCTGAAATACTTGGAGCTAAAGCTGTTTTGCTAGAATGTATAACAGCCGAAACAGCTAAACTAATTACAGAAAATATTTCGATACCTACAATAGGTATAGGTGCTTCAAGATATTGTGATGGTCAAGTTTTAGTATTTGATGATTTAATAAATCTAAGCACAAAAGATAAAAAACCGAAATTTGTAAAAAATTATTTTAATTTTAATAAAATTGCCGGAAGTGTAGTTAGAAAATACAATCGAGAAGTCAAGCTAAAAAAATTTCCTAATTCTAAACATACTTATATTTAATCTAAATCTATAAAACTATTATTACTATCTAAAAACTTTATTAAACCAGAATTTATTTGATACCACAAACCAATCACATTCAATTTATTTTCATTTAATAGTTTATCTATAAAATCATATTCACGTAAATTTTTAATTGATTGTCTTATATTTTCTTGCTCAAAAAAGGTTATTTTTTCAGTTTCTGAAATATCATTAGGGATATTGTTGTAAGAATTTTGTAAACAACTTACCCATTGATTTATGTATTCAAAATCAGAAATATTTTTATTATCTAATAATGTTTTGTAAGAATACTCAACTCCACCGCAATTAGAGTGACCTAAAATAATTAAGTTTGGAATTTTTAGAACTTTTAATGCATATTCTATAGCAGACAATGTTTGTATATTTTGATTCTTATTATTTTTAGAAGGTATTATATTTGCGATATTTTTATGTATAAAATAATCTCCAACACTTCCACCAAATATAGTATTTTCAAGAATTCTAGAGTCACAACAAGTAATAATCATAGCAATAGGTTTTTGTGTAGTTTTAGAAGCTTGCTGGTAAATATCTTTATAATCTTCAAAGTTATTCTTTTTCCAGAATTGATATCTTTCAATTAAAAATTTTGGTATTTTCATAATGTTATAATTTAGATTTTATTTATATATCAAAAATAAATGAAAAAGGAAATTAGTAGAAAATTCTGCATAGCCCCAATGATGGGATATACAACACCATACGCTAGGAAGCTTTATAGAATCTTATCTAACAATAGTTTTTTATTTAGTGAAATGATAGCAACAAAATCACTCATTTATTCAAAAAGTAGGGAGAATATTATTGATAATGATTTTAATAACCCTGTTGCTCTTCAGGTAGGTGGTTCTGAGATAGAAGATTTAACAAAGGCTTCAAAAATAGCAATAGAATATAGTTATGATGAAATTAATTTAAATGTTGGATGTCCAAGTAAAGCAGTACAAAAAGGAAGTTTTGGTGCGTGTCTTATGAAAGATAAAATTCTTGTTAGAAATTGTCTGGAAGCTTTACAAAATGATAAAATTGAAGCTACATTAAAATGTAGATTAGGACTAGGTAAGGAATTAAATTATGAATTTTTTGAAGAGTTTATTGATGAGGTATCAAAAACTGGAATTAAATTTATTTATGTGCATGCAAGAAATGCAATACTAAATGGCATAAGTCCACAAGGTAATAGAACAATACCTCCGCTAAGTTATGAATTTGTAAAAAAAATCAAAAATAAATATCCTAATATAACATTTATCCTCAATGGAGGTATAGATAATCTTGATAAAGTAGAAAGTCTATTAAAAGAATTTGATGGAGTAATGGTGGGAAGGTTAATTAAAAATAATCCTTTTATATTAAAAGAAGTTGATAAAAGAATTTTTAAAGGAAAAGATAAACTAATTGATGAAAAAATAATTAATGATTATTTTGAATATATAAAACCAAAATTAGGTTTTGAATCAATATTTAGATTATTAAGCCCTCTACTTTGTATTTTTTTTTCAATTCCTCATAGCAAACCTTATAAATCTAAAATTAATGATTATATGAAAAATCAAAAGATTAATTTAATTGAGGATTTATTAATAAAATTCGTCAGTGAAAGAGATCTAACTTAAATTTTTAGTAAGGTATATGATAAGAAAAACTTAATACTTCAACTCCTGGATTTTTGTCACCTAAATTTGCATTTGAAATGTGACTAAATGAAATACCAATTCTATTTTTATTTTGTAGCTCATAACTTACTTCAAGTGAGGTTCTAAACTGAAGATTGTTTCCTAATTTTTTTCCTGAACCATCATCATAAATACCCGCTCCAAAGCTTGGCGTAAAAAACAATTTACTTTTATCACCATCAAATAATTCACCTAAGTTATCCTCAAAGTAAATTCCAGTTAAAAAATAGGATGCAGAGTCGTTAGTAAATTCAATACCAAAGAAAGGTTTCAAGAAAAAAAAATTATCTTCTTTTGGTCCAATATCAAGCAGTGATTCATCACTTCTATATTCATATCTAAAATCTGTAGCTTGATGTGTATCAGAGCCATCAAACTTTATATCATAGATACCTAATCCAAAAATATTTGTTCCATTTGAAAGTAAATTGCTAGAGTATAAAAAAACAATTGTTAAAACAATTAACCTTATCACTATGACATCTTATAATTATTTAATTTAGCTATCAAACAAAAAATTCTTTATTTTGTTGTGAAATTTCTAATAAGGATTTCCTCAATTTCTCTAATGCTTTGGTTTCTATTTGTCTAACTCTTTCTTTACTTATTTTAAGTTTTTGACCCAGTTCATCTAAAGTGATACTTTTTTCTCTAAACTTTCTTAAACGTATAATAGTCTTCTCTCTATCGTTTAAAGTATCAATAGCCCTATTGATAAAATCTTTTTTTATGTTTTTGTCATTTAATTCCTCAAAAGACTCTTCAGGGTTTTGACGATCATCAGCCAACAAGCTCATAAGATCATTTTCCGTTTCATTGTCAACTTTTTGATTAAGATGTAAATCTCCACCTGTAAGTCTAGATTCCATATTTTGTACTTCAATAGACTTGACATTGAGCATATTTGATACTTTATTAATTTCCTCTTGACCCATAAATTCTCTTGAGACATCATTAATTTGTTGTTTAATTTTTTTTAGGTTAAAAAAGAGTGCTTTTTGAGAAGCAGTTGACCCTGTTCTAACTACAGACCAGTTTTTCAAAATATAGTCTTGTATAGATGCTCTGATCCACCAAGATGCATATGTTGAGAGTCTGAAATCTTTAGATGTATCAAATTTCTCAAGAGCATGCATAATACCAAGCACCCCCTCATGTATTAAATCATCAATTGGGAGTCCATAACTTGAGTATTTTCTAGCGTATGAAATAGCTAGACGTAAATACGAATTTAAAATCTTTTGAAGAGATCTTGGGGTTTTGTTATCTCTCCAGTCATTTATAAGCATGAATTCCTCATCTTTTTCAAGAATTGCAGCTTTTTTTGAAAGTTCTATGAGATTATTAGAATAAAAAAAATTTTTTGAAACCATATATATATTTACGTAAAATATCTAAATTGGATCAATTATTTTCAAACAAATCTAATATTTCTCCATTTTCTGTAAAAACACCGCATAATACACTATTATTTGATAATGGTTGTTTAAATAAAGTGCAGACAACCTTATTTTTTGAGACTTCTAAATGATTTGAGTGCTTAGACTCATATCCCCTAACGATTCTTGTAAAAGTTTTGTAAGGCTCATCTATTTTTGAAAAATTTTGGTAACCCCACCAAAAACAGTCATTTTGAGCTGATAGAGGTCTTGTTATATCAACACCTCTATTAACAAATAATATTTTTTTTGTATGTGAATAAGCTGCATGTTTAAGATTTAAAAAATATTGAGTATGTCCTGGATTCATGTGTAAAATTCTATTTAAGTTTGATGTCCATTTTGTGATATTAATAGTACCGGATGAAGCTATATTTCTTAATTCATTCTCAGAGAAACCATAAGATTTAATTGTTTTATTTACACCATGATCAAACATCCAATCAACAATTTCTCTTGGATTAGGTGCCAGTTGTAATTGTAATAATTTACTAAACATTTCCTCTTGCGCTCCTCTTAAAAAAACAATTGATTCAGGTTTTATTTTGAATTTAGACATCAAATTAAATCTTAAATCAATAACACTATTTAATGTTTCTTTTGAGCTATCACCTAGTCCAATAATATTACCTAAAAAGATAAGCTTATCACCAGATTCAAAATTTTTTAGGATATATTTTTTTATTGAATCAAAAGATTTCAAACTTGAATGAATAGAGCCAATAGCCCATATTTTTCCTGACTTTTTTAATTCGACAAAATTACCAATATTATCCAAGATTCTATTTTTTATTTAAAATATTTTCTATTTTTTCAGTTGATTGAAAATAATCTGTTTTTTCCACAGCTGCTACTTCTCTGGCTAAACGTTCAATTGCGACCTGAAACATTTGTCTTTCGCTATATGATTGTTCAGCCTGGCTTGTTTTTCTAAATAAGTCCCTAACTACCTCGGCAATTTTAATTGGATCACCTGAAAAAATTTTAGTTTCGTATTCTTGAGCTCTTCTACTCCACATAATACGTCTTATTTTTGGTTTTAACTTTAAAGTCAAATATACTTCTTCAATAATTTTTTTTGAAGATATTTTTCGAAGACCTACTTCATTTTTTTTATCAAGTGGTACTCTAATAATTAATTTAGACTGTTCCATTTTAACAACATAAAAACTGGTTTTAATATCAGAGATTTGCATATTTTCTATTTTGGTTATTTCTCCAACTCCGTGCTTTGGATAAACTACAGTTTCACCTATCTTGAATTCGTTTGTTTTTTTTGCACTCATTTATTCACCTGGTTTATCACTGAAATGTTTGTTATATTTATCTTCTACATTTTTCCACTTTTCTGCATCAGAAGGAGGCTCTTTTTTTTCGCTTATGTTTGGCCAAATTTCCGAAAACTTTCTATTTATTTCAGCCCATTTTTCAACCCCCTCCTCAGTATCTGATAAAATTGCTTCGACGGGGCATTCAGGCTCACAAACTCCACAATCGATGCATTCATCTGGATGTATTACCAGCATATTTTCACCCTCATAGAAACAATCAACTGGGCATACATCAACACAATCCATATGTTTGCATTTAATACATTTTTCATCAACTACATATGTCATACTATTTAGAGTTTTTATCTAGGGCCCTTTTTCTTGCATTTCCAGAATTTACATCTGAAACATAGAGTAATCCTGCTAATCTTCTTATAAGATTAGACTCAAAATCATGTATCTGACCATCAGATAAAACAATTTCCCATAAAGCTTCAATTAAAAGGAGTTTTTTATCATCATCAAAGTTTTTATTAATAAAAGATGTATAGTGGTGAAGTGATTTAGAATTATTTTTATTTTTAACAGCTTCTTTTAACATTAAATCTACATCCTTTGCATCTTCATTAAAAGTATTTACTAAACTTTTTGTAATTTTGCTAAGTTCATTTTTGTCAATATTACCATCTGTATAGGCTGCTTCAATCATCAGCCCACAAATACTGGTAAAACTTATACTGCATTTGAAAAACTTTTTTCCTATTCTTCAGGTATTTTTGGATTTCCATTAAGATTACTCGCTAGAGAGAATTACGATAAGGCAGTAAAAAGAATTGGAATTAATAAAGTAGCATTAATAACTGGAGAAGAAAAAATTCTTCCTAAAGAAGCACGATATTTTTTTTGTACAGTGGAATCAATGCCAAATAATTTCTCAGTAGATTGTGTAATAATTGACGAAATTCAATTAGCAGCCGATTATGAAAGAGGACATGTATTTACTGATAGAATTTTAAACTTAAAAGGTAATTTTCAAACTATTTTTTTAGGATCACTGACTATAGAAAGTATTTTGAAAAAAATATATCCAAATATTATAATAGAGAAAAAAAAAAGATTTTCTCAACTTAAATTTCTTAAGAAGCTAAACTTTTC
>CACNAF010000013.1:0-27024 GCA_902618385.1 uncultured Alphaproteobacteria bacterium | reverse complement strand
AAATCATAAGGATCACTAGGTTTTTCAAAATTAAAATTTTTAAGTAAATTTACAAAATAATCTTTGAAAATTTCAAATCTATATCTACCAGCATGATTTGGGAAATTACACCATATTTCACCAAATCCACTGTTGTCATTTTGATCAATTAATTCAACTACTAAAGATGATCTAAAAGTCATTCTGCCAAATGAAGATAAAACTGGATTTTTATTCTTATACTTAAATAAGTGAATTTTGATTTTATTTACTTTAATCATTAAATTAGCAAATCTTATATTGATTATCTTTTATCTACATAAACTATCAATAATTGACATAATTAAAATCATAAATTTTAAAGAGAAATCCTCGTTACATTGAAAAAAATGCAATAATCACTAAATAACATTACGAAATGACTGATTATTTAGACTCAATAATTAAAAGAGATCCAGCTGCAAGAAGCAAGCTAAGCATCGTGCTTACATACCCAGGAGTGAAGTCTGTTTTCTTTCATAGAATAGCAAACAATCTATGGAATTTAAATCTTTACACTCTAGGAAGAATAGTTTCTCAATTTAGTCGTTTTTTAACAGGAATTGAAATTCATCCAGCAGCTAAAATAGGTAAAAACCTATTTATTGATCATGGTATGGGAACTGTTATTGGAGAAACAAGCATAATTGGAGATAATGTTACTTTATATCATGGTGTTACACTTGGAGGAATTAGTCCAGCAGAAAATTCCAATGATCAAAGAGATACAAAAAGACATCCAACAATAGAGGATAATGTAATCATAGGATGTGGAGCAAGTATTCTTGGCCCAATTAATATTGGGAGTTGTGCAAGAGTTGGAGCTAATACAGTAGTATTAAAAGATGTTCCCCCTTATGCAACAATGGTAGGAAATCCAGTTAAAAATATTAATATTAATAAGGATACTTCATTTAATCCATATGGTGTAAGAGATATTGATGATAACAAATAATGTTACTCAATTAATTGGTAACACCCCCCTATTAAAATTAAAATACCCTTCAGAGATTTCAGGTTGTGAAATATACGGTAAAGCTGAATTTATGAATCCAGCTGGTTCAGTGAAAGATAGAACAGCACTTGGTATTATCGAGGATGCAGAAGAAAGAAAATTATTAGAACCAGGTGGAACTGTCGTTGAAGGTACTTTTGGGAATACAGGAATAGGCTTAGCATTAGTTTGTAATGCAAAAAATTATAATCTAGAAATTGTAATGCCTAACATAACCGTTCAATCTAAAAGAGATATACTAAAAAATATGGGAGCAAAACTTCATTTAGTTGATGCAAAACCATATTCCGATCCTGGTAACTATCAAAAAGTATCGCAAAAATTAGCTAAAGATATTGAAAAACAAACAGGTAAAAAAACTTTTTGGGCTGGTCAATTTGAAAATTTAGCTAACTACAAATTTCATGAAAAAACAACATCTGCAGAAATTTTTAAACAAACAGATGGTAAAATAGATGGTTTCACATGTGCAATTGGAACTGGAGGAACTTTAACCGGTGTGAGTGTTGGGTTAAAATCAAAAAATAAAAAAATTATTATCGCTTGTACAGATTCACAAGGATCATCAATGTTTAATTATTTTACTAATGGTAAACCAGAAAAAAAAGGAGAGGAATCAATTACAGAAGGTATTGGACAAGCCAGAGTAACAAAAAATTTAGAAAATTGTCTTGTAGACCAATCATTTTTTGTTTCCGATCAAGAATGTATGGAAATGCTATTTAAAATTATGAAAACAGACGGATTATTTCTAGGATTAAGTTCTGGAGTAAATATATGCGGTGCAGTAAAACTGGCCAAATCAATGGGTAAGGGAAAAAAAATTGCGACAATACTTTGTGATGATGCAAATAAATATTATGATAAGATGTTTAATAAAGAATATTTGATTTCCAAAAATTTACCTTATGCCGATTGGATGTAATAATGAAAACTAAAGATAAAAAATTTAATTCTAAAGTAATTCATTCAGGTCATGGCGCTGATGAAACTACTGGTGCAGTAATGCCTCCTATTCATCTTTCATCGACTTTTAAGCAAAATTCTCCTGGTGACTTTACTTATGAATATGCAAGAACAGGAAACCCAACAAGAGATATATTAGAAAAGTTATTAGTTGAATTGGAAGATGGTAAATTTGCATATGCTTTTAGCTCAGGTATGGCAGCAATTTCTGCATTATCCGATGCTTTAGGTAAAAATTATTCAATTATTTGTAGCGATGATGTTTACGGTGGAACAAGAAGAATATTTGATAAAATTAAAACAGTGAATCAAGATGTGGAAGTAACATATGCCGATCTTAGTAAAGAAAATAATTGGCAAGGTCATCTTAAAAAAAATACGAAAATGATTTGGGTTGAGACGCCCTCTAACCCATTACTAAAAATTATAAATATAAAAAAAATTAGAGAAAGCTTGAAAGATGATAATATCATTATAGTCTGTGATAATACTTTTGCCTCACCTTATAATCAGCAACCATTAAATTCCGGAGCTGATGTTGTTATACATTCGTCAACTAAATATCTTGGTGGGCATTCTGATATAATAGGAGGTGCGTTAATTATAAATGATAATAAAATTTTAGCTGATAAAATTAAATATATTCAAAATGCAGTTGGTGCTGTTCCTAGCCCCTTCGATTGTTATTTACTTATTCGTTCAATTAAGACACTTGCTGTAAGAATGGAGAGGCACAATAATAATGCCTTAGAAATTGCTAATTATTTATTAAAACATCCTAAAATTAAAAATGTATTTTACCCTGGACTAGAAAATAACCCAAGTTATGAAATTGCAAAAAATCAAATGACTGGATTTGGAGGAATATTATCAATTGAATTAATTGGTGATATTAATTCAGCAAAAAAATTTCTTGAAACAATTCAAATATTTACACTGGCAGAAAGTTTGGGTGGGGTTGAAAGTTTAATTGAGCATCCAGCTATAATGACACATGCATCAATAGATAAAAAAATTAGAGATGAATTAGGAATTTCTGATACCCTAATAAGACTTTCAATTGGGATTGAAGATATTTCAGACTTAAAGAAATCTTTAGATGATGCTCTAAAAAATATTTAAATTATTTTTTTCAAATCTGGAGGTGAATAATTAGGGCCTTTCATAACCTTACCAAATTCATTATAAATTGGCTTACCTTCCTCTGAAAGTTTACTCATATTACTACGATGAACTTCGTTAAAACATTTATCTAGATCTATACCAAAAGCAGCACCCGCACCGTATGTTACAACTAAAATATCAGTTAATGCATCAGCAACTTCAACAATATCATTATCATTAATTGCATCTTTTAACTCATTAAATTCTTCATCAATCAATTTTTTTCTTAATTCAACAATTTTATTTTCTGGAAATTCAGCACTAGTTTTTACTTCTTGACCAAAAGTTGTCATAAATTCTTTTACTTTTTCAAAATTTGTCATTTTATCTCCCAATAATATTTATTTATAAAAAATATCGTTGTAAGTCACAACTATAAAGAGAAAAGATATTATTGTTATCCCCACAGCCAAATAAACTCTTGTAATAAACTCAGGAAGAGAGTTTGAAAAAATTCTTCTAATTATAAAATACATTATATGACCACCATCTAAAAGAGGAATAGGAAGCAAATTAAATAACCCCACAAACAAAGAAATAACAATAAATAAAAATAGAACTCCTCTAACCTGATCTAACATCATTTGATCTGCATTTTTAACGATCCCTATTGGTCCAGCTAACTGATCTCCTAATGTATTTTCTTTATAAGATTGTTGAAGAAATGTAAAAGAAGCAGCATAATATGTTGGTATAAATAAAGATGAGTTTTTAATTGAATCAATTAAATTGTACTTATCAATAATAGGATTTTGAGGTGAAGATATTCCAATAATATACCTATTTAAATCTTCATTAAATTTTAGATCAAAATTTTTTTCAATTATCTGATTATTTCTTTCAATTAAGATATTTATACTTTGGTTATTTGCAATTGCTTTTGGAATATCAGAAAACTCTTCAATACTAATATTATTTATTTCAAGTATTCTATCTCCTTCTCTAAGATCATTTTCAAATGCTGATGAATTTTCGCTAACTGATCCAATAATCGGCATTAAACTAACAATTCCAAAAAAGAAAAATATGCAGAAAAGAGCAAACCACGCACTAAGAATATTAAAAATACTTCCTGCTAAAAGTACTAATATCTTTTGAAAAAGTGTAAGGGATTGAAAGGATCCTTGTTCATCGTTAGGATTTGGAGAAAATATATTATCAAGACCTTTGATTTTTACATATCCACCCAATGGAATTGGAGATAATTTCCATGTAGTGCCATTTCTATCTGTATATTTTAAAAGAGGCTTACCAAATCCAATTGAAAAGTCTGTAACTTCAGCTTTAAACAATCTCGCAACTATATAATGACCATACTCATGGATTGCGACCAGGACTAAAAAAACTAAAATAAGATTAATATAAATCATACTTATTATTAAATTAATATTTTAATTAATTGATAAATAATAATTATCCTGTTTTAGCCTCTTCGTATTCATCAATTGGAGGACAAACACAAAATAAATTTCTATCACCGTATACATTATCAATTCTACTAACTGGACTCCAGTATTTATTATTTATCAAATAAGCATGCGGGTAGGCAGCATCTTTTCGGGAATATTTGTGATCCCAATTGTCAGAAGATACTTCTTCAATGGTATGAGGGGCATTTTTTATAGGATTGTCTACTTTATCAAATTTACCATCTCTAATCATAATGATTTCATTGTGAATAGAAATCATTGCTTCACAAAATCTATCTAGCTCCTCTTTTGATTCACTTTCAGTAGGCTCAATCATAAGAGTACCAGGAACAGGAAAAGACATTGTAGGTGCATGAAATCCATAATCAATTAGTCTTTTAGCAATATCTTCATCTGAAATATTTAATTCTTGTTTAAATGGCCTGATATCAATAATGAATTCATGAGCCACCATATTATTCTTACCAGTATATAAAATGGGGTAATAATTTTTTAATCTTTCTTTAATATAATTAGCATTTAATATTGCTACTTGAGTTGCTAATTTTAAACCATCGTCACCCATCATAGATATATAAGAATATGAAATAGGTAATATAGATGCACTTCCCCAGGGTGCAGCTGAAACTGCCTCCTGAGTGGTTAAACCTATTTCATTTTTAAACATGGGATGTCCAGGAGCAAAATCTGCTAAATGTTTTTTTAATCCTATAGCACCAACTCCAGGCCCACCTCCTCCATGAGGTATGCAAAATGTCTTATGGAGATTCATATGGCATACATCAGGTCCAAATTTACCTGGTTTAGCTACTCCAACCATTGCATTATAATTAGCGCCATCAAGATACACTTGCCCACCAGCATCATGAATTTTGTTACAAATCTCAACAATACTTTCCTCAAATACACCATGTGTTGATGGATATGTAATCATTAAAGCAGACAGTCTATCACCTGCCTCTTCTATTTTTTTATCTAAGTGAGTTAAATCTACATTACCTTTGTCATCACAGTTTACAATTAAAATATCCATACCGCACATCTGCGCACTAGCTGGATTAGTTCCATGGGCACTTTTAGGAATTATACAAATATTTCTTTTAGTATCTGAATTTTTCTCATGATATTTTTGTATAGCTAATAAACCGGCAAACTCACCTTGTGCTCCTGCATTAGGTTGAAGTGAAACAGCGTCAAAACCAGTAATATCTTTTAACATCGATATTAATTCACTCATCATTTCATTATATCCCTCACGTTGATGAGGCTCTAAGAAAGGATGCGCATTTGAAAAACCTGGTAAAGTAATTGGAAGCATTTCAGATGCCGCATTTAATTTCATAGTACAAGATCCTAGAGGTATCATTGATCTATTTAAAGCTACGTCTTTATTTTCTAATTTTTTTAAATATCTCATCATTTCTGTTTCAGAATGATAGATATTAAATACAGGATGAGTTAATATTTTGTCTTTTCTATCTAAATCACTTTTGAAAATCGAATCTTCAATTTTACTTTCAATTTCTTCTGCATATATTTCATTATTATTTTCATTAAAAAATTTAATTAAATTATCTACATCTTGTAGTGATGTAGTTTCATCTAAGGAAATAGAAAAATGATCGTCATTTACAAATCTAAAATTTATACCATTGTCTATAGATTTATTTACCCAGTATTTAGATTTTGTATCTTTTATTAATAAGGTATCAAAATAATTTTTAGATTTTACTTCAAAATTTAATATCTCTAATGATTTCTTTAGATATCTAGACTTATAATGAATGTCCTCAGCAATATTTTTTAATCTAGTTGGACCATGATATATTGCATATGAAGCAGATATAATTGCTAATAAAGCTTGTGCAGTACATATATTACTTGTAGCTTTTTCCCTTCTAATGTGTTGCTCACGCGTTTGAAGAGCCATTCTGTAAGATCTTTTATTAGTACGATCAACTGACACGCCAATTAGTCTTCCAGGTATCATTCTTTTGTATTCATCTAATGTTGCAAAATATGCTGCATGAGGGCCTCCTAGACCCATTGGAACACCAAACCTTTGTGTACTCCCAACAACTATATCAGCTCCAAAATCTTTTGGTGATTTCATAATTACCAAACTCATTATATCAGCTGCTATGATTGATAACGCATCGTGAGATTTATTTATATTTATTAAATCGTTGAGATTTGCAATTTCTCCGTAAGTGTCTGGATTTTGAATTAAACAACCAAATGTATCATTATCTGGATTATCAAATATAATTTTTATACCTAGGGGCTTAGCTCTTGTTTTTAAGACAGATAGTGTTTGTGGATGGCATTTATTTTGAACACAAAAAGTAAACTTTGCACTTTTTTTAATTTTAAAAGCCATCATCATAGCTTCAGCTGCCGCAGTACTTTCATCAAGTAAAGATGCATTTGCAATATCCATTCCAGTCAAATCAATTATCATTTGTTGAAAATTCATTAACATTTCCAACCTGCCCTGACTTACTTCTGGTTGATAAGGTGTGTAAGCAGTATACCATCCTGGATTTTCAAGAATATTTCTTAAAATAACGCTAGGTGTAATAGTATTATAATAACCCATTCCAATATAAGTTTTTTTGAAATTATTTTTTAAAGATAAAAGTTGAGTATTAATTTTATTAAACTCTTCAGACATACCAGGTCGAAATTTAAGTTTGTCTTTAAAAATGATATGATTAGGTACAGTTTTTTCAATTAATTCATCTAATGAAGAGCAATTTATTAATTTGAGCATTTCTCCAATATCTTCATTTCTAGGCCCTATATGTCTGCTAACAAATTTATCTATTTCAATCATCTATTGTTCCAAAAATTGTTTATACTCATCTTCTGACATAAGATCAGAATATTGATTTGAATCAGAAATTTTCATTTTAAAAATCCATCCATCGTTTTCTGCATCTTGATTAATAATAGCAGCGTCATTTTCTAGATTATTATTAACTTCAATTATTTCACCATCTATTGGAGCATAAATATCAGAAGCTGCTTTTACAGATTCAACGACGCATATTTCATCTTTTGCTTTAACCGAATTTCCAACTGATGGTAATTCAATAAATACAATATCTCCAAGAGATTCTTGGGCGTGATTGCTAATACCAATTGTGGCAATTTCATTTTCAATTGAAACCCATTCATGATCTTTTGTGTATTTTTTTTCACTCATATACGCTCCCATTTTTTTTATAATTTTTTTTTACAAAAGGTAGATTATTAATTTTTACTAATTCTAATTTTTTTCTAATTTCACAAAAAATTGGATTATCAGTATTGAATTCAGATTTTATGTAACCGATAGCAATTGATTTGTTAAGATTAGGAGAGAAGCATCCACTTGTAATTTTTCCAATTTCATTATTATTGTTATCGAATAAAGTCATTCCATCTCTTAGCATTGATTTATTTGTTGAAATTAAACCTATTTTTTTATTAGATAAATTGTTTTTTAATTGATCAGATAAAATCTTATTTCCATTTAAATTTTTATCTTCTAATCTTTCTTTATCTAGAGCCCATGATAAACCAGCTTCAATTGGTGTAATATTTTCATTTAATTCATGACCATATAAACTTAATCCAGCCTCAAGCCTCAATGAATCTCTAGAACCTAAACCACAAAGCATTGTATTTTCATTTTTAAGTAAATCAGTAATTAAATTTTCTGCACTTTCATTTGGAATAGAAAGTTCAAAACCATCTTCACCAGTATAACCTGATCTACTTACTATTATTTCATTGTTATCGTATTTACTTATTAAAATATCAAAAAAATTCATATTATTTGGAATATCAATAATATTTTTTAAAACATTAATAGAGTCAGGCCCCTGAATCGCAAATAAACAATTTTTGTTATAAATTTTTTCTGCATTAGGAGTACAAGAAAAAAATATTTCTTCGTCTTCTTTTTTTCGAGATGCATTATAAACAATATACAAATATGGCTTATCTTTAATATCAATATTCGAAATAATTAGATCATCAATAACACCGCCATCTTTATTGAGCAAAAATGAATAATGCGATCTATTTTTAATTAAATTTTTTAATTGTAATGGAATATATTTTTCTAATTTATGTAAATACGATTCATTATTTTCAATTAAAATTTGCCCCATATGACTAACATCAAAAATACCAGAGTGGTTTCTGACATTTTTGTGTTCATTAATTATTCCAGTTTTATAATTAATAGGCATATTAAAACCTGCAAATGGCAATATCTTTGCACCATTATTTTGATGAAAATTTTTCAGTGGAATGTCTAATGGTAACTGGTTCAAATAAATTCTCCAAGCTACCCCTCTGTCTTTTTACCTGAGAGCTTTTCACCTTCGGTAGAGCTAAATGCTCTTTTCCAGAGTTTTTTTTTAACGGTCCATTGTGCCTGAGAGTTTCCGGGTCGTTGCTCCTTCGGCTCTGAAATTTCAGTATCTCCCGTTAATTATTTGTATACTTATTTTTATAATTTAACAATTAATTTAGAGGAATTTTATTATCAATTTTTGATTTTTGATAAATTTCTGACATTTTTTGGTACTCTTCTTTGATCTGATATATTTTATCTGATAATGAGCCCTCTATGCCTAATCTTTTAATTTCCGATAAAATTGAGAAACTCTCCCAATAATCATTATTAATATTATATTTACCATCTTTGATTTTAAATACTTCTGTCAAAATTTTAAGATCGTGAGGAATATGAAAACCTTCTTTTGTATCGGTATAGGAAAAAAAATAGTAAAAATTGTCAAATCCAGACCAGGTTATAGCTGATAAACACATAGAACAAGGCTGATGTGTACTTATGAAGTAATAATCTTTTGTATTAAACAGTTTTTTTTCAAATAAATTAAAAAGAGTTGAAATTTCTCCGTGAAATAAAGGATTTTTGATTTCCTGGTTTGTGCCTAGACAAACAAGACTTAGGTCAGATTTTTTAACAATAAATCCACCAAATATTTTATTTCCTTCATTAATTGAAATTTTTGTTAATGGGATTAGATCATCTAAAATTATATCTAAAATTCTTTCATAATTTGTTATCATTATGAAATGTCTGATACTTTATTTATTAGATTTGTCCATAAAACAAAAAAAAAGGACCCAGCAAGCTAGGTCCCTTTTGTGTATCGTGCATTTCCTCCCGATACAATTTAATAATCGTTTCCTTTTATTAAATTGATTATTACCTTTGCGTGTAATAATTAAAAATAATTTATCTATTTGTTATTTATCAATCAATAAAAAAATGTATTTTTAAAAGTAAATAATCTTTTTTTGTTGATATGTTTGTTAATAAAATGTGCAAAATTAAATTTGATAAAAAATGAGTAAAAATTCAAAACTTAATGTCTTAGGAGTTATGACAGGCACATCAATGGATGGCGTTGATATCAGTTTGATTAATACAAATGGGACTGACTTTGTAAAAATTAAATGTGAAAAATCATATAAATTTAATAAAAATTATCAAAATACTATAAATAATCTAATAATAAATAAACCAAAAACTAATAATAAAATTAAAGAGTATTTTTTAAAAAAAGATAAGTTCGTTACAGATATTTTAGAAAAAAAAATAATTTTATTTCTGAAACAAAAAAAAATTAATAAAAAAAATATCGATTTAATATCAATTAGTGGGCAGACTGTTTACCACGACCCATCAAATAAAATATCTATACAATTAGGAAATGGAAACAAAATTGCAAAAAATCTTAAAGTTAAAACTATAAGTAATTTAAGAGATAATGATATTAAAAATGGCGGTCAGGGAGCACCAATTGGATCATATTATCATAAGTTTTTAATTCAAAAATTTAAAGAAAAAGCGATTATAGTAAACCTTGGAGGTATAGCAAATTTTTCAACTGTAGTTTCAAGAACATTATTATCATCAGATATAGGGCCTGCAAATTGCTTAAGCGATGATCTTTGTAATTATTTTTTTAAAAAAAAATTTGATAAAGATGGAAATTATGCAAGAAAAGGAAAAATTAATAATAAATTAATCGAAAAATTCAAAAAGGATAAATTCTTTAAGAAAAAGTTCCCAAAATCATTAGATAGAAATTATTTTAGAAATTATTTTAATAAGCTTAAAAAATTGAACAAATATGATGCGCTAATGACTGCTAACTACATGACTTATATTGGATTTAAAGAATTATTAAAAAATAAAAAATTTAAGATTGACAGAATTTTACTTACTGGAGGAGGAAGAAAAAATAAATTACTCAGAGAAATATTAATGAATAAACTAAATAAAAAAATCGAACTTATTGATAAATATAAAATAAATGGTGATTTAGTAGAAGCTCAAATGTTTGCATATATTGGCATGAGATCATTTAGAAATTTAGAAATAAGTAATAAAAATACTACAGGTGTAAAAAAAAATTTAAGTGGTGGTATTTTATATTTTCCAGATTAATTAGTTAAATCTAACCAAGTTTTTTTATCAATATTTGAGCCACACAATATCACCATTGTATTTTTACCAATAAGCTCATTATTGATTTTATACTTTAAGGCAGCAAGTCCAGCAACACATGCGGGTTCAAGGAATAACTTAAATTTTTTATAACAAAAGACCATAAATTCTTTCATTTGATCATCAGAAACACTTACCATTTCATCAATTACTTCTTTTGCTACATCAAAAGAATATTGCATATGTAAAGGTGCTGAAAGACTGTCAGCAATACTATTAACTTTAACATTATTTAGTGGTTTGTTAGCTCTAAAACTTTGATTTAAACCATTAGCATTTTCAGGCTCAACCCCAATAATTTTAATCTTAGGATAAAATTGTTTTACATACGATGAAACACCACTTATTAATCCCCCTCCTCCAACTGAAATTAATAAATTGTCAATTTTAGTATTAATTGATTTTAAATATTCTACAATTTCTAATCCCAAGGTAGCACTACCCTGTAATGTCAATGGGCCGTCAAAAGGATGAATAAAATAGTAACCTTCATTTTTAGCATTTTCAGCATCAAGAAAAGCTTGTTTTGGATTTGTAAAGATAATGTTAGCACCATAATTTTTACAAGTTTGAACTCTATATTTATTTGCACTTTCGTATAAGAAAATTTTATTTTTCAATTTGAATTGATTGGCCACAAATGAAGCAGCGATTGCATGATTTCCAGCACTAACTGCTGTAATTCCTTTGTTAAATTTATTCTGATCTTGAGAAATTATATTATTAATAGCACCTCTTGCCTTAAATGAACCAGATTTTTGTAAAAATTCACATTTAAAAAATAAATTAGTAGAAAAAAAATTATCAATATCATCAGAACATTTCAAAAAAGGAGTTTTATTAATAAATGGTCTAATTTTTTTATAAATTTTACTAATATTATCGACAGATAAATCTTTAGGTATCAAGAAATACCTCTAATTTCTTTAATTTTATCGTAAGCAATATTAATAGCCGCTAATTCTTTATTAGATTGTTTAATAAATTCTTTAGGCATACCTTTGGCAATTAAATTATCTGGGTGATGTTCTTTATTTAATTTTATCCATTTTTTTCTTATCTCATTATCAGTGCTTGATCTATTTACACCCAATATTTTGTAGGGATCAGATTCACTATTTTTTAAATTTGCTTGAAAAATTCTTTGAAAATCTTTTTCACTAAATTTAAACGATTTAGAAATTGATCTTAAAAAATCTATTTCACTAATAGATACCTTTCCATCAGATGCAGCAATATAAAATAAATTATTTAATAATTCTTCTAATAAAATTTTATCAGCTGAAAATAAATCTCCTACTTGATTTGCTATTTGTTTATAGCCATACGCATCTTTTTTTGCCTCATTGAATATTTTTGCAACTTTAGGAATTTCAGATTTTGGAACTTTAAATTTTTCTTTAAATGCTCTGATTTCATCATCTGATACAATGCCATCTGATTTAGCTAATTTTGCAGCTAGAATAATAAAACTTAATGTAAAAATTTGTTGTTTTTGATTATTATTTATTCGATTGAAGTTAAAAGATGATTTTGATTTAGATCTTCTGTCAAAAGCACCACCAGCCATTACACCTAAAATAGCCCCTATAGGTCCTCCTATAGCAAATCCTGCTGCTCCGCCTATAACTCTTCCCCAAATACTCATCTTAAAGTTTCAATTATGCCTTTTAATTCATTTATCTCATTTTGAGAAATTTTATTATCTTGATTCAGATCTATAATTTGAAATAGTAAATTTAATGATTGTTCAATTTCTTCATAGGAAATAACTCCATCATTATTTAAATCAACAAAATTAAAGTACATTTCTTCTTCTTCATTTAATTCAGAAGAATATGTAATTGAAGAATATAAAAGTAAAAATAAAAAAAATATTTTTATCCAAACCATCTATACATTCCTATAATACCTGCACCAGCGTAAAAAAATTGTAAAAACAATATTCCATTGTGTTTTAATTTATAGGCCCATATTCCAATTAACACTGCTGATAGCAATAATAATGAAAAGCCAATAAATTCTAATCCAATGTTAAATGCAACTAGTAGGGAATAAAGGATGGCTGTTGTTACGCCAATCCATTCTAAAAGTTTGTTTGAATTCAATTAAATATTATTTTTTCTTAATATTAATAGCGTTTTCTTTTCCACGGTTTTCACCGATTTCAAATTCAACTGGCATACCTTCTTCTAAAGTATCAATACCAGCAGCTTCTAAAGCTGAGACATGAAGAAAAACATCTTTTCCTCCATCATCATTTTCTATAAATCCATAACCTTTGGTCGGATTAAACCATTTAATTTTACCACTTGGCATATTGTATTCTCCTTATTTATTATTGGGGGATTAAATTTATTTAACTTATATAAATATTGTATATTGATTAATTTAATACTTTAAATAACTAATAAGAAATTAATTTCAACAATTTTTTTTATTTTTATGCTTAGCTATAAACACGGATATCATGCTGGAAATCATGCAGATGTTATGAAACACATTATAATGCTTTACTTATATGATCTTGAAAAAAAAGTAAATAATTCAATAAGTTATGTTGATACTCATTCTGGTAATGGAATTTATAAATATATATCAAAGTATATGGATAAAAATAAAGAGTATAAAGAAGGAATTAAAAAGATACAAAATTACAAAGGTAATAATATTTTAATTAGAAATTATCTTTCAACTATTTCTAAAATTACTGGAAAAAATAATTTTTATCCGGGATCACCTATATTTATTACGTCCATAGCTAATGAAAAAGATAAATTATTTTTTTGTGAACTACACAATAATGAATATGAATTATTAAAAAAAAACTTAAACAAATATACCAATGCTAAAATTTTAAATGCTGATGGATTTAACTTTATTTTTAATAAAGTTAATAAAGAGAAGAATTATTTTGTATTTGTAGATCCATCATATGAAATAAAGGATGATTTTGAAAAAGTAGAAGAGATACTAAATAATATTGATAATTTATTTTCAAATTCCAAAATCATAATATGGTATCCAGTTTTAAATATTTTGGAAAATGACTCCTTTATTCAGAATATTAGAAAAAAAGGTATAAGTAATATTATCAATGTTGAAGTTCCTATTATGAAATATGGAAACAATGTTGGAATGCAAGGAAGTGGCTTATTATTAATAAATTTTTCAAATAAATCTATAATGAAAAACCTCAAAGAGGTAATATACGAAATTCAAGACATTTTAAAACAAGAGGAAAATAGTACTAGGTTTAAATTAAGATATTTATAAATATGAAAAAAATTAATTTAATTGATGAAGATATCTATAAGTTATTTATAAAAATTGCTTTGCCAGCCTCAATTGGAACTATATTTAATAATCTCTATTCTTTAGTTGATACTATTTTTGCAGGTAGAATGATTTCTGAAATAGCTTTAGCAGCTATTGGTCAAACATTTCCTGTATATTTTATAATTATTGCACTTGGAATAGGACTGAGCATAGCTACAACAAGTAATGTTGCTAATTCTTTAGGAGAAAAAAATATTAAAAAAGCAAGTCATGCATTTTCACAATCTTTTGTTGTAACAATTTTAGTAGGCTTAGGTATAACTGTTTTTGGACTTTATTTTGGTAACATAATTTTAGAATCTATAAATGATGATCCAAAAACCCTTAAACTTTCATCATTGTATATGAACGTAATTTATTTAGGATCAGTCATAATTCTTTTACTCATGGTATGTAATTCTTGTTTATCAGCTCAAGGAGATACTAAAAGTTATAGAAATGTTTTAATTTTTAGTTTTTTTCTTAATATAATTTTAAATCCAATATTAATTACAGGAAAAATAATTAATTTTGAATTATTTATGCCAATGGGTATAACTGGAATAGCAATAGCTACCATACTGTCTCAAATAATTGGTCTGTTATATTTATTATATAAAATTTATAGAACAGAGATTTTTGAAAACTTTAAAAAAAATTATTTAATCCCTAAATTAAGTTTAATTAAGGAAATTTCATTTCAAGCTATTCCAGCAGCATTAGGATTGATGATGATTGCTCTCGGATCATATATATTATTATTTTTTGTTAGTCGTTTTGGTAATGATGCAATTGCAGGTTTTTCCTCAGCTGGAAGATACGAACAACTGCTTTTCTTACCCTTGTTAGGATTAAGTACAGCAGTAACCGCAATTGTGGGTCAGAATTTTGGTGCTAAAAACTATGAAAGAATTTTAGAAACTTACAACAAAGCTATGATTACTGGTGTAATAATATTAACTATAGCAGGATTAATTTTATTTATAACTGCAGAAGATTCAATGAGATTATTTACTGATGATAAAGAAGTAATTTACTATGGATCAATATATCTTAAAATATACGCACTTGGTTTTCCAGCTTTTCCATTCTTCTTTATTTCTAATGCTTCATTCCAAGGTCTAAAAAAAGCAATAATAGTAATGTATATGGCCATACTTAGGTTTGTATTAGTGCCTATAATTGTAATATTATTTGTAAATAATTTTATAGAAGAAAACTATATCTATATGTTTATTGGGTTAACTCTTGTTCATTGGATAATTGGTATCTTATATTATTTTTATTCTTCAAATAAAATTCGAAATATACAAAGTAGCTATACTACACCTTGAATATTTGGAACAAATAAAACATCATCATATTCTTCAGAAATAATTTTATTATTTTGTTTTATATATTTTACAAGTATTTGCTTGTTATTTTTAACAATAGGACAAACAATAATTCCTTCATTTTTAATATGAGAAAAAATTTCATTATTTATTTTTTTTGATGCTGCTGTAAATATTATTCTGTCAAAAGGTATTTGTTCAATCCAACCATTATTACCATCATCGTATTTTGAAACAATATTAGTTAATTTTAATTTCTCAAAAATATTATTAGAACCTTCATGTAAATTTTTAATTCTTTCAATCGTGTATACACGTCTTGCCAAGATTGATAATACTGCACACTGATATCCGCTACCAGTACCTATTTCTAATACCTTGTGATTACTTTTAACATCAAGTAACTCAGTCATCCTTGCTACAACGAAGGGCTGACTAATTGTTTGATTGTTTTCAATTGGTAAAGCTATATTTTCATAAGCTTGATTTCTATAAGCTTCACTAATAAACTTTTCTCTTGGAATTTTTTCTATTGCAGAGAGAACTTCAGCATTACTAATACCTGACTCTCGTAACTCGAGTATTAATCTTATTTTCCTTACATCAAGCACTAGATAAGAGTATCAGAATTATTGAAATATTTTTTCAAAACTTCTGGAATTTTAATATTTCCATCTTTCATTTGATAATTTTCAAGAATAGCAATTAGTGTTCTTCCTACTGCTAAGCCGGATCCATTAAGTGTATGAACAAAAATATTTTTATTTTCTAATTTATATCTTGTATTCATTCTTCTAGCTTGAAAATCATTACAATTAGAACAACTTGAAATTTCTCTATAAGTATTTTCACCTGGAAGCCACACTTCAATATCGTATGTTTTTGATGCTGAAAAACCCATGTCACCTGTACATAAAGTCATAACCCTATAATGAATATTTAAATCCCTAAGAATACTTTCTGCACTTTCAAGCATTCTTTCTAATTCATCTTGTGAATGCTGTGGCTCTACTATTGAAACTAATTCAACTTTAGTAAATTGATGTTGTCTTAACATGCCACGAGTATCCTTACCAGCAGCACCAGCTTCTGATCTAAAACAAGGGGTATAAGAAGTTACTCTCATAGGTAATTGATTTTGGTTAAGTATTTCTTCTCTAACCATGTTTGTTAGGGGAACTTCAGCAGTTGGTATTAGCCAATGATCTTCCCCAGCAGTAAATAAATCTTCACCAAATTTAGGTAATTGCCCTGTTCCAAAAAGAGCAGAATCTTTTACCAAAAAAGGTAAATTATATTCAATATAACCATTTTCATTCGTATGCTTATCTAACATAAAATTTGCTACTGCTCTTTCCAACTTAGAAAGTTGATTTTTTAATAAAACAAATCTAGATCCTGATAATTTAGATGCAGTTTCAAAATTCATTAAACCTAAATTTTCCCCTAGTTCAAAATGAGTTTTAGGATTAAAATCAAATTGTGGTTTTTCACCCCATTCTCTATATTTTGTATTGTCTGCTTCATTGCTTCCTATAGGTACAGTCTTATCAGCTATATTTGGAAGTCTTGAGAGGATAGTTTTTAGCTCCTCGTCTTTAATTGTCTCAAGTTCCTTTAAATTATTAATTTTATTTTTTATTTCATCAACTTTATTCATTTCTGATGAAGCATCTTTATTTTCACTTTTGAGTTTACCAATATTTTTAGAAATAGAGTTTCTTTCAGCTAAAAGGTTCTGAAGAACAGTCTGAGTTTCTCTTTTAACTTTATCTAATTCTAATATTTTATTTGATATTGGGAGCTCACCTCTTTGTTTCATATAATTATCAAACTCTATTGGATTTTCTCTGATAAAATTAATATTATGCATTACTTATCTTTATTTTTTTGTATTAGTTTTGCAATATAAATTGAAACTTCATATAAAAATATAATTGGCAGAGCTAAACTTATTTGACTAAATGGATCAGGTGGAGTTAAGAATGCTGCAGATAAAAATGCTAATACAATTGCATATTTTCTAAATTTTTTAAGTGATTCATAAGTGACCATCCCTACTCTCGCCATTAAAGATAAAACAACAGGAAGCTGAAATGCTAAACCAAAAGCAAAAATAAATCGCATCATAAGCGATAAATATTCTCCCATTTTAGCCTCTAATCGAATAGGAACTCCACTTGAACCAAGGTTTTGATAAGATAGGAAAAAAGACCACGCCAATGGCGCAATAATATAATAAACCATTGATCCACCTGCGAAAAATAAAATTGGTGTGGCTACTAAATAGGGTAAAAAAGCTCTTTTTTCCTTTTTGTATAATCCTGGTGCAATAAATCTCCATATTTGTATTGCAATTAATGGGAATGAAAAAAATAAAGCAAAGAAAAAAGCTATTTTTAATTCTGTAAAAAAAGCTTCTTGTAAAGCTGTATAAATAAAGCCTTGACCTTTATCTTTATCAAATAGTTCTACTAGAGGACTAGCTAAAAAGGCAAATAATTCATCTGCAAAGTAAAAACAAACAATAAAGACTAATAAAATATATAAAAAACTCCATAGAAGTCTTTTTCGTAACTCAGTGAGATGCCCTATTAGAGACATTTCTTCAAATTTTTCTTCAGCCATTACAAAAATAATAAATTAATTTTTTTTTGAAAATTCATTCTCGGTCATTTTTACTGTTTCTTGAACTTCTTTAATCTCATTTTCAAAATTTTTTTTGATATTTATGCCGTCTTTTATTTTTTTTACTTCTTTAACTGATTTAGCTAATTCTTTAATTTCTTCCTCTTCAGCAATTTCATTTATAGATGACTTAAATTCAGAAGACATTTTTTTAATATATTTGGTAAAAGATCCAACTTGTTTAATGAATTTTGGAAGATCTTTTGGGCCAATAACAACAACAACTATTATCCCAATTAAGAAAATTTCACTCCAACCAAAAGTAAACATTATATTTACTTTTCTTCGTCGTTTTTATTCTCTAAATTTTTATCTTCTTTTTTTTCTTCGTCAGACATTCCTCTCTTGAATGATTTGATTCCTTTTGCCATATCACCCATAAGTTGAGGTATTTTACCTCTACCAAAAAGAAGTAGAACAATAACGAGTACTATTAATAATTGCCAAATACTAGGTGTCATAAGGGGCTTATACGGAAACTATAGGAAAAAAACAAGAAGTAATAAGTTAACTAAGTATTTTGAATAAAATCATCAATATTATTTTCATCATCCTGTTCTAAATTATCATTACTTTGTAAATTTTCATCATTTTTAGCAAGATCACTTATAGTTGCAATCGCAGCACGTTTATCTAGAAAACCACTTGCCTTTAGCTCCTCTTTATTGGGTAAATCGGATAAACTATTTAATCCAAAATGTTCAACAAACAAATCTGTGGTAGACCATAAAGTAGGTTTACCAGGTATACTTTTCCTACCTGAAGGACGTATCCATCCTATTTCCATCAAATGATCTAAAGAGCCTCTACCCATTTGAACACCTCTAATATTTTCAATTTCTGATCTTGTTATTGGTTGTTGGTAAGCAATTATAGATAAAGTTTCTAGTGCTGCTCTTGATAATTTTCTTTTCTGTGTTTTAAAAATAGTTAATTCATCACTGAGATCTTCAGCAGTTCTAAAAGACCATTTGTTGCCAGTTTTGAATAAATTAATACCTCTATTTTTATAAAAATCTTTAATTTCTTGTAATAGCTTACTTATATTATTTTTTTCTTTAATTTTTTCTTTTAAATCATTTTCATCAAGTGGCTCTCCTGATGCAAATAATATTGCTTCTAAAATTTTAATATCTTTATTATCCATTTTGATTAAATTTTATATAAATATTGCCAAAACTTTCATCTTGTTTTAAATCAATAAATCCATTTTTTGATAATTCTAAAGAAGCAACAAAGTTCGATGAGATAATTGATTTATTAATTGTTTTATTAGCTTTAATTAAATTTGGAATTACATTTAAAAAATTAGTCCATTCTGTAATATTTCCAAACATACCTTTTAATCTTTTAACTGCTTGATCGACTGAATAAAGTTCTGAATACTCAATAGTTAATTGTTTTACCTGTTCATTCGATTTAAGTATTTGACTATATGATTTTAGTAAGTCATATAAATTAGATGTATAATTTATATTATATTTAACTTTAAGACCTTCAGATGAACCCCCATAAAATACATCTCTATTAACAAGAGGTCTTGAATATATGATTTTAGAAATATTTTGAAAAGCCTCTAGTCTCTGTAATTGATATTTTAGAGCCTCTTCTAACTCATCAGCTGTATATTCGTCTGTTTTTTCTTCTTTTGGTAATAGTAATCTTGATTTCAAATACGTTAGCCATGCTGCCATCACTAAATAATCAGCAGCTATTTCAATATGAATATTTCTATATTGATTAATAAAATTAATATATTGGTCAGCTAACTCGGATATAGATATATCAGATAAATCAACCTTCTGTGATCTAGCCAAAACCAACAAAAGGTCTATAGGACCCTCAAAATTGTCTAATAATAGGTTAAATTGACCTTCTTTTATTTCAGTATCTGGAACATTTAACACAACTTTTTATATAAAATTATTGAGATTCTCTCAATATTATTAATTTTGTAAATTAAGTATTATGCAACTCTTAACAATAGTTAATAAATCACAAGCTTCAGAAGCATTATTCTTAGAGATGTAATTTTTATAGGTAATAAAATATTGAGTACCTATTTCAGTTTTTTTATAAAAAACAAAAATATCTTCATGATCTATAATCTCTTTTTTGTTTTCTAATAAATTTTTCAAGTATTTATTAATATTTTCAAAATTATCATCGCTATATAATTGAATTGTAAAATCAAGTTCGTCTATATTTTTAAAATCAAAATCTTGAATTTCATTATCTATGTTATTTAAACTTTTCTTGTGTAAGTAATCAACAACCTCACCTTCTTTATTAGTAGGAATAACAAAATATTTATCAGTAAATTTAGGAATGATAAAATACTCCCTATTACTAAAATAATAAAATGAGATAAGATAAAGAATAATAATAAATAGTAATAATAATAAAGAATATTTAAAAATATAATTATTTTTTCTTTTAAAAATAATTCTTTTAATCATTACATTGTTTCAGGTGCACTTATATCAATAATTGAAAATATATCTTTTAAAACAACTCTAAATGACTCCAACCAAAATATTTTTGAAATTGTCTTTTCTGCATTTTTTTCATCTATAAAACGTAGTGATTCATTATCTTTACCTTTATTCCAAATTGAATGGAAATCAGAGGATATTTCTTCTAAGTAATTGATTAGTCTATGTGGTTCATTATAATATGATGATTGATATAATAAATAAGGATAACAAATTAACTTTTTGATTAATTTTACCTCCTCATCAGATAGATTTTGTATTGCAGAAAAATTATAATCATTTTTAATTTTTATACCTAATTCGTTTGCTTTATTAATTACTGATGAAGCTCTAGCGTGTGCGTATTGACAATAAAAAACTTTATTATCTTTATTTTTTTCAACAACAGCATCTAAATCAAAGTCAATTGCTGTCTCATTTTTAGTAGAAATCATGTAGTATCTTATAGGATCTTTTCCAACCTTAGAATGAACATTAGCTAATGTCACAAAATTTCCAGATCTCTTTGACATTTTAATTTTTTGTTTATTTTGAATTAAACTTACAATCTGACAAGTTAAAATGTTTAAATAAGTTTCATCATCTTTAATAGCTTTAATTAACGAATTCATTCTTGGAATATAGCCAATATGATCAGACCCCCAAATATTTACTAATCTATCAAAATTTCTTTTACATTTATCTAAATGATATGCTGCATCATTAGCAAAATATGTCCATTCACCATTTGATTTTTTTAATGCTCGATCTTCATTGTCTAGTAATTTAGAGGATTTAAATAATAATTGCTCTCTTGGCTCCCAATCAGAATCATCACCTTTTGGCTTTTCTAAAATACCTTCATATAGTAATTTTTTTTCATCTAAGATTGAAAAAAGTTCATCAATAATTTTACTTTTTTCTATTTCAGTTTCGTGAGTAAATTTATCAAATCTTATATTTATTAATTCTAAATCTGATTTTATGCTTAAAAGTATATTTTTTAATGCAAAATTTTTAAAATATTGAATAGTTTCTTCTTGCTGAAAGTTTAACCACTTATCACCATCCTCATTTTTAATTTTTTTTGCAATATCTATTAGGTATTCACCAGGATACTCATCTTCATTTAATTCAATTTTTCTATTAAATAATTGTAAATATCGTTTCAATAGAGAGTTTGATAATTTATCAATTTGAGAGCCTGCATCATTTACGTAATACTCTCTGATAACATCAAAACCTGTTTTAGTATAAAGTGAGCTTAATACATCTCCAAATACAGCACCTCTTATATGAGCTATATGTAATGGTCCAGTTGGATTAGCTGAAACAAATTCAACATTTATTTTTTTACCTGTACCAAAATTAATATAATTTAAAAAATTTTTACTATAAATTTCATTTAAACTTCTTAATACAAATGTATCTTTAAGAAAAAAATTTATAAAACCATTTTTTGAAACCACAAAATGATCAATAAATTCAATTGATTTAATTCTATCATTTAATTCTTTTTCAATATTAAAATTTTCATTAATAATTTTTCTTTTAACTATTAAGTAAAAGTTCGTCGCTAAATCACCTTGTTTATTATTTGAAGAATAATCGATACTAATCTGTTTTTTATTGATTGGAGATATGAATTTATTACTTTCTAAAAAATCTGTAAAATCAAATAAAAAATCTGAAAGGTCTTTTATAAAATTATTCACTAATCTCCTTATACAAATTTAGAGCAAATCTATCCGTCATGCCTGAAATATAATCACAAATTAATCTTTCAATTTCAATATTTTGATTTCTCCAATCTAATGGTAGTTTATTATTATTTTTTTTGAAATAAGTAAATAAAGTAGATATTACATTTTTTGAATACTGTCTCTTATCTGATAAATGACTGTGATTATAAACTTTATCAAATAAGAATTTTTTGATTATGTCACAATTTTTCTTCATTTCATTTGAAAATGAAACAGCAAAATTATTTTTTTTACGTATATCATCAATAGAATTGATATTATTTTCAATTAAATTTTTTTTTGTAGTTTCGTATATATCATTTATCATATTAGATATGGAGTTTCTTAAAACTTGATACACTAGAAGTTTATTTGGAATATCTTTATAGTGATCCTTTAAATCAATTATAATTTTTTCAAAAAAACTTAACTCTGCAATATCATCTAATGATATTAAGTTTGCTCTAATAGCATCCTCTACATCGTGATTATTATAAGCGATATCATCAGATATACTTGCTATTTGTGATTCTAAATAAGGTTGATCAGTTAGATTTAGGTTATGTAATTTTGAATAATTATCTAAGTGATATGGTAAATGATCACTCAAAATTCCATTATGTTTTATTATTCCCTCTAAGCTCTCCCATGTTAGATTTAATCCATCAAAATCAGGGTGTCTTTTTTCTATAAATGTTAAAACTCTCAGGGTTTGATCATTATGATTAAAACCTCCAAACTTTTTCATTGAATTATCCAGTGCATCTTCGCCAATATGACCAAAAGGAGGATGACCTAAATCATGTGCTAGAGCAACTGTTTCACCTAGATCTTCATCTAATTCAAGTAATCTGCAAATTGATCTTGATATTTGGGCAACTTCCAAAGAATGAGTTAGTCTAGTCCTAAAATAATCACTCTCACTTTCAATAAAAACTTGGGTTTTGTGTTTTAATTTTCTAAAAGAATTAGAGTGAATAACTCTAGCTCTATCTCTTTCAAATGGATTTCTCAAATCATCATCTAGCTCATTATATAATCTTCCATTTGAATTATCTGGATTGGAAGCTAAATGTTTGAACATAAGAAAATTTATATTATAGTTGTAAAAAAATAACTAATAACAATATTTAGATAAATGGACAATATAATTGAAGTAACTGAAAGTGCTCAGAATCATATCAACAAGATACTTCTCTCTGAAAAATCTAACTATTTCAGAATTACCGTATTAGGTGGTGGTTGTGCTGGATTTCAATATAAATTTGATTTTTCTGATAAACCAAATGATGATGATTTAATCTTTAATTATAAAAATGCTGATGTATTGATAGATAAAACTTCAATTGAATTAATAAAAGGATCTAAAATTGATTATGTTAATGAATTGATTGGATCGTCATTTAAAATTTCTAATCCACTAGCATCTTCATCATGTGGGTGTGGTACTTCTTTTTCAATATAAATGAAAATTACTACATGGAATGTAAATTCAGTTAATGCAAGAATAGAACATTTAATAAAATTTATAAAAAAAGATCAATCAGATTTATATTTAATTCAAGAATTAAAATGCACAAATGAAAGTTTTCCTAAAAAGGAATTAGAAAATATTAATTATAATTGTTATGTAAATGGACAAAAAGCCTGGAATGGGGTGGCCATACTCAGTAAAGAAAATATAAAAATTTCAAACTTAAAAATTCCTAATTACCAAGATGTAAATTCCAGATTTATTGAAACAGAAATATCCTTAAAAAATATAAAAAATAAAATTAAATTAATAAATATTTATCTTCCAAATGGAAATCCAATTGAAACAGAAAAATTTGATTACAAAATTGATTGGATGATAAATTTTAATAAATATATCAAAGAATTAATTGATAATAATCAACCAATTATTATAGGCGGAGATTTTAATGTAATACCTAATGATGAAGATGTGTATTCACCAGAAAATTTTAAGAATGATGCTTGTGCCCATCCATTAACAAGAGAAAAATTTAGAAATCTTTTGAATTTAGGTTTTGTTGATACAGTTAAATACTTTGTTGATGGAAATACAAACTGGACCTTTTGGGGTTATAGAGGTGGAAGTTGGCAAAAAGGCAATGGTCTACGAATTGATCATTTTCTTACTACGCCAGAAGTAACTGATTTGATTAAATCAGTTAATGTTAATCGTGAACCAAGAGGATGGGAAAAAGCTTCAGATCACACACCAGTTACGATTGAATTAGTTAATTAATATTAAATATCAGCGTATGTATGTGTTTCGTCTTTAGCTCCTGGTTGAGTAACAGCACCCTCGTAAGCTGGCCCAACAGTTTGAGAATATTTCCATATAGATCCAGAATTATGATTAGTTTTTCTTGGCTTCCAATCTTTTTTTCTCTTTTCTATTTCTTGATCTGAGAGCGTAACGTTGATTTCACCTTTAACAGCATCAATAATAATCTCATCGCCATCTTTAAGTAAACCTATCATACCTCCCACAGCTGCTTCTGGTCCTACATGACCAATGCAAAATCCTCTTGTGCCACCTGAAAACCGTCCGTCTGTAATTAAAGCAACAGTTTCACCTAACCCTTGCCCATATATTGCACCTGTTGTAGAAAGCATTTCACGCATACCAGGCCCTCCTTTGGGACCTTCATATCTAATTATTACCGCATCTCCGGCTTTAATTTCATTTTTTAAAACTGCGGTTAAAGCATCTTCTTCTGAGTCAAAACATTTAGCTTTTCCTTTAAAAGTTAAATTTTTTAAACCTGCTATTTTTGATATACATCCATCTGGAGCAAGATTACCCCACAACCCTACGACTGAACTATTTTCACTAATTGGATTATCACATTTATAAACAACATCTTGATTTGTAGGAAATATTACTTCTTTATGATTTTCAGCTATTGTTTTTCCTGTAACAGTTATGCAGTCTCCGTTTATATAACCACCATCTAATAAAGATTTTATAACAACTGGCACACCACCTACATCATATAAATCTTTAGCAACGTACTTTCCACCAGGTTGCATATCTCCGATATAAGGAGTCGAATTATAAATTTCTACAACATCTCTTAATGTAAATTTTAAACCCGCTTCATTAGCTATCGCAGGAAGATGGAGTGCTGCATTAGTTGAACCTCCAGTAGCTGCAACTACTCTTGCAGCGTTTACTAATGAATCAATAGTTACTATATCCCTTGGTCTTATATTCTTTTCTAATAAATTCATTATAGCTTTACCACTCTTTTCACCATAAGCTTTTCTTTCTTCAGTATTTACTGCTGGTGGCATAGCCGAATTTGTTAGAGCTAAACCAACTGCTTCAGAAATACATGCCATTGTATTTGCTGTAAACTGACCTCCACAAGATCCAGCAGATGGGCAAGCAACTTGTTCGATATCCTTTAAATCTTGATCTGATATAGTCCCAGCAGCATGTTTTCCTACTGCTTCAAAAACATCAATAACAGTAACATCTTTACCCTTGTATTTTCCTGGTAAAATTGAACCACCATAAATGAATACAGATGGTACATTTAATCTAACCATAGCCATCATTAAACCTGGCAAAGATTTATCACAGCCAGCAAGCCCAACTATTGCGTCATAACAGTGACCTCTCACAGATAATTCAATGGAATCTGCAATAACCTCTCTACTAATGAGAGAGGATTTCATTGCCTCATGGCCCATGGCAATTCCGTCTGTTACTGTTATAGTCGTAAATTCTCTTGGTGTTCCTCCAGCATCTTTGACACCAGTCTTCACATGTTGCGCTTGATCTTGGAGAGTAATGTTGCAAGGAGCTGATTCATTCCAAGTGCTAACAACTCCAACAAATGGTTGATAAATTTCATGTTCTTTCAAACCCATAGCATAATAATAAGATCTATGGGGCGCACTTTTAGGCCCTACACTAACATATCTACTAGGTAAATTAGATTTTCTATTTGATCCCTTATCTTCCATTCTATTTGATAGTATTTATTATTTGATCAATTTTTTCAATAGAAGATTTATAAATTTTTGCCTCATTTTTAAATTTATTAATAATTTCTTCTGAAGCTTTACTCATAAAATTATCATTGTTTAATTTGTCATTAACCTTATTAAATTTTTCTTGCTCAACTTGCTTTTTCTTGTTTAATTTTTTTAATTCTGCATCTGAGTCAATAATACCATCCAAAGGGATTAAAACTGACAATGATGTTAATACAATTAAAGCTGAATTCTTATTTGGCTGAATTTTTTCAAAACTAATATCTTTGGTTTTTAAAAAATTACTTATTTCATTTTTATAGCCAATTAGAAAATTATTAAGT
>CACNAF010000012.1:0-29760 GCA_902618385.1 uncultured Alphaproteobacteria bacterium | reverse complement strand
AATGGAATTGGTATTAAAATATTAATAAACTCATGGTGTCAAAAAAAAGTTAAAAATTTTATTCTATTTACTGATATTCATATTATTAAAGATTATTTTAATAGAAAAAAACTTAAACATAAATTAAATATTATCAAAATAATTAATAATCAAATTATTAATTATGAAAAAAATTGTATAAATATCTACTCTTTTAAAAGTAATTCAGCAGACGATAATACCTATAAATCTCTAAGTTATGCATATGATTTTTGCAAAAAAAAAATATGTATTGGCATGATTACTCTCCCATTAAGAAAGGATATAGTAAAAAAAATTGATAAAAACTTTATTGGTCATACTGAATATTTTCAATCATTAGAAAAAAAAAAATATTCAAATATGATTTTATTTCACAATAAAATAATAATAAGTACGTTAACAACACATATTCCAATTAATAAACTTTCTAAAAAATTATCAAATAGATTGTTTATTTACAATCAAATTATAAATTTAAATAAAACACTTGAGATAGATTTTAATATTAATAAACCAAAAATAGCTATCTCCGGATTTAATCCTCATTCAGGTGAAAATGGAGAGATTGGGAAAGAGGAAATAAAAAATATTATTCCTGTAATTAAAAATTTAAAAAAAGAAGGAATTTATATAGACGGACCATTTTCAGCAGATAGTATGTTAATTAAAAGTAATTTGACAAAATATCATTGTTTTGTTTTTAATTTTCATGATCAAGCGCTAATACCATTCAAATACATAAGTCAATTCTCTGGAGTAAACTACACAGGTAATTTGAATATCATTCGCACATCACCCGATCATGGTACTGCATACAACTTAGTTAATTCTAAATATATATCAAATAAATCTCTTATTAATTGTCACAAATTAATTAAGAAAATTTATAAAAATAGAATTATTAATGAAAAAAAGAGCTAAAAAATCTTTAAGTCAAAATTTTATTAGAGATAAGAATATTTGTAAAAAAATTGTAAGCTTAACTAATGTAAAAAATGAAATTATCTTAGAAGTAGGTCCAGGTTATGGTTTTTTAACTGATGTAATATTAGAGTCAAAACCAAAAAAAATAATTTTAATTGAAAAAGACTATTATCTTTTTAATCAATTAAAAGATAAATATCGAGAATTTAATAATGTAAAAATTATTAACGAGGATATTCTTAATGTAAAATTAAATAAATTTAAAAACTTAAATATAATATCCAATCTGCCGTATAATATAAGTACTAAAATAATACTACATTTATTTAAGTTTAACAAAAATATAAATGAAATGATTTTTATGTTACAGAAAGAAGTAGCATACAAGTTTGATTATATTTTACCTGGTATGAATAAATATAAATTCTTAACCTTCATTGTATCAAAATATTCTAAATGCTTTGATGTATCTTCAAATGTTTTTATACCAAAACCAAAAGTAAAATCTACCGTTGTAAAATTTGCTTTATATAAAAATAAAAAAAATAATATTAAAAAAGCTGAAGGATTTTGTAAGGATATATTTAAAAATGTGCGTAAAAAAATATATAAAAACATAAAATTGAAAAATAATAATTTAGATATATTAAATAAAAGAGTGAATGAATTAAGTATTAAAGAGTTACTGAATATTTATAATTTTTTTTAATCTAGATTTGAGAATTTTTTTTTGATCAAACATTAATTCATTATAATCAATTATTTTTTTAATCTGATCGACAGTTTTTTGAACATTTTCATTTATTAAGATATATTTATATTCATTGTAATGCTGCATTTCTTGTATTGCGTAAGATAGCCTTAAATTTATTTCTTTTTTATTATCTCTTCCTCTTTTAATTAATCGTCTTTTAAGTTCTGTTTTAGATGGCGGTAAAATAAAAAAATCTATTATATTTTTAGTTTTATAATAACTCCTAATTTTTCTAGCTCCTTTCCAATCAATATCAAATAAAATATGTTTATTTCTTTTGTTTGATAAATTAATATTTTTAAAAGGAGATCCATAAAAATTATTAAAATTTTTTGAAGTTTCAATAAAAAAATTATTTTTTTTGAGTAATTCAAATTTTTTTCTTGATACAAAATAATAATCCTTTCCATGAATTTCATTCAATCTTTTATTTCTTGAAGTATAAGAAATTGAAAGATTAATATTTTTGATTTTTTTTATCAATAGTTTACATAGTGTTGTTTTTCCAGCGCCAGAAGGTGAAGAAATAATTATTAACTTATTTTTTGTTTCTGTATTCATTTAGTTTTTTTATGTGACTTTTATAATTTTTAGAAAATATATGTCTTTTTAAAGAATTATTAAAAAAATAAAACATAAAATCAGACTCATGATTTTCAAATAATATATCTAAAGTTTCTTTTCCTACATATGAAATTGGTTTTGGAGGAAGTCCGTCAATTTTATAAGTATTATAAGGATGATCAATCTTCAAATCTTTTAACAAAAGTTTTCTTTCTAGGTTATATTTACCATCTGTCAAAGCATATAAGACAGTAGCATCAATTTGCAATCTCATTTTTTTTATCAATCTGTTTTTAATTACAGATGAAATAAGTTTTTTATCATTATAATTATAACCTTCTTTCTCTATTAAAGAACCAACAATCATCAATTCTCTTTGACTAAAATTTTTAAATATTTTATTATCTTTATATTGATTAAAATACTCAAATTTAGTTTTTTTTAAATCTTCAACAAATTTTAAAAAACTTTTGTCATTTGTATAATAATAAGTATCAGCTATAATTTCTTCGTAGGGTATATCAAATATTTTATCAAAATGTTTAGATAATTCTCTGTTGAGCTCATAAGTTGACCATCCTTCAATAATAGTAATTTTATTAATAATATTGCTTGGCTTAAATATTATATTCAAAAGATCTAATAATAAAATATCATCATTAATATAGAATTTACCAAAATGTATAAAATCTTTAAATAAATAATTTTTTAATTTATAAAAATTAATTACCAAAAAAATATCATATTTAGAAAAATTATTAATGTTCTCGTTGAGTACAATTGCTAAATTATCACCTTTTTTTATAGAGATAACATTATTTTTTAACTCAATTTTTTTATTAAGTATAAAATAAATATTAAAAAAAAATAAAATTAAAAATATGGTTAGGATTATGCTAAATACTTTTAAATAATAAGGCAGTATTAGTTCCTCCAAATCCAAAAGAATTACTTAAGGCGTATTGTATTTTTTTTTCCAAAGGAATATTAGGTATCAAATTAATATTGGAAGTTTCAATAGGGTTTTCTAAATTTAAAGTGGCAGGTAATATTTTTTTATTTATAGACATTATAGAAAATATAGATTCAACACTGCCAGCTGCGCCAAGAAGATGGCCAATAGATGATTTTGTAGAACTAACATCAATTTTATGTTTAAATAATTTTGAAATGGCATTTAGTTCAATTGCATCTCCTTTAACTGTAGAGGTTCCATGAGCATTAATGTAGTCGACATTATCTGAGGGAATACTCGCCATATCTATCGCACTTTTCATTGCTCTAAATCCGCCATCACCATCTTCTGCTGGAGCTGTTATGTGATGAGCATCTCCAGACATTCCATATCCAACAAGTTCTGCATAAATATTGGCTCCTCTTTTTTTTGCAAATTCCATTTCTTCTAGAACAACAATACCAGCACCTTCTCCCATAACAAAACCATCTCTATCTTTATCCCATGGTCTTGAAGCCTGATTAGGATTATCATTGTATGAAGTACTTAAACTTCTAGCTGCGCAGAAACCAGCTAATCCTAATTTACATACTGCAGCTTCAGAACCACCAGCTATCATGACATCAGCTGCACCTCTTTTTATCATTTCACCTGAATCACCTATTGAGTGAGCTCCAGTAGCACAAGCTGTTACAACAGAATGATTAGGTCCCTTGAAGCCGAATTTAATTGAAATTTGTCCAGATAATAAATTTACTAATGAAGATGGTATAAAAAAAGGAGATAATTTCTTTGATTGATTGTTAATGGTAAGTGAACCCTCATAAATAGTTTCAAGACCTCCAATACCCGAACCTACAGAAACACCCACACGAATTTTATCTTTATCACTTAAGTTATTTAAACCAGCATCTTCTATTGCCATATTAGAAGCAATAAGCCCGTACTGTATAAATCTATCATTTCTTTTAATATCTTTTAACTCCAGATAAGAATGTTCATTAAAATAATTCTCTTTATCAGGGTCATTATTTATGTACCCTGCTATTTTAGATGGTAAGTCAGAAACATCGAAATGATCAATTTTTTTAATCCCAGATTTTAGATTGATAAGATTATTCCAACTTTTTTCTTTATCATTACCCAGAGATGTAAGTAAGCCCATTCCAGTAACAACAACTCTTCTCATAAAATAATAGTTTTTTATTTTTTACTTTGAATATAATCTATTGCGTTTTGAACTGTTTGTATTGTTTCAGCTGCATCATCAGGTATTTCAATTCCAAATTTTTCCTCAAAAGCCATTACCAACTCAACTGTATCTAAGCTATCAGCACCTAAGTCATCAATAAATTTGGCCTCTGGAACAACTTTTGATTCATCAATTCCTAAATGATCTACAACAATTTTTTTTACCTGATCTTGAATTTCACTCATAATTTACTCCTTATTTTACTTTTAGATTATTAATTGAATATATGTCAACAATTTAAACCATTAACATCCCACCGTTAATATGAAAATTCTGACCCGTTATATATGAAGATTCGTCAGATGATAAAAAATATACTAAATTTGCAACATCTAATGGATTTCCAAATCTCATCATAGGAATTCTAGATAAATAATTGTTTTTCTGATCATCAGATAGATTATCTGTCATAGAAGTTGAAATGAAACCTGGTGAAATAATGTTTACATTGATATTTCTTTTTGCAACTTCTAAAGCAATTGATTTATAAAGACCGACTAAGCCAGATTTTGCAGCAACATAATTTGCTTGTCCTGGATTGCCAGTGGATCCAACAATTGATGAAATCCCAATTATTTTTCCATATCTACGAGATAACATATTTGGTAGTAATGATTTAATAATTTGATAGTTAGAAGTAAGATTAGTTTGTAAAACATTTGTCCATTGATTATTTTTCATTCTAAAAATTAAATTATCTTGGGTAATTCCAGCATTATTAATAATAACAGAAATATCTTTATGCTCCTTTGATATTTCATCCATTTTAGTAAAAGTTTCTTCATTATTTGATAAATCTACTTTGTAATAAAAATGTTCATTTCCATAGTCATTTTTTAATTTATTAATTTTTTCTTCAGAAGATGTAATTAAAACTAAGGTAAAATTTTTACTTTTAAATCTAGTGCAGATAGATGATCCTATGCCTCCTGTTGCACCTGTAAGAAGTAATTTTTTATTATTATTCATAAATTTATATCATTAATTTGATTAATGCTTTTAATATCAAAACTGCCTGATATTCTTTTAATTAATCCACTTAATACTTTATTAGGACCGATTTCAATGATTCTTTTTTCACCTAATTCTTCAAGTTTTTTTACACTTTTTGTCCAGTTAACTTTGTTGGCCATTTGATTTTGTAAATTTTTTTTTATTGATAAATTATCACTATAAACTTTAGCATCATAATTGGAAATAATTCTAATATCATTTTCGATAAAGTTTAATTCATCAATTAATGGGCTTAATTCGTTTTGAGCATTAGACATTATTTTGCTATGAAAAGCTGCTGAAACATTAAGCATGACAAATCTTTTAATATTATTTTTTAAAAATATATCTTTACTTTTTTCCAATTCATTAATATTTCCTGAAATGACAATCTGAATTTGAGAATTATCATTTGCAATTTCTAGATTTAGTTCATTTTCATTTATTATATGATATACTTCATTTGCATTTTGACCAATTAAAGCTGCCATTCCAGTTTTATTTGGAGGAGCGGAATTGCTCATTAATTCTCCTCTTTTTTTTAAAATTAAACTACAATCCTTTAAGCTTAATTTACCACTACAAGCTAGTGCTGTGTATTCTCCTAGAGAATGTCCCATCATTATATTTGTTTTTTCAATTTCAAAATTAGTTTCATTTATTAAAGCTTTAAAAATTGCATAAGAAGAAGCAAATATGCATATTTGAGTGAATTGAGTTAAATCTAATTTATTTTTGTCATTATTGAAAATTATATTTCTAATGTCAATTTTTGTATAATCTTCAATTTCTTCAAAAGCTAACTTAGAAATTTGAAAATTATCATGAAAATCCTTTGTCATACCTTGTGATTGACTGCCTTGACCAGGAAAAACAATAGTTGTCATTTATACTTGATTTATTTGAAAAATTTAATATATGCAAGCTCAACTTCTCTTATATTATATTATAATAATAAGATTAACCATGGAGTTTTATGAATAAATTTGAAGTAGTTCTAATTTTTAATCCCGACTTAGCTACAAATACGCTTAAAACTGAGTTAGAAAACTTTAAATCAAAATTGATATCTCAATCAGCAAAGATCATCAATGAAGAAGATTGGGGATTAAGAGATTTAAGTTATAATATAGATAAATATAAAAAAGCCTTTTATAATTTCTTGCAAATAGAAAGTTCAGGACAGATTATTAAAAGTCTAAATAAAGAATTAAACCAATCAGAAAATTTAATAAGATATATGTTTATTAAAGTTAAAGATCATCAAGAACTACCAACAAAGTTAGCAAATGAAAAAAAATAAGTTTAAAAATAAAAGAGAAGAAAAATCAAACTCTCCATTTGAAAGTAAAAGAAAATATTGCCCTTTTAGTATACCTGGATCTCCAATAATCGATTATAAAGACACAAGGCTTTTATCCAGATATGTTACGGAAAAGGGTAAAATTATTCCAAGCAGAATAACTGGTGTTTCTCGAAAAAAACAAAAAGAACTCGCAAAAGCTATTAAAAGAGCACGTTTTCTTTCATTAATGTCATACACTAATAAATCTTTGCCATCATGAAAGTAATTCTCACAACTACAATAAAAAAATTAGGCAAAATGGGTGACAAAGTATCCGTAAAACCAGGATATGCAAGAAACTTTCTTTTCCCAAATAATATGGCTCTCAGAGAAAATAAGAAAAACATAGAATATTATGAGAAAGTTAAAGACAAAATTAAAATTGATGAAGAGAAAAAAATTAATGATGCTAAAATATTAATTGAAAAAATAAATAAAATTGAGATTATTTTTAATAAAGAAGCTGATGAAAAAGATCAATTATATGGATCAATATCAAAAAAAGAAATTTTAGATTACCTGTCAAATAATAATATAAAAGTTAAATCTGATGATTTAATTATTAAAAATCAAATTAAATCAATTGGTGAACACATGATTGAAATTAACCCTTACGACGGTATACATCAAGATATTTCAATTAATGTTAAAAAGAATTGAGTTTTTTTATACACACAATTAATATCTTATTAACCATATAAAATTTCTAATTCTTGTCGATTATTTTTATTTAGTTTAATTAGTATTAATGACAGTTGAATTAGTAAATTCAAATCCGGATTCTAATAATGAAGATACTAATTTTGCAAACACAGAAGCTGAGTTAGCTTTAATAGGATGCATACTATGGGATAATAGAAATTATGAAAAAGTTTCAGACTTTCTAAGTGAAAATCACTTTGTAGATGAGAATAATAGATTAATTTTTTCTACTATTAAAAACCTACTTGATAAGAATATTTTAGTTTCACCAATAACTCTAAAAAATTATTTACCAGAAGAAACAAATAATTATGATAAAATTAGCTATTTAAATCAGTTAAAAGATAGCGCACCTTCAACACAAAATACATATAATTACGCTAAAATCATTTATGATTTACATATTAAAAGAAATTTAGTTGGTATTGCTCGAAACATAATACAAGAAACAAGCTCAAACAATAAAGAACTTATTGAAAACCTTATAGAGAATGCTGAAAATGATCTTTATAATTTATCACAAACTGGAAACTCAGAAAGGGCATTTATAAACTTTGGAAATGCTTTAAAGGGAGCTGTCGATATAATAAGTGAGGCTTATAAAAGAGAGGGAAAAATAGCTGGTGTACCTACTGGATTTGGTGACTTAGATAAAAAATTAGGTGGTCTACATAAATCAGATTTAATAATTATAGCAGGTAGACCATCAATGGGTAAAACAGCATTAGGCACAAACATTGCTTTTAATTGCGCTATTAAATACCAAGAAACAAAAGATGAATTTGAAAATAAAAAAATTGTAGATGGGGGTAAAGTTGCTTTTTTTTCTCTTGAAATGTCCTCAGAACAATTAGCTACAAGGATATTAGCTGAACAAACAAGAATTTCTGGAGATAAAATGAGGAAAGCAGAGCTCAACAAAAATGATTTTAATAAAATAGCTAAAACTTCTTCAGATTTAGAAAACTTAAATTTAATTATTGATGATAATCCTGTTTTAACAATCCCGACATTAAGATCAAGAGCGAGGAGATTGAAAAGAATTCATGATATTAACTTAATTATTATTGACTACTTACAATTAATGTCCGCCTCAAACAGTAGAAATGATGGAAGAGTGCAAGAAATTTCTGAAATTACTAGAGGTTTAAAATCCATTGCAAAAGAATTAAATATACCAATAATTGCTTTATCACAACTATCGAGACAAGTTGAGCAAAGAGAAGATAAAAGACCTCAACTATCGGATTTAAGGGAGAGTGGAACAATTGAACAAGACTCAGATGTAGTAATGTTTATTTATAGAGAGAGTTATTATTTAGAGAGATTAGAGCCGATTAGAAAATCTGAAGAAGATGATATTAAATACAATGAAAGAGTTTCTAGGTGGCAACAGTTAACAAATGAAAATTATAATAAGGCTGAAATTATAATTGCCAAACAAAGACATGGGCCAATTGGTTCAATTAAGATGCACTTTGATGCAAATTATACAAAATTCAGTGACTTAACAACTAAAGATTATGATAATATTATTGAGTGATTAAAGAAACTGGAATCTTAACTATCAATACAAAAAGTATAATCTATAATTTTGATTTTTTTAAAAAATTAAGAAAAAACTTAGTTGTTGCACCTACAATAAAAGCTAATGCATATGGTTTAGGAGATAAAAGAATGTTTAATCTCTTAGTAGAGAATGGCTGTAAACATTTTTTCGTTGCTACATTAGAAGAAGGTATAAAATTAAAAAATAAAAACAAATTTGTAAATATTTATATTTTAAATGGATTGCAAGACTACAATTTAAATAAATTTTTCAAATCAAATCTTATCCCAGTTATTAATTGTATAGAAGAATATAAAAAGATAAAAAATTCTGGATTAAAATTTGCTATTCATTTTGATACAGGGATAAATAGATTAGGAATTCCAATAGAACATACAAAGAAAATAAACTTTTCAAATAAAAATATAAAACTAGTTATAAGCCACTTATCAAGCGCTAATGAGTATAAAAATAATTATAATTTAAAACAAAAAAAAATTTTTACTACATTGAAAAAAAAAATTAAAAACAATAAAATAATTTTTAGTTTTGCTAATTCTCATGGAGCAATTTTAGATAAATCTTATTTATATGACATGGTAAGGCCAGGAATTGGTATTTATGGAGGTTTTGAAAATAAAAAATTAGGTAAAAGAATTAAAAATGTAATAAATTTAAAAGGAAAAATTATACAAATTAAATATATTAAAAAAAATCAATACGTTGGTTATAATAGAACATTTAAGACAAAAACAAAAATTAAAGTTGCTATTATTGGTCTTGGATATGAAGATGGAATTCCGAGATCGCTAAGTAATAATGGATATGTTTATTTTAAAGAAAATAAATTTAAAATAATTGGGAGAATTTCAATGGATTCATTTACTGTAGATATTTCAAAATCTAGTCATGATTTAAATGTAGGAATGTATTTAGATATTATTAATAATGAGCACAAAATAGATAAATTTGCAAAAATATGCAAAACCATACCCAATGAAGTTTTAACCTCTATTGGTAACAGAGTTTATAGAAAATATGAGTAAAAAATTACAAATCTTTTTATTAATCTTTCTTATCCTATCATTAATATTTACTAGTTTTTATATAAGAGATTTCAGAATTGATGCATCTTCGGATAGTTTAGTGTCACAAAATGATGAGGATTTTAAATATTTTTCATATTATCAAGATCTATTTTCTTCAAAAAGTAGTCTTGTAATTGCTATCAAAGGTAAGGATAAAATAGATAAATCATTATTAGCTGAAATAGAAAAGATAACTGAGAAATTATCTGACTTACCGCAAGTTTATTCTGTTTTTAATATTAATAAAGCCCCTATTCTTCTCTTAAATAACACAAATCTTTTAGATTTAGCAAATGATAATTATGAAACAATATTAGATACAAATTTAGAAATTGAAGATGTTCTAAATGAGTTTTCAAAAAGCCCTATCTATAGTGATCAAATTATTAATGAAGGTAAAAATATTACTTCTATTATAATTTTCCTTAAGGAAAACAGTAAAGCAATTGATCTTAAAGATAATAAAAATTTATATTTATCTCAAGGAAAATATTACAAAGTAAAAACTGAGATAGACAAAGAAAGAAACGAATTAATTAAAAAAATAAGAAATATTATTATTAATAGTAATCAAAATTTTACATACTATTTAGGTGGGGTAGAAATGATATCGAGCGATGTTATTTCATATGTAAAGAATGATATATTGACATTCAGTTTAATTGTTCTTTTAATTATAATTATAATTCTATTCTTAATTTTTAGAAGAATCAAATGGGTATTTTCAATTTTATTTACTTCAATTAGTGCAGTTTATTTGTCAATAGGTTTGGCTGGTTTTATAAATTTTGAAATTACAGCTGTTTCAGCAAACTTCTTATCCTTAATGTTTGTTTTATCTATTTCTATGAATGTTCACATAATAAATAATTATTTACAAAGAGATATTAAAATTTTTGAAAATTTTAGGATGATGTTCTGGCCTTGTTTTTATACTTTTCTCACTACAATTGTTGCCTTTGTATCGCTAGTAATATCAGATATTAAACCTGTTATTGATTTTGGAATCATAATGATAGTAGCATTATTAATAGTTTTAATTTCATCATTTATAATTTTGCCCCTGATTGTCTCTTTTTTTTCAAAAGAAGAAAAAAACTATTCTCTTAATTTAAATTTTTTAAAATCTTTTTATCCTTTTGCATATAAGAATAGTAAATATATTATTGGATTAAACTTACTGGTATTTTTCATATCTCTTTATGGAATTACCAATCTGAATGTTGAAAACTCATTTATAAAATATTTTAAAAAAAATACAGAAATTTATAAAGGAATGTATCTTATAGATAATGAATTAGGTGGAACTACACCATTAGACATTATTCTTAAATTCAAAAATGATGATATAATAATTGATACAACAATAAAAGCTGAAGAGGAAGATGGTTTAGAAATTGAAGATGATTTTTTCTCAGATGATCTATTTGGAGAAGAAAATAATATTTGGTTTACAAATGAAAAAATTGAAACAATCAAATTTGTTCATCAATATTTAGAAAGTAGAGTAGAAATTGGGAAAGTTACTTCAATTTATTCACTTATAGATACTGCAAATCAAATAAACAAAAGTGATTTATCAATGTTTGAATTATCAGTATTATATAATGAAATACCTATTGATTATAAAACTGATTTAATTGATCCTTATCTAAATATTGAAAACAACATGATAAAAATTTCTACAAGAGTCAAAGATTCGAAAGATATTAAAAGAAATGATCTTATTAATGACATCAATTCTTTTTTATTAAATGAATTTGATAACTTGGAAGAATTTAAAGTTAACGGATTATTAGTATTGTATAATAACATGTTAAAATCTTTATTTAGTTCACAAATAAAATCTTTAGGTTTTGTAATTTTAGCTATTTTTATAATGTTTGTACTATTATTTAGATCCTTTAAATTAAGTATAATTGGAATAATTCCGAATATTTTTGCTTCAACTTTTATTCTTGGTTTAATTGGATTGCTTAAAATACCACTTGATATAATGACAATTACAATAGCGGCAATATCAATTGGTATAGCCGTTGATAATACAATACATTATATCTATCGTTACAAGGAAAATCTAAAGTTAGGTAGAAACCATAATGAAATGATTGAAAAAACACATTTAACTGTAGGTAATGCAGTTTTAATTACATCTATTGCAATCACTTCTGGTTTCCTTACTCTTTGTCTATCAAACTTTGTTCCTACTGTTTATTTTGGTCTATTTACTAGTTTAGCAATGATATTTGCTATGATAGGAGTACTAATTACTTTACCATCAATATTGAAATATCAAAAATGACTTTTTTAAACTTCGAGTTAATATTTTTAGATTATGTAGTTTTAATTTTGACTGCAGTAATTATTATTTTTAGTTTCTGGAAAGGATTTATTAATTCTATATTAGGGTTATTAACATGGGTTGGTTCTATATTTGTAACCATATATAGTTATCAATATCTTTCAGATTTTTTAAGTGAACAACTCTTAAATATTAATTTTTTACAAAGATTTGAACAGTTTGTAAGCGTTATAAGTATAATTATTTCAATACCAATAATTTTCTTAATTAGCTTATTTATATTAAAAAGAATAAGAAAATTTTTAAATAGTGACTTAGATAAACAAATTTTAGGAGTGATATTTGATAAATTTTTTGGAATCTTATATGGCATTCTATTTTCATATATAATTTATAGTAGTGTATTGTATTTAACTAATAATAATGATGTGGAGATATTGAAAAATTTTTATTTATTTATTGTAGAAAATTCAAATATTCTCATGCAAATTTCTGAATATAATAATAATATTATTGAAAGTTATACAAGCTCAGATCAATAACAACTAATCATAAGGGTTATTAGATTTAGAAAATAAAATTTTTAAATTTCTACTTTTAATTTTAAAGAAATTATAAAAATTATTAATTAAATATCTTTTATATGAATTAGATATTTCTTTTGAAAAATTTGAAAAAATTTTTATTGTTAAAGGATTTTTTGAAACCTGAGTACCATATTTAAATTTAACTTCTTTTCCATTTATTCTTGGGTGAGAATTATTTTCAACAACATGATTTAACCACTTATTAATTTGTGAAGTTGATATATCTTTATTTATTTCTAAAAGAAGTTCACGAATCTTGTTTTTTAAAAATAAAATATCTTTTTTATTTAGTGTTGAAATTGGTATAATAATTATATTTTTTGATTGAGAAAATTCATAATTAATATCTTTAATTAATTCATTAATTATCTTTTTTTTATTTTTTTTAACTAAATCAGTTTTATTAATTATAAATAATAAAATATTAGATTTTTGATAAATTAAATTAAATATTTTTTTAGATTGATTGTCAAAGCCTTGTTCAATATCAATAAGGAAAATATTTAAATTAATTTCATTGATAATCGACAAAGTTTTTTTGGTGACATAAAAATCAAGACTATTTTTATCAATTTTATTTTTTTTTATTAAACCTGCAGTATCTTTAATTGAATAGATATTACCTTTAAAATTATATGAAGAAGAAACAATATCAGTTGTAGTTTTTGGTCGATTACTAACAATTGATCTCTCAAATCCTACTAATTTGTTTAAGAGAGTGCTTTTCCCTACATTTGTTTTACCAAATAACCCTAAAGAAAAATCATAATTTATTAACTTATTATTTTTAACATCATATTCTGATAAAAAATCTAAAAAGCCTTGAATACCTATATTATGCGAACATGAAATAAAATAAACATTCTTTATACCAAGGTTGTCAATTTTTTTATCTTGTTTAAAATTATCATCTTTATTGATAATAACTACTATTTCTTTATTAAATTTTCTTAATTCATGAATCAATTCTTTATCTAAAAAGTAATTTTCTGCTTTGTAGTCAATAACATAAACAAAAATATCTATTTTACTTATTATATTACTGACACTTTTTGTTACTAAACTTTTTTGATTAATTATCCCCGGTGTATCATACACATCAATATTTCTATTCGATTTAAGAGGCGATACGTGCCAATCTCTTGTTGTACCAATGGTATCATGAATTATATTATTATTTTTATTTGTAATTAAATTATACAATGATGTTTTGCCTACATTTGGCATACCTAAAATTAATATATTCATTTTAATAAATGTAAGTAATGCCTTTTTCAGTACTTATAAAAATTTTATTTTGATAATTATAAACTTTATTAATATTTTTAATTTTAAGATTTATCGTTTCTTGAATTTGAAGATTCTGATCTAATATAATTATTTCACCATTGTCTGTAAATAAATGAACATTTTTATTTATGATTAGAGAATTTATTATTTTTGATTTTTTATTAAGAATTTTATTGATATTAATTCTTGAGAATAAGTTTCCATTCTTAATATTATAGAATTCAATAAAATTTTCATTTTTAGAAATTAGTGAATTATTAAACAATATAGCTGAAGATGAATTTTTTATTACAAAATCAACTAATACAAACTTATCTTTGTTAATGTCATAGGTATGAATAATATTTCCGTTATCAAAATAGACCAAAAAATTTTTGTATAGGTGTATTTGATCCTTTAAATTATTAAGTGAAGTATTAAGTGCAATATTATCAAAATTTATACTATGTTCCTCAAACAGATATGTATCTAAAGAATTAAATTCACTATTAGGTAATATAAAGAAAACGATATTAAAATAATTTACAATCTTACCTCCCGATGATTGAATTATATTAATTGATTTAAAGTCTTTCTCATAAATTATATCTCCACTTAAAATTGATAAAAAAACAATTTTTTCTGGATATAATATTATCAGATAATCATCAAATATTTTGACTGGGGTATTTAATAAATCTTCATTTTTAAATAACCAAATGACTTGACCTAATTTATTAATTCTAACTACTTCTCCTGATTTAAAAGCAATAATAAAATCATTATTATAAAGAGATAAAGATATAGGTATTTTTTTTACTTGATCTAAATCAACATTAATTCTATCGATTAACTTTCCATTATTTAAATCAAACTTTAGAAGTTTCCCGTCTTTATTTAATGAGTAAATATTTTCATCGAGGTATATTAGATTTATTGGTTTATTATTGTTATATTTTGCTTCATAGTTATTAATTTTTAATACAACTTGATCTTTATTTAAAAAATTATACTCAGATTCTTTGTATGTATAGTTATCAATTACGTTATCAGCATACTGTCCCAAAAAACTAAAATCTAAAAATTCTTCTTTTTCTAATTGAAATGAATAGTCTTCAGATTCTATATTTTCATTATTTCTTAATGATGAAATCTTATCCTGACATGAAATAATAAATATGAAAGATAGATATAGCGATATTCTACTTATAAAGCTGAAACTCATGAATTTTTTTCACTCTTTCTTTTGTAGAGGTAGAAATCAAACTTGAATTAAATATTTCATTATATTTATCCAAAGCTTTTGAATTACTATATTCTGATTTATTAAGATCAATTTCTGTAACGATTAATAAATATTCTAATTCTTTTTTAATAGAAAAATAACTATCCAACTCATCGTCAATATTATTTATATAAATTGATATATCATTTAAGTAATTATTAGTATTTTCTTCATAAGTTGCATTAATCATTGTGTATGAAGCATTTGCAGCTATAGCCGATTTATACAGATCATCTAAATTTGATGAAGTAAGCAATTTTTTATACAATTCATTAGAATAACTAAAGTTTTTATTTTCATTATTTTGCTGAATCAATTTTAATTTTGATAAAATAGAAAAAATATTATCATCATTAATTAAGTTTTCTAAACTACTTAAATCATTTTGATCATCTTGGATAATATCAAAAAAACTTATACTAGAGTTTTTAATATCTTGAATTTTAAAATAATTATATGTTTGGAAACCAATAAATATAATTAATAAAATTACTAATGAAATTATTAATTGTATGTAGTTTTTAAAAATAAAATTTTGTATTTTTTTAAATATATTTTGATTTTTATTCTCTTGATTCATACTATTTCCACTTTATTGAACAACCAATACTATTCATTTGATTAGTTGGACCTACGCCCTCGTTTTTGATTTTGATCATTGCATTAAAAAGATCTCTTTCAATATTTGAATTTTGATTTGCATTCATTACACCTGAGTCTATTCTACCTCTATATTTTAATTTAAGATCTTTATCAAAACCAAAAAAATCAGGAGTACAAACTGCATTATAATTTTTTGCCACTTCTTGTGTTTCATCATAAAGATACGGAAAATTAAAGTTATATTTATCAGAGAAAATTTTCATATTATCAAATGAATCATCGGGATAGTTAATTACGTCATTAGACATAATGGCAATTGTATTAATTGAGTGCTCTAGTAACTCATCAGCATCTTTTTTTAATCTACTTGCAATTGCTTTAACATATGGACAATGATTACATAGAAAAACAATAACAGTACCATTTAATCCTTTTGCAATATCTAAAGAAACCATTTCATCATCAATATTTTTAAGATTAAATGATGGTGCTAATACATCTAAATTATCATTTGGAGCATTTACAGGCATAAATTTTTGTTATATTCTTAATTTATGAGCTTAGTAACATCTAGTGCTTCAACTAACAATCACAATCTCTACTTTTCCAAAGATGAGCTAGCTAAAATCTTAAATCTATATTCTAAAGGAGTCTCTAGTGGAGAATGGAAAGATTATGCTATTGATTTTAATAAAAATAATGCATTTTTTTATATATTTAAACATAGTCTAGCAGCTCCAGAATGCATTCTAAATAAATCACTAGAAAGAAAAAAAAGAAAAATTTTTTATAATTTAAAATCTAAAAATCAAAATAAGAAATATGAAAATTTAGATCAGCTATTATCTTCATTGAATAGAAAAATATTTAAAATTTTGGATTAATTGATACTGACTTAATTTAGAAAATTGTCTAAGTTTATTTATAAAAATTATCAAAATAGTTTTGTCTATTATCTTTTTTCATACCAACCGTATCATCCATAAATTTATTTCTATCTTCTCTTGTTTTAAAAACCCAAATACAAATAGTATCTTTACTATGGTAAATCGCCTTAAACTCATCATCTATTTTACAAATTTCTTCTGGTATTTCAGTTTTAATACAAATCATTGGCTCATTCCCATTCAATGGTTCCAGGAGGTTTAGAAGTAAAGTCATATAATACTCTGTTAATACCTTTTACTTTATTAATTATGCGAGATGATATTTCTTTTAATTGATTATTTGAAAACATATAAAAATCTGCTGTCATTCCATCCACTGAAGTAATAGCTCTAAGTGAGACAGAGTAATTGTATGTTCTTTCATCTCCCATAACACCTACTGATTTTACTGGTAAAAGAACAACAAAAGCTTGCCAAATTTTATTATAAAGATTTTTCTCTTTTAGATAATCAATAAAAATATGATCTGCCTCTTGAAGAATTAAGATCTTTTTTTTATCAATTACCCCAGGTATTCGGATTGCTAAACCTGGACCTGGGAAAGGATGTCTTAAAAGTAAATGTTTATCTATTTTTAATTGCCTTCCAACATTTCTTACCTCATCTTTAAATAATTCTCTTAATGGCTCCACAATTTTGAATTTCATTTTTTTTGGTAAGCCCCCAACATTATGGTGACTTTTGATTTTAGCTGTTGGACCACCAAAAAATGGAATACTTTCTATAATATCTGGATAAAGAGTCCCCTGCCCTAAATAATTTACATTTGATATTTTTTTAGCTGCTTTATCAAAAACTTTTATAAATGTTTTGCCAATTATTTTTCTTTTTTTCTCAGGGTCAGAAACGTTTTTTAAATTTTTTAAAAAAATATTAGAAGCATTTATTTTAGTAAAGTTTTTGCCAAATTTTTTGGAAAATATTTTTGACACTTCGTTAGCTTCATTTTTTCTTAGAAAACCATGATCAACAAAAATACAATAAAGATTTTTGTTAACGGCTTTGCTTAATAAATATGCAGTAACTGTGGAGTCTACACCTCCAGATAAACCACAGATTATTTTTTTATTCTTAATTTCATTTTTTAATTCTAATACTTTATTTTCAATAAATTTTTGAATTTTGAATTTATTTTTTATATTTACAATATTGTAAACAAAATTATTAATTATTTTTGGACCAAAATCTGTATGGTAGACCTCAGGATGAAATTGAAGGCAATAAATTTTATTTTTATAATTTTCAATTGATGAAATAATTTTATTGTTTGATAAAGATGTTATTGAAAAAAGTTTTGGTATTTTATTTATATTATCTCCATGAGACATCCATACTTTGATTTTTCGTTTGTTTATTCCTTTAAATAAAAGTGATTTTTTCTTAATGTTTATAATAGTGTGACCATACTCTCTATGCGTAGAACGTTTTACTACACCTTTCAAATTTTTTGTTACTAATTGCATGCCATAGCAAATTGCTAAAACTGGTTTTTTCATTTTTAAAATTTCTTCATTTAATTTAGGAGCATTTTTGTCTAGTACTGATCTAGGTCCTCCCGATAATATAAATGCCGATGGTTTGATTTCATCTAAAATTTTTTTTGTAATTTTATTAAAAGGATAGACAAGACAAAAGACTTCTAACTCTCTGATTCTTCTTGCTATTAATTGTGTGTATTGAGATCCATAATCTACAATTAAAATAGTTTCTATTTTACTCTTCATGTAATCTAAATCCTCTTGATATTATAAATATTTCACTTGATTCTTGTCTTGATGATTTTGGCTTAAAATACTCAACTTTATCAAAAATTTTTTTAAGCATCTTTATAATTTCCTTTTCTTCCTCTCCCTTCCAAATTTTGAATATAAATGATCCTTGTTTTTTTAATATTATTTCTAATCTGTCTATAACTTCGTATATTAATTGACTTATCCTGAGATGATCTGTTGATTGATGACCAGTTGTATTAGGAGCTACATCTGACAAAACCAAATCAAATTTATTTTTTAAATTAGTAAAATTGTATTTTAAAAAATCTTCTTTAAAGAAAGATATACGTTGATTATTAATTTTCATATCTAATAAATCAAAACAGGTTATATTAGTTTTTGGATTGTAATTTAAGATGACTTGAGCCCAACCTCCTGGAGAAGATCCAAGTTCTAGTATTTCTTTAGAATGTTCAATTATTTTATATTTTTGCTCAATCTCTTCTAGTTTAAACGCAGCTCGATTTATATACCCTAGCTGTTTAGCTTTCTTTACAAATTGATCATTTTTTTGTCTATTAACCCAGTTTTTTGATTTCATAAAAGATAATAAAGTAAACAAAAAATTGTTTTTTAGTAACTTTAATATATATGACATGTACGATATTTAATGAAAAGATCAATATTTATAGCCTTCATAATACTTGCCGCTGTTGTTGGATGGATTGGTTCTGGTCAATTTACAAATAATGTTGTTGCGCAAGACGATGATACAGAAACTAGCACTGAAACAGAAACTTCATATTTACAAGATGCAGAAAATAATGATAATAAAGATTTTACATTTTCTGTTGAAACAAAGGTATTTACTTCCAGCTTAATAGATCAATCTATTGAATTACAAGGTCAAACTATTCATAATAAAAAAATTGATGTTAAATCTGAAACATCTGGCAACATAGATAATATTGAATTTGCAAGAGGAGATAGAGTATCTCAAAATGCTGAAATGATTACAATCTCATTAGAGGATAGAAATGAAAAGCTTTCTAGTGCAAAAAAAGATTTAGAAAGACTTAATAAAGAACTAATTTTAAATGAAAAAAACAGAGATAATCTACTTAGACAAAATGTTGAAAGAATTGAATTGTATGAAATTGAATATGCATCTGCAAAACAACTAATTGATAAAGGTTTAAGCTCAAAATCAAAATTAAGTTTAGCATCTTTTAATCTTGCCAATGCTCAAGCTGATAGAGAAGATATTAAAATAAAATTTGAATCTACATTAGCAAACCTTGAAGCTCAAATTTCAAATGTAAAATCAATTTTAAAGAACATAAAACTTGATATAGAAAAAACTACTATCAAGGCACCATTTGATGGAATTATTTCAGAAAAAATGGTTGAGGAAACTGAATTCATCTCAATAGGAACTCCCCTATTTACTATAATTGATTTAGACCCTATCAAGATTGAAGGTTATTTATCTGAATTTGATGTAAATAAAGTGAGTGTTGGTACTAAAGCTTTAATTGAAGATAGTAATGGTATTAAAAAAAATGGAATAATATCTTTTATTTCTCCATCAGCTGAAACTAGTACTAGAACATTCGAAATTACTATTGAGGCTGATAACAAAGATCTTTCTTATAAAAGTGGTATAACAACTAAAATTGTTATCAAAGGCTCAGAACTTAAAGCTCACAAAATACCACCTTCTATATTAACTTTATTAGACGATGGCACTGTAGGTGTTAAAGCTGTAGATAATGATAATAAAGTTACTTTCTATCCAACCAAAACAATTAAAGATACAATAGATGGCATGTGGGTTTCTGGATTACCTGAAACAGTAAATTTAATTGTAAGTGGTCAAGAATATATAAGTATTGGTGAAACAATCAACTAATCTAAATGAAAATTAATATTATAGACTATGCAATTAGCCATTCTCGAGTTTTTATGGGAATACTTATTTTTATTATTTTTTCAGGTGCATCTACTTATATCACAATGCCGAAAGAATCATCTCCTGATGTAAGCATACCAATAGTTTATATTTCACTAAGTCAAAATGGTATTTCTGCACAAGACTCTGAAAGACTTTTAGTTAAACCAATTGAAGACGAAGTTAAAACTGTAGAAGGAGTGAGAGAAGTAAGATCAACGGCTTATTCAGGTGGAGGTAATGTATTATTAGAATTTGATGCTGGATTTGATTCTGATCAAGCTATGGTTGATATTAGAGATAAAGTTGATAGAGCTAAGGGTGATCTACCTAGTGAAGCAGATGAACCAACAGTTAACGAAGTCAATATAAGTACATTTCCTATCTTATCAATTTCTTTAAGCGGAGATGTACCTAATAGAACACTTCAAGATTTGGCTGATATTTTGCAAGATGATATAGAAACAATTCCTAGTGTTTTAGAAGCTAAAATAGGCGGTAAAAGAAATGAGCAGGTTGACATTCTAATTAATCCAACTGCAGTTGAGAGCTATGGCATCAATCTTGAGAGTCTTATTAATATTGTAAGAGAAAATAATAAAATGGTATCTGCTGGTGGTCAAGACACTGGTGATGGAAGTTTTGATATTAAAGTTCCAGGCTTATACGAAACTATTGAAGATGTATTAAATACACCTGTTAAAACTAATGGAGATTCAGTTATTACTTTCAGGGATATTGCTGAAGTTAAAAGAACATTCGAAGATAGGCAATCATATGCAAATGTAAATGGATCTAATTCAATAACTATTGATGTCTCTAAAAGAATTGGTGAAAATATCATTAATACTATTGAAGAAGTAAAAAGAATAACTGCAATTACTGCTAAAAGTTTTCCTGAAAATGTTGAAATTTCTTTTGGAAATGATCAATCAAAAGGCATTAAAACTATGTTAAATAGTCTACAAAATAACGTCATAGCAGCTATAATCCTTGTTTTAATTATTATTTTAGGTGCATTAGGTGTTAGATCTGGTTTATTAGTCGGTGTATCTATTCCAGGATCGTTTTTATCAGGTTTATTAGCTCTGTCTGTAATGGGTTTTACTATTAATATAGTAGTATTATTTGCTCTAATTTTATCCGTAGGATTACTAGTTGATGGAGCAATTGTTGTTGTTGAATATGCAGATAGAAAAATGAAAGAGGGTCTTGGTGTAAAAGATGCCTTTGCAAACGCATCAAAAAAAATGTCACTTCCAATTATATCATCGACTGCAACCACCCTAGCAGCCTTTTTACCATTAATATTCTGGCCTGGTATAGCTGGTGAATTTATGAAATATTTACCAATAACACTTATATGTGTTCTTATTTCTTCTTTGTTTATGGCACTATTGTTTGTACCGGTTTTAGGATCTATTTTAAATACTGTATCAAGAGTACTTCTACAATTTATTGTTCCATTACTAATATCATTAATTTTTTACAATCTGTTATCTTATGGATTTGAATTATTAGATCTTCAAAGATTTAGTTTATTTATAACAATTGGAAAATATTTGCTGAGCTTCGCTTTATTTATATTTGTATTTATAAGAATTATACCAAGAGTTTATGTGATTTCAGAAAATGTAAATTCTACAGATAAATTAGTTTCTAAAAATGCAAAAATCTTATCTTCAGAGTCAAATGAATCTGTTTTAAACGTAACTGGTTTTGTTGGATTTTATGCAAAAATGTTAAACTTCTTATTATTTCATCCTTTAAAGGTGATGATTAGTGCTTTAGTAATTTTAATTGCTGTAAACTATACCTATACTCAAGTTGGAGAAGGTGTTGAATTTTTCCCAGATGTTGAGCCGGATCTTGCAAAAATCGTAGTTTTTGCAAGAGGTAATCTTTCTGTTGAAGAAAAAAAAGATTATGTATCAAGAGTCGAGAACATTATTTTAAAGCTTCAATCGGAAAGACAGGAATTTAAAAATATTTACTCTTTAAGTGGAAATGTAAGTGAACAATCAGAAGCATCAGAAGACTTTATAGGATCAATTAGTTTGGAATATACAGATTGGGACAAAAGAAGAAAATCAAAAGTAATCCTAGCAGAAATTTTGGAAGCTACAAAAAGCATAAATGGCATTAAAGTAGAATCAAGAGAACAACAAGGTGGTCCTGGTGACGGTAAACCAATAAATATTAAATTAACTAGTGATAATAAAAAACTTTTAATTGCTGAAGGAATTAAACTTAAAAAATTTATGGATAGTTATCCAAAATTAATGAATGTTGAAGATAATTTACCAGCACCCGGTATAGAATGGCAAATTAATGTAGATAGAAAACAAGCATCTAAATTTGGAGCTAACATTACATCAATTGGTAATGTGATTAAACTTGCAACAAATGGTCTTAAACTTGGTGAATATAGACCAGATGATAGTAATGAAAGCATACCACTTTATCTTCGTTATCCAAACGAAGGAAGAACATTAGATAGAATTGATAATTTAAGAGTAACTACCGCAAACGGTTTAGTTCCAATATCTAATTTTGTAGAAATCGTTCCAAATAATAGAACAGGAAATATTATTAGAGTCGATTCAAAAAATGCAATCAACATACAGGCAGATGTAGAGCCAGGAACATACCCTGATGGCAAAGTTAGAGAACTTGAGTACGTATTAGGAATTTCAGATACTGCACCGTCTTGGAGAGGAAGAACATTAGACTTACCACGTTATGAATTAGATAGCAAAGTAAGTGCAGAACTTATTGGAGAAAATGAAGACCAAAAAGAAGCTCAAGAATTTTTAACAGGAGCTTTTGGCGTAGCTTTATTTTTAATGTTAATGATACTTCTTTTGCAGTTTAATAGCTTTTATAGTGCATTCTTAATTCTTTTTGCAGTAGTGATGTCTACAGCTGGTGTATTTATAGGTTTAATGGTAACAGCGCAGCCATTTGGTATCGTTATGTCAGGAGTTGGAGTTATTGCTCTTGCTGGAATAGTGGTAAATAACAACATTATATTGATTGATACATTTGATTTTTTAAAGACTAAAACATCAAATATTAGAGAGGCTATTATCAAAACAGGAGCACAGAGACTTAGACCAGTTTTACTTACAACAACTACAACAGTACTAGGATTACTGCCTATGGTAACAATGACAAATGTTGATTTCATATCTAGAGAAATAACCAGAGGTTCACCAGATACCCAGTGGTGGGTTCAATTATCAACAGCTATTGTGTTTGGACTACTTTTTGCAACATTTCTTACATTAGTTGTAACACCATCAGCACTAATGTTTAGAGAAAACATTAAGAATTGGTATAATAAAAAAATTTCTAGTTAAATTTTTTCTAATATACATTTAAATATATGACTATTAAATCTATTACTGTCTATTGCTCATCTTCAAATAAATTAAGTAATAAATATTATCAAGATGCAGAAGAGATTAGCAAATTAATATCATCATTTAAAATAAATATTGTCTACGGTGGAGCAAAAGTTGGTATTATGGGCGTGGTTGCTAACACAGCAAAAAAATATAAAAATAGAGTTATTGGAGTAATTCCAAATTTTTTATCTGAGAGAGAAATAATTTTTGAAACTATAGATGAGTTAAAAATAGTGGATAATATGTCTGAAAGAAAAAAGTTACTCTTTGAGTTAGGTGATGCGTATATAGCATTACCAGGAGGAACAGGAACTTTAGAAGAAATTGTAGAAGTTGTATCTTGGAAAATAATGGGGATTCATAATAAGCCTATAATATTTTTTAATAAAAATAATTTCTGGGATAATCTATTTAAACAATTTAAATTTTTTGAAGATGAAAAATTTTCAAATAAAAATTTACAAAACAGTTTTCACATTATAGATACGGTTGATCAATTAAAAAATATATTAATTAAATGGCAAAAATAAAAGTTAAAAACCCTGTAGTTGAAATGGATGGAGATGAAATGACCAGAATCATCTGGGAGTACATCAAAGAACAATTAATTTTGCCCTATCTTGATATAGACATCAAATATTTTGATCTTGGAGTGATTAAAAGAGATGAAACAAATGATCACATCACCATAGACGCTGCCGAGGCGGTGAAAAAATATGGTGTAGGAATAAAATGTGCAACAATTACACCTGATGAAAATCGAGTAGAGGAATTCAAATTAAAAAAAATGTGGCGTTCTCCAAATGGAACAATAAGAAATATACTGGGAGGAACTATATTTAGACAGCCAATTATATGCAAAAATGTTCCAAGAATAATCACGAACTGGAACCATCCAATTGTAGTTGCTAGACATGCTTTTGGTGATCAATATAGAGCGACTGACACATTAATTAATAAACCAGGGACACTTAAAATGGTTTTTGAACCTAAAGATGGATCTGAAGGATTTACAAAAGATGTATATGAATTTGAAAATTCTGGCGTAGCCCTATCAATGTATAACTTAGATAATTCAATCAAAGACTTTGCTAGAGCTTGTTTTAATTACGGACTTAACCTTGGTTGGCCAGTTTACCTTTCTACTAAAAATACTATTTTAAAAGTCTACGATGGAAGATTTAAAGATTTATTTCAGTATGTGTTTGATACTGAATTTAAAAATAAGTTTAAAGAAAAAAACATAGTTTATGAGCATAGATTAATCGATGATATGGTGGCCTCATCTTTAAAATGGGAGGGTAATTTTATTTGGGCTTGTAAAAATTATGATGGGGATGTTCAATCAGATTCTGTTGCTCAAGGATTTGGATCACTAGGTTTAATGACAAGTGTGTTAATGACCCCAGACGGTAAAACAGTAGAGGCTGAAGCAGCACATGGAACTGTTACAAGACATTATAGAAATCATCAGAAAGGTATAGAAACTTCAACTAATCCAATTGCATCAATTTTTGCTTGGACAAGGGGTTTAAGTTTTAGAGGAGAATTTGATGGTAATAATGAATTAATAAATTTTGCTAAAAAATTGGAAGAAACGTGTATCAAAACTGTTGAAAGTGGTGAAATGACAAAAGATTTAGCAATTTTAATTAATAAAGATCAGAAATGGTTAAACACTCAAGATTTTTTAAGCGCAATAAAAAACAATTTTCAAATTAACTAATAGAATTTAATTTATCTTCTACGTATTTTATACTTTCATTAATTTGGCTAACGTTTGATCCTCCTCCTTGAGCAAGATCTTTTCTACCACCCCCACCCTTTCCACCTAGAATAATCGAAATTTCTCTAATTTCTTTTGAAGCATCAAAAAGATCTGTAATATCCTCTGTAACTCCTAGCACTATAGATAGTTTGTTTTCATTATTTGAAATTATTAAAGAAACACTATTTTTGTTATATTGTTTTTTTTGCTCATCAATAAATGTTTTCAAAGATTTATTAGGGTAGTCTTGAGCAATCAAGTATATAAAATTTAATTCTTTAATTTTTTTTACAACAATATTGTCAATATTTTTTGATATAGACATATTTTGTTTCAATTTTTTGTGTATTTGAATTAATTCTTTAATTAGCAAACCTTTGTCTTCGTATTGATTTTTAAAATTATAATCAGCATTAATTTTTTTAATTTTATTCTTTAAATCTTCAATTTGATTATCTTGGTTTTTATTTTTTTCTAATAAATTTCTTTCTATTTCTTTAATATATTTATCTACTGCAACATTAGATACTGCTTCTATTCTTCTTATACCAGACGCAACACTAGATTGATTAGTGATTTTAAATTTACTTATTTCCCCTAATCTAATAACATGAGTTCCTCCGCATAATTCTTTTGAAAAGAATGTTTCATTTTCTTGACCCATTGTTACTACTCTTACTTCATCGCTATACTTTTCTCCAAATAATGCCATCGCACCTTCTTCAATAGCTTTTTTTTGATCCATAATTTTAATTTCAACAATTCCATTTTTTTGAATTTGATCATTCACAATTTTTTCAACATTTATGAGTTGATCTTTTTCAATTGGATTATTGTGACTAAAATCAAATCTAAGTTTTTCTGAATTTACAAGTGAACCCTTCTGCGTGACATGCTTGCCCAGTATTTTTCTAAGAGCAGCATGTAATAAATGAGTTGAAGAATGATTATATTTAATAAAATCTCTATTCACTGTATTAATGCTTGCTTTAATGGTATCCTCAATTTTGCATTCACCACTAATTACTTTACCTTTGTGAAGAAAATAGTTTCCAAATATTTTTGTAGTATTCATAACTTCAAAATTAAAGTTATCATTTTCAAAAACACCCTTATCTCCCACCTGACCACCACTTTCTCCATAAAAAGGTGTTTGATTTAATATTATAATTGCTTCTTGATCTTTATTAATTTTATCTACTGATTTACTTTCTGATATGATTGAAATTATTTTACAATCAGCTTCCATATCAGAATATCCTAAAAATTCAGTTGGCTCTATTTTAGAAGTTATTTCAAACCAAATGCCTTCATCCTCGATATCTCCTGTACCTTTCCAGCTTTGTCTCGCTCTTTCCTTTTGATCTAACATTTTTTGTTCAAATGTTTTTATGTCGACTTCAATATTTTTACTTTTCAAATAATCTTGTGTTAAATCTAAGGGAAATCCATAGGTGTCGTATAATTTAAATGCTACCTCTCCATTAAATATATCTGTTGAGTTAGAAATTTCCTCATCTAAAATTTTTATTCCTTTTTCAACAGTTTCTTTGAATTTAGTTTCTTCATTCTTTAATGTATTAGTAATTAGATCTTTTGCTCTATCTAATTCAGGATATGAATTTTTAATTCCATCTAAAAAAATAGGAAATAGCTTATGAAATACAGGCTCTTTATTACCCAAAGAATGAGCGTGTCGCATTCCCCTTCTCATTATTCTTCGTAAGACGTATCCTCGACCTTCATTTGAAGGCATTACTCCGTCAGCAATTAAAAAAGAGGAGGATTTTAAATGATCTGCAATCACTCTGTGGCTAGGATTTGTTATTGAACTTTCATCACCACATAGTTTTGTTGATTCATTTATAATTGGTTGAAATAAATCTGTTGAATAATTATCGTTAGAACCATCTAGGAGAGCTGTCATTCTTTCTAAGCCCATTCCAGTATCTATGGAGGGTTTTGGTAGATTTATTCTCTCAGATTTAGATATTTGCTCATATTGCATAAATACTAAATTCCATATTTCTATAAATCTATCACCATCTTCGTTTGGAGAACCTGGAGGCCCTCCTTCGTATTTATCACCATGATCATAAAATATTTCAGAACAGGGGCCACAAGGACCAGTTTCACCCATTGACCAAAAATTATCAGAAGTACTAATTTTAATAATTTTATTTTCAGACAAACCAGCTATTTTTTTCCATAAATCAAAAGCTTCCTGATCATCAGAATAAACAGTTACTAGTAGTCTATCTTTATTTATTGAATATTCTTTAGTAATTAGATTCCAAGCTAATTCTATGGCTAACTCTTTAAAATAATCTCCAAAAGAGAAATTACCTAACATTTCAAAAAAAGTATGGTGTCTTGTAGTGTATCCTACATTTTCTAAATCATTGTGCTTACCGCCTGCTCTTACACATTTTTGAGCAGTAGTCGCTCTGTTGTAATCTCTTGTCTCTTTGCCTGTAAAAATATTTTTAAATTGCACCATTCCAGAGTTAGCAAACATTAGAGTAGGATCATTATCTGGCACTAGAGAACTAGAATGAACAATCTCATGTCCATTTTTTTTAAAATAATTGAGAAATGTTGACCTAATCTGATTTGAATTCATGAAAAGGTATTATAACTTGAAAACTCTATTGTCTAAATAAAAAAGCGCCTATTTTGAAATAGGCGCCAAACAAAAAAAATATTTACTATTCTTTTATCTCTTCAGTTTCTTTAGCTTCTTTTTCTTTTTCTTTATTCTCTAATTTTCCTTCCATCATAGCTTTTTCAACTATTCCAGCATTTTGTAGAATTTGATTTTCAATTTCTTTAGCTATAGTCGGATTGTCGTTAAGAAAATTTTTAACGTTTTCTCTACCTTGTCCTATTTTGGTATTTTTGTATGCAAACCATGATCCTGATTTATCAATAATTTCTGCTTTGACACCTAAATCAACTAATTCGCCTAATTTAGATATCCCCTCTCCGTACATTATATCAAATTCAACAACTTTGAATGGGGGCGCAACTTTATTTTTAACTATCTTTACCCTAGTTTGATTTCCAATGATTTCATCTTTATCTTTGATTGCACCAATTCTTCTAATATCCATTCTTACAGAAGAATAAAATTTTAAAGCATTACCTCCTGTAGTTGTCTCAGGACTACCAAACATAACGCCAATTTTCATTCTAAGTTGATTTATGAATACAACTAGAGTGTTTGATTGAGCGATAGAACTTGTGAGTTTTCTTAAAGCCTGACTCATCAATCTTGCTTGCAAACCAGGTAATGAATCTCCCATATCGCCTTCAAGTTCAGCTCTTGGTACAAGTGCCGCAACTGAATCAATAATTAGTACATCAATACCTCCAGATTTAATTAAAGAATCAGCAATTTCTAAACCTTGTTCTCCTGTATCAGGCTGGGAAATTAGTAATTCTTCTAAATTTACACCTAGTTTCTTTGCATATGCTGGATCTAGAGCATGCTCTGCGTCTATAAATGCGCAATTACCGCCTTGTTTTTGTGACTCAGCAACAATATGAGTAGCTAAAGTAGTTTTACCAGAACTTTCAGGTCCATAAATTTCAATAATTCTCCCCTTTGGAACTCCGCCAATACCAAGAGCAATATCAAGCCCTAATGAACCAGTAGATATTGCTTCAATATCTACGTTTGTTTTAGAGCCCAATTTCATTATTGAGCCTTTTCCATAATTTTTCTCTATTAGGCTGACAGCAGCTTCTAGAGATTTACTTCTGTTTTCTTTATCCAT
>CACNAF010000011.1:0-29985 GCA_902618385.1 uncultured Alphaproteobacteria bacterium | reverse complement strand
TTACCTATTTTAAGAAAAGATTTTATTATTGATAAATATCAAATTTTGGAAAGTAAGATTTATCAAGCAGACTGTATATTATTAATTTTATCAATATTATCAGATGATCAGGCAATAGAATTTATAAATTATGCAAATGAATTAAAATTAGATTGTATTGTAGAGGTTCATGATGAAGACGAACTGAAAAGAGCAATCAAATTGGACTACCCTGTTATTGGAATTAATAATAGAAATCTTAAAAGTCTTGAAATCAATTTAAATAACTCAATAAATTTGAATCAAAATTTAACAAATGATTATATTTTAATTGCAGAGAGTGGCATTAAAACTTCTGATGATATAAAAAAATTTAATTCAACAGGAATCTATAATTTTTTAATTGGAGAAAGTTTGTTAAAATCTAAAGACAAAGAAAAGAAAATTGGAGAATTACTTTTAAATGAGTCATATTAATAAAAAAGGAAATCCTTATATAGTTGACATATCAAATAAAGATGTCACAGAAAGATTAGCAGTTGCCTCAGGTGAAATTAAATTTGATAAAGAAACGTATAAAAAAATAAAATCATTTGAGACTAAAAAAGGGAACCTTGAAAAAACTGCAATTATTGGTGGCATTATGGGTGCAAAAGAAACTTCAAGATTGATACCGCTTTGTCATAATATTCCAATCAATCACATAAATATTGAGGTTATAAAAAATGATAAAAAATTAAGTCTTATTGTCAAAAGTACAATTAAAACAAACGCAAATACTGGTGTGGAAATGGAAGCATTAACCGCCGTTACAATTAGCTGTCTTACAATTTATGATATGTGTAAGTACTTAAATAAAAAAATTAAAATACAAAATATACATCTATTGTCAAAAACAGGTGGTAAATCTAATATTTAAATAACTGAAAAATATAGATTTTTATATTTGTTCTTGTTTTGATCTTAAAGAACATATATAGAACGATGATGCTTACAAAAAAACAAAAAGAGCTATACGATTATTTAAAAAATTACATTTCAAGTAATGAAATCTCCCCTTCTTTTGAAGAAATGAAAAGCGCAGTTAATCTTAAATCAAAGTCAGGTATTCATAGATTAATAACAAGTCTAGAAGAAAGAGGTTTTATTAAAAGATTAAAGCACAAAGCAAGAGCAATGGAAATTATTAATAAAGATAATATTGATAATGAAAATTCTTTGTCGAATAGCATTAATATTCCATTAATTGGTGCAATAGCTGCAGGTGAAGCAATAGAAGCTATTGAAAATGCTGATGAATTTGTTTCAGTGCCCTCCTCAATGACATCACCAAATGCTAAATATTTTGGATTAAAAGTAAAAGGTCTATCTATGATAGATAAAGGAATATTTGACGGTGATATTGCTGTGATAAAAAAGACAAATAATGTTGAAAATGGAAAAATTGCAGCTGTTATTACACAAGATAACGAGGTTACTCTAAAAACTATTAAATTTGATCGAAACAAGGTCTTGTTAATTCCTGCTAATCAAAGTTTTCAGACAAAGGAATATGAAGCAGGTGAAATCCAAGTCCAAGGGACTTTATCTGGTATTATAAGAAAATATAATTAATAGTTTATCTTAATTTTAAGATGACTATGTTAAAAACACGATTTGCACCCTCTCCCACCGGCAATCTACACCTTGGAGGTGCTAGAACTGCTTTAATTAATTATATTGTAAGTAAGAAATCAGCATCATCTAAATTTTACTTAAGAATTGAAGATACAGATCATGAAAGATCAAAACAAGAATACACAGATAACATAACTAATTCTTTAAAATGGCTTGGGCTTAATTGGAATGAGGAAATTCAAGTTCAATCTAAAAGATTATCAAGGCATCAAGAAATTGCTAGAGAATTACTTCAAAAAAAACAAGCTTTTAAATGTGTATGTTCTGAAGAAAAAATAGCTAACCAAAGAAAGTTGATTAAAGAAAATAAAAATTATTCTAAAAAAATATGTACTGAATGTAAAAATGATAACGATATTCAAAGTAGAGATGAAGGCTTTGTAGTTAGATTAGATGTACCAGATGAAGGCAATTTAAAAATAAAAGATACAATTCAAGGAGACGTTACAGTAGCAAATTTAGAGTTAGATGATTTTATTTTACTAAGAAAAGATCAATCACCAACATATATGTTATCTGTAGTAGTGGATGATCATGATTTAGGAGTCAATTATATTATTAGAGGTGACGATCATTTTATTAATACTTTTAGACAATACTACATATATAAATTTATGAATTGGGATATACCTCAATATGCTCATATTCCTCTTATTCATGGGGAAGATGGAACAAAATTATCAAAAAGACATGGGGCAGTTAATATTTTAGATTTGAAAAATAACGGATATTTAAAAGAAGCTATTATTAATAACCTTATACTTTTAGGTTGGTCAAATAACCAAGAGAAATCAGAAACTATTGAATTAGAAGAAATAATTGAAAATTTTGAAATATCAAATTTATCTAAATCGTCTAGTATATTTAGTTTTGATAAATTAGATTTTTTTAATAATTTTTATTTAAGAAAAGAAAACGGAATAGAAAAATTCATAAACTTTTGTGCAAGTGATACTGAACTAAATAAATATCTACAAAAAGATGAGAAAAAAATGAAAAATATTTTTAATGTTTATAAAAAAGATATTAAAAAACTCAGTGATTTGAATGATACAATTAAAGTTTATTTTGATGATAACTATAAAATAAATAATTCAGAAAAACTGACCTCAGAATTTGATAGTATTTTTAATGAATTTTTAAATTTAATCGGAGAAATAAATGATTGGAATAGAGATACTATTCAAAATGTAATTAATGATTTTTTAAAAAATAATAAAATTAAATTCCCCATTTTAGGTAAACCAATTAGATTTTTATTAATAAATTCCTATCAAGGGCCTTCAATTTCTGATATTTTTGTAATATTAGGTAAAAAAGATACTATTGATAGATTAAATCAATATAGAGATAATTAAATATGGCTGATTACGAAGATAAAAAAGTTAACGATAAACAGTTTACTCTATTCAACAATGAGAGTGGTAAATCGTATCAAATTCCACTTATTGAAAGTAAAGATGGTCCAAATGTTTTGGATATTCGTAAACTTTATCAAGAAACAGGTTTATTTACTTTTGATCCAGGTTTTACTTCAACTGCATCATGTGAATCTGGAATAACATATATAGATGGTGAAAAAGGAATTCTTCGTCATAGAGGCTATGATATACACGATTTGGCATCTAAAAGTGAATTTCTTGAAGTTTGTTATCTTTTACTGCACGGTGAATTACCGTCACCTGAAGACAAGCAGAAATTTAAAGATGTAATAACCAATCATACAATGTTGCATGAGCAACTAGTAAATTTATACAGAGGTTTTCGTAGAGATGCGCATCCTATGGCAATTATGGTAGGTGTTGTTGGCGCCCTTTCCGCCTTTTATCATGACAGTACTGATTTTTCAGACATTAATCAAAGAATGATAGCCTGCCATAGGTTAATAGCAAAAATTCCAACAATAGGTGCAATGGCTTATAAATATTCCATTGGTCAACCATTTGTTTATCCAAGAAATGATCTTTCTTATGCTGAAAATTTTTTATACATGACATTTTCTGTGCCATCAGAAGATTATAAGGTGAGTCCAAAAATTGTTAAAGCAATGGATAGATTTTTTACATTACATGCAGATCATGAACAAAATGCATCCACTTCAACAGTAAGATTGGCAGGTTCATCTGGCGCAAATCCTTTTGCTTGTATTGCTGCTGGTATTGCATCCTTATGGGGACCAGCTCATGGTGGAGCTAATGAGGCAGTAATTAAAATGTTAGAAGAAATTGGTGATGTATCAAATATACAAAAATTTATAGACAAAGCTAAAGATAAAAATGACTCTTTTAGATTAATGGGTTTTGGTCATCGCGTATATAAAAACTATGATCCAAGAGCTACAGTGATGAAAGAAAGCGCTCATGAGGTTTTAGAAGAACTAAATATGCAAGATGATCCATTGCTTAAAATTGCAATAGAATTAGAAAAAATAGCTTTAAAAGATGAATATTTTATTAGTAAAAAATTGTTCCCAAATGTAGATTTCTATTCAGGTATAATCTTAAAAGCATTAGGTTTCCCTACAAGCATGTTTACTGTACTATTTGCAATAGGAAGAACTGTAGGATGGATATCACAATGGAAAGAAATGATAGAAGATCCTATTAATAAAATTGGCAGACCTCGTCAATTATACACCGGTTATAAAGCTAGACCTTATCAAGTTGAGTCTTCGAGAGAGAAAAAATCAATTTTTAATTGGCTTTGGAAGAAAGATTAATTAGTTTATTTATCCGATTAATACTTACTTCATAAGGGCTAAATTCTTTTACTATTTCTTTTATATAAATCTTAATCAGATTAATTTGATTTTCTTGATTATTTTTATTGTTAAATAAATTTACAAAACTGTTTAATAATTTACCTTTGGTCAAATTAGAATTTACAATTTCAGGAATAATCATTTGATTACTTATAATATTAATTATATTGGCATATTTTACCCTTACAAAAGGCTTAAAAAGAATTTCAGTAAAATAGTTAAGTTTGTAAATAACTATTTGAGGAATATTTCTTTTAGCAATTTCTAGTGAAGCAGTTCCAGAGCAAGTTACACTTAAATAAACATCATCATAATAATTATCAAATTTTCTGATATCAGTTGAAACGATAGTTTCAGTTTTCCATTCTTTAGTGCATTCTTTAATTAAAGTAACTAAATGAGGTAAAGTTGGAATAAAAATTTTGAATCTTAAATTATTTTTATTTATATAATCTTCAATATGGCTAAAGTATTTTATAAGTTTTAATACTTCATTTTGCCTGCTACCTGGTAAGAAAGCAATATATTTATAATCGTTTTTTATTTTGCGTTCTTTTATATGGAATATTGGATGACCAATAAAAGTTTTATTTAAATTTTGAAAATTAAAATATTTTCTTTCAAAATTAAATAGTAGAAATATTTCATCAAAAATATTTGCAAATTTTTTCGCCCTATATGATCTCCATGCCCAAACTGTTGGCGCTACTATATGTACAATTTTTTTTTTAAAATTAGATTTTCTCAATTGTTTCGCTAGATTATAATTAAAATCTGGAGAGTCAATTGTTATAATTAAATCATATTTATTTTTTGTAATAAAGTTTTTTAAATCTTTTATCATTTTTAAATATTTTAAAATTGAAAAAATAATTTCAAAAAATCCTATTGATTTAAATTCAGATAAATCAAAAATTTTATTAGTAATATATTTTTCAGATTGTTTTCCGCAAACACCATCCACTTGAATTTTATTTAAATCCATTCTCGATAAAATATTAGAACAAATATTTTCACCTGATTGCTCTGTACAGCAAATAAAAATTTTAGTTTTTCTCAATTTAATACCACAGAAGAGATAAATAATTTATGATCATTTGCATAATCAATAATTTTTTTCTTATCTAAAATTAAGCATTTATTTTTTTGTAAATAAACGCCATCATAATTGTATTTTTTTAAATTTTTTATAGTTTCTAATCCAATTAAAGGAATATCAATAAGATTACTTTGGTTTTGTTTTGAAAATTTTAATAATATACCTTTATCACCCTTTCTTTTATATTTATTACACCTTGCTATTAATTCATCTGTGCCCTCAATAGCTTCTAACCCCAATACCAATTGATTTTGAATAATAATTGCCTGACCGACATCAAATTTTTTATAGATTTTATATATAGATTTAGCTTTTTTTAAATTTAATATAGCATTTTTAGTTGGTTTTATCTTAGTTAAATTTGTTTCAGTTGAAAATAAGTCTTTGCAATGTATTTTCCAATCAAAAAATATAAACCCTTTAGACTCAAAATATTTTTTTAAACTGATTAAAAGTTTGTTGTCTCCTTTTTTTTCTAATAAAAGTCTTTTTGCTAGTAATAATGTTGGGATATCAAAACCTAAATCTTTTATACCTGGCCTTTTAATACTTCCTGCAAATATGATATGTTTAATATTATTTGATTCCAAGACCTTAAAAATTTTTTTTATTGATAATATGTCAATATTTAAAATTTTATGGTTATAATAAAATCTGTTATTTTTATTATTTAAAGATAAAAAAAATACATCAAAATTTTTATTTAACAGTGAATTGCCAATATAAAGAGGCAAATCACCATCCCCAGCAATAATTCCAATTTTAGTCATTTTCAAAATTAGTTATGCCTCTTTTGGAATTTGAATTTATAAATTCAACTATTTCTTTTATTTCATGTATATTAGAAGTGGCAACTGCATTTTTTTTAATATTATTTTCAATTGCATTGTTTTTATCAAAAATTTGATCAATTAATTTTTTTATTTCATTTATTTCATGAGATTTTAATCCCTTTCTTTTTAATCCTATAAGATTCAAACTTTTTAAACTTTCTCTAATTCCTAAGTATAGTCCATAAGGTATTATATCTTTCTCTACACCACTCATACCTCCGATCATTGCATATTTCCCAATTCTAACAAATTGATGTATAGCAGAGTTACCCCCTATTATTGCATTATTATCAATTTCAACATGACCAGCCAATGTTGCATTATTTGCTAAAATAACATTTGATTTGATTATGCAATCATGTGCAATATGTGATCCAACCATAAACAAACAGTTATCACCTATTGAAGTATTTAATCCACCTCCAGAAGTACCCGGATTGACAGTTACATTCTCTCTAAATTTATTATTACTTCCAATATTTAAAAATGATTTTTCATTATTAAATTTCAAATCTTGTGGTTCAGATCCAATGGAACAGAATGGAAAAAAAACATTATTATTTTCAATTTTAGTGTTACCATGAATAGAAACATGAGATATTAAGTTGTTATTTTTGCCAATATTAGCACCATTACCAATAACACAGAATGGGCCAATAGTTGTTGTTTCATGTATATAAGCACTTTTAGATATTACAGCAGTTGGATGTATCATATTAAATTAATAACTAAATTATTAAAGTAATGCTTTAAATAAATAATATATTACTAATTATTACTTGTATGTAATCATAGCAGAAAACTCTGCTTCACTAACTTTTAAATTATCTTTAAAACAAATACCTTCAAACTTGTAAACATCTCTTACACTATTAATAAATTTTACCTCAAATGATACTTTATCATTTGGTAAAATTGGTTTTCTGAATTTTGCTTTATTTACACTCATGAATAACACAGATTTTTCTTCAAAATCTCTAAGTTTATATGATACTACTATGCCAGCAGTCTGAGCCATTGCTTCAACTATAATTACTCCAGGTACTATAGGATTACCTGGAAAATGACCTTTAAAAAAGTATTCACTTTCTGAAAATATTTTTTCAGATCTACCATGTTCACCTGAAACGATTATTTCACAAGTATCCACAAATAGAAATGGATGTCTATGTGGTATTAATTTTTTTATTTCATCAATATCTAATTTCATTTTTTTAATGAACTTCTAATTACTTCTTTTTTCCATAAATTAATATCTTTTGCTGGGAAACCGGCAATAATTTTATTATCAGAAATATTTTTGGTGACACCACTTTTAGCTGCAATCGTAACATTATCACCAATTTTTAAATGCCCTGATATGCCGGCTTGACCGCCAATTTTAACATATTTTCCAATATTTGTACTACCAGCAATACCTACTTGAGCAGCTATAACAGCAAAATCACCAATTATTACATTATGAGCTATTTGCACTAAATTGTCTATATTTGAAAATTCTCCTATTATCGTTGATTCAAATACAGCTCTATCAATAGTAGTGTTTGATCCTATAGATGTATTTTTTCCTATTACTACATTACCAATATGATTAATTTTTTGTTTTGTTTTTATTTCAAAACCGAAACCCGAACCTCCAATTCTAGCACCAGATTTAATAACACAATTTTCCATTACTATTGAATTTTCTATAGACACATTGTCATGGATAATAACATTTTTATTAACTTTAACATTAGGCCCAATACTAACATTTGAACCTACGTAAACATTTTCACAAATTTCTGTATTATCATAAATTATTGAAAAAGGATTTATTTGTACATTTTTTCTAATTATACTATTGGAATTTATATTTGTATTTTTTGATATTACTCCATTTGAATTAAAATTTTGATTTTTAAAAATATTACTTATTAAAGCTAATGCTAAGTAAGGATCTTTAACTATTATTGATTTACAACTTTTAGGTAAATAATCTATATATTTATTTTCTATTAAACAAGCTTTCGCATTTGTATTATTTAAATCATTTAAATATTTTGTGTTAGAAAAAAATGATAAATCATTATTTGTAGAATTTTTAATTGTTTTAATATTTGTAAAGATTTCTTCATCATTAATAGTTGAATGAAATTCAATTGAATTTTTACTGAGACAATTTTTAATATCAAGAAATTTAATTGGTTTCAAAGTCATCATATTTTAGTTTTAAATTAACTTTCTTTAACTCTTCAGATATATTATTTGTAATATTTAAAGAATTAGCAGCTATTAAATAACTTGTTGAGTCTAAAATCAAATCAATTTTGTTATCACTAGCATATTTCTCTAATAATAAAATTATTTCCTTTAAAATAATATCTCTTAAATTGTATATTTCATTTTGATAGTGTAAATTAAATTCATCAACTATCATATTAAATTCCTGCAATTCACTATTATAATTATCAATTTTTGAGTTTAATTCATCATTACTTAATATAAGTTTTGATTCATTGATTTCATTTAATAATGAACTTAAATTATTTTCAATAGTTTTAAAATTATCTAAATATTTTTTTTGACTAATTTCTATTTCATTTATTTTTTCAATATATTGATAATTGTTATCAATCAGTGATTGCACATTAACAATGGCAATAGTTTGGGCTAGCAAATTCGAGCAAAACAAATTTATAAAGAAAAAAAATATAAAATTTGTTAACTTCAATCTATATTACCTATAGAAAATAAAAACATTCTTTTTATATCGTATTCTTCATCCATAATAGGGAATCCCCATGTAAAGCCCATAGGACCTATTGGTGAATAATATTTTATTCCAAACCCTGCAGACGATCTCAAGTTATTATCAGAATTTGTAGGCTTAGTTTTATTATCCCAAATTAAACCATAATCATTAAACAAATTTAAATATATTGGAAAATTTGATTTTCTAGTTAATTCAAATGAATAATCTAATTTGGCAGTGAGAATATTATTTCCACCAATATATGAATTTCTTGAATTACGAGGGCCAGCCCCATAACTATCAAAACCTCTAAGCCATCTACCCCCTAAAGCAAATTTATCATCTGATAAAATATCGTTATTATTAAGTGAAAATATATTTCCAATTTTTGTTTGAATAGAAAAAATATCATTATCTCTGCTATAAAACTTCTTGAGAGTAATTAAATTTTTTAAATATCCATTACTTGAACTTGAGGGAGTTTCAAAGATGTTATTGTAGCTAATATAAAAACCATTTTTTGGAATAAATCCTTTATTAATAGTCGAATATCTAATACTATTTTTTACAAGATAACTCATATTTGCACCTGAAGAATTTAGTATTGTATCTGATACTGTTGAAGAGTCTGTTATAAGATAATCTTTTAGTACATATTCTAAATCAATATTATGAAATAAATTTTTATTTAATTTGTAACCTATCCCTATTCCTGATGAAAATGTGTCTAATTTGTAAGAGCTGGAAGTTGATAAATCTTGTTGTCTATAATTAATTTTATAACTAATATCAGCATCATTTTCATAAGACAATCTATCGCTTGTAACAAATTTAAATTCATTCCTATCTTCAGATGTATTAACTAATACTTCTACTGATCTCCCAGTTCCATAGAAATTTCTTTCCCTTAGACCAGTAACAATTGCAAACCCATCAATTGTACCAACTGAAACTCCAGCATTAAAAGTTCCGGTTTGTTTTTCTTCTACTTCAATAATTAAATTAATAGTCTCGTTATCAATTTTTTCCTCTTTTATATTTACTGTTTCAAATAAACTTAGTGATTTAAGCTGTTCTTTTAAAGTATTAATTTGATTTTCATATATTGCATCACCCTCTACAATCTCTAATTCTCTTCTAATAACATGATCAAATGTTCTATTATTTCCAATTATTTTAATTTTATTAGTATATTTTGGTAAAATTTTATTTACTTGATATAAAATTTCAATTTTATTATCTACAATTTTATCAAAAACTACTATCTCAAAAAATTCTATTCCACTTTCAATAATTAATGTTGATATTTTTTTTCTTATATCTTGAACTTGTTCGTATGAAAATATGATGTTATTGTCAGAATAATTACTTAATTCAAAATTTATTTGATCTTTTATTTCTGCATTTAAGATATTAGCCGTGTCTTCAAATAGAATTGATGATAAGAAATATTGTGAACCTTCTTCAATATCAAAATAGATATTTACTTTATTTGATTTTAAAAATTCAATTTTAGTTTCTACACTTATATCTATAAATCCTTTATTTTTATAAAATTTAGAGATTAAAAATTTATCGTTTTCAATATTATTAGGCTTATAATTATTATTAGCAAAAATATTTCTTAGTGATTTTGTTTTAGTATTAATTATTTCCCTAATTTCTTGAGCTGAAAAGTTATCATTACCATTAAAAAATATATTATTAACTTTTGTAATTTCTCCCTCTAGAAATTCAAAATAAATATCTGTCGCGTTAGTATCTTTAAGTAACTTTTCAGTATAATTAATTTGTACATTATTATAACCAAAAGATTGATATATTTCTTTTGTTTCTTTTATAAATAAATCAATAGATAGGGTATTATTATTAGTTAAATTTACCTGTTCCACAATAAGATTCAGATCTTCATCTTTCAATCTTTTGTTTTTATCATAATATATTTTATTTATAGATGGGTATTCTACAACTGTAATGATGTATTTATCATCTACGATACTGACTGATACATCCTGAAATAATTTTGATTTGCTTAATGATTTAATTATATCATTCGAATATGATTCATTTAATATTTCAGGTATATCTTTTAAGATTGAGAGAATAACAGTTCTGTCAGTATAGTCATTACCCTTTATTTCAAAAATTACATCTTTTGAAAAACTAACTTTTGAGAGAAAAAGAACTAATATAATATTAAATATTAAGAATTTTGATTTTATGTAATTTATTTTCAACTTCTTCATGGTATTTTATTATATCTTTAATATTGTTTACCCTAGAATACAAATTTAAAGATGTTACTTTTCTTATTATTCTGTCAATATCTGTATATCTAATAATATTATTCTTAAATAAGTTTACAGCATATTCATTACCAATATTAAATTTGATTAAATTTTGTGGTAAATTTTTATCAATTTTTTTAAAATAGTTATATATTGGAAAAATATCATTTTTAACATTTTCAAAAGTCAAATTGGTATAATTTTTGAGTAAGAATTTATTATTGAGATTTTTATATTTTGAACCTGAAGATGATAAGAAATTATAAATAGGAATCTTCATATCGTTATGAAAAGAATTGAAATGCTTTATATAATTACTCTGATCAATAATAGAATGAACAATTGCTTCAGGATGAATAAGAATATCTAATTTTTCAAATGGTATATCAAACAGATAATGTGCTTCAATAATCTCCAAACATTTATTGACTAAAGTAGCAGAGTCAATACTATTTTTATATCCCATTTTCCACTTAGGGTGCTTTATTGCTTGAGAAAAACTTATATCCTTTAATGAACTAAATTTTCTATTATAAAATGGACCACCAGAGGCGGTTAAAATAATTTTACTGACAATTTTTTTATTTAATGTTTTCTGAAAAAATTCAAATATTGAAAAATGTTCAGAGTCTAAAGGAAAAATATTTGTTTTATGAAAATATTTTTTTTTTTTAAAAATATGACCTGCAGATACAATTGATTCTTTGCTGGCTAAACCTAAGTTATCAGTATTGTTAATTATTTGTTCAAGAAAATAAAGGGACTTATATCCTGAAATAGCTAATACGCTTAGATTTGATTTGCTAGAAGATAAATAACTTAATAGCTCATTAAAATTTAATAACTTCGTTTTACCAATTTTTGTTCCTAGATTAGGAATTTTTTCTAAATCATAAAGGAAGGCATAATTCGGTTTGTATTTATGTACTTGTTTTATTAACAATTTATAATTTGATTTAGCACATAATAAATTAACTTTAATATTATTAAAATTATCATCAATTAGTTGTAGGGTTTTTGTTCCAATAATACCTGTACTTCCAAAAATGTTAATATTCATAGTTAAATATTAACAGATACAGAATAAAATATAATTGAAAATAAAAAACTATCAAATCTGTCAAATAAACCTCCATGACCGGGAATAAAGGAACTAGAATTTTTGATATTATTTTTTCTTTTAAAGTAAGACTCTAAAATATCACCTAAAAAAGCTGTTAAAATAATCATAAATATAAATAAAAATAAGTTTAAATTAATATAAGTATTTAATAAATAATATGAAAATATTAAACTTAAAAGAAATGATAAACTAACACCACCAATTAAACCTTCAACAGTTTTTTTTGGACTAATATTAATTAATTTATTTTTACCTAATAATTTTCCAATGACATATGAACTTATATCAAAAGAAATTACAATAAAAATAAAGAAATTAAAATTTAATAAAAGTGTTTTACTAAAATCAATATTTGTAAAAAAAATAAATGATATTAAAACGTAAATTATTGGAATTAATTTGTATTTGTTAAAATATATTATAATTTCGATGAATATAAAAAAATAAATAAACAATACTAAAAAATAAACTAATTTAAAATTAATTTTTGATATAGAATAATAAATTAAAATAAAAACTATTGAAAATAATAACCTTAAACTAAAATTTTTATAATCCATATTTCCTTTTAATTTTGGAATACTTATCAATTATTGATTGTAATTCTATTTCTGAAAAATCAGGCCAAAGAGTTTTAGTAAAAAAAAGTTCAGTATAAGTTAATTGATACATGATAAAATTACTCAACCTTTGATAACCTCCAGTTCTAATTAGTATGTCTGGATCCGGTAATGAACCAATAAAGAATAACTTATCTATGTTTTTTTCATCATCAAAATTATTATTTAGTTTATTTTCTCTAATTTTTTCAAAAATATTTCTTATTTCATTTTTAAAACCATAATTAAATGCAATATTTAATTGTAGATTATTATTATTTAATGAAACTGTTTCAATTTTTTCAAATATTTGTATTATTTTATTAGGTAAATTTTCCCTTGAGCCAAAAATTTTAATTTTTACTCCCTTATCCTGAACTAATTCATTAAAGATTTTTTGAAAATTTTTGTATATAATATCATAAATAATTTTAACTGAACTTCTGTTAAAATTTTCAGAAGATAAAGCAAAAACTGTCAAATAAGATAATTTAATTGATAAAGAAAATTTAACTAAATTTTTTATATTTTCAAAGCCTTTTGAATATCCATGAATATTTGAAACATGATTTTGCTTTGCCCATCTTTTGTTACCATCTAATATTAAAGCTATGTGATTTAAGTTGTTCAAACTTACACTTTCAAAATATCATTTTTTTTTGCTTCTAATATTTTGTCTATTTTCTCAATGTTAGCGTCTGTAGTTTTTTGAATACTATCTAATTTTCTTTTTAATTCATCTTCAGAAAGATTTGAGTCCTTCTTTTCATTTTTTGAAATTTCTATAAAATCTCTTCTAATATTTCTTACCGAGACTTTAGAATTTTCAGCAAATTCTGATGCTATTTTTATTATCTCTATTCTTCTTTCTTGACTTAATTTTGGAATTGGAAGCCTTATAAGTTGCCCATCTGTTTGTGGGTTAATACCTAGATTAGACTCAGTAATAGAGTTTTCTATTGATTTAATTAAAGATGAATCCCATACTTGAATTGTAATTGTGCTCGCATCCTGGACAGAAATATTACCAAGCTGATTTAAAGGGGTCTTTGCTCCATAAGCGTTAACAAAAATATTATCTAACATTGATGGATTTGCTCTTGACGTTCTCAAAGAATTTAATTCTTTTTCAAAATGAGAGACTGCAGAATCCATTCTATTTTCAAGATCACTCATATCTAACTTATCTTACTATATGAACCTCTACGATTCAAAACATTAATTAAAGAGTTTTTGATAAAAATATTAGTAATAAAAATTGGTATTTTTGTATCTTTTGCTAAACTGATAGCAGTCAAATCCATAACTTGTAAATTTTTATTTATAACCTCATTGTAAGTAATATTTTTGATTAATTTAGCATCTTTGTTTTTGACTGGGTCTTTATCATAAATTCCGTTAACCTTTGTCGCTTTAATAATTAATTTACAATCTAATTCAGATGCTCTTAAAGTTGCAGCAGTATCTGTAGAAAAGAATGGATTGCCAGTTCCTGCGGCAAATATTACAATTCTTCCTCTATCCAAATGTCTTAACGCTCTTCTCCTAATATAAGGTTCGGCAATTTGTGACATAGTAATTGCTGATTGAACTCTTGTTGGTACATTAATTTTTTCTAAACTACTTTGTAAAGATAATGCATTCATTACTGTAGCTAACATCCCCATGTAATCAGATGTAGACCTATCTATTCCTTCAGAAGCACCTTTTATTCCTCTAAAAATATTTCCACCTCCAATAATCAAACAAATTTGATATTTTTTTTTATAAACATTTTTAATCTCATTAGATATTTTATTTATAGTTGCAACATCAATGCCATAGTTTGAAGATCCCATTAGTGATTCACCAGAGATTTTTAATAATATTCTTTTTTTCATTCTATAGATTAATCAAATCAAAAGAAATTAAGCTATATTTATATTTTGAGTGTTCGTTGATAATATCCCTTACTGTCTTATCTTGATCAAGGATAAAAAATTGATTTAGTAGCGTTACCTCACTAAAGTATTTTTTCATTTTGCCTTCTAATATTTTTTCAACAATATTTGAAGGTTTTCCTGAATTTAAAATTAGTTCTCTTTGGATTTTTTTTTCGTTATTAACTAAATTTTCATCTAAATCATTTACATCTATAGACTCAGGTTTCATTGCTGCAATATGCATGCATATATTTTTTGATAAAGTTTTAACTTCAGTATTATTATCTGAAGTAGTATATTCTACTAATGATATTATTTTACCTATATTGCCTCTATAACTATTATGTATGTAATATGAGTAAGTAGAATTTTTATTTTCCTTAATAAGTAAATCATTTAAAATTAAATTTTCTCCTATTTTTGCAATCATGGAATTAAAATAATCTTGGACAGTTCCTTTATCAAAGTTTAATTGCAGAAATTGATTTTTGTCTATTTTAGAATTATTTTCTAAAACTAAATTTCCCAAGCTATCAAGGAAATCTAAAAAAGTATCACTTTTAGCTGCAAAGTCGGTTTCACTATTAACTTTAATTAATGCTGTAATATTTTTATTTGAGTAAACACCTACTGCACCCTCAATTGCTGCTCGATCAGTTTTTTTTGATGCTTTTGCTAATCCTTTTTTTCTTAGGGCATCAATTGATTTTTCAATATCATTATTATTATCTTCTAAAGATTTCTTACAATCTAAGAAACCAGCACCTGTTTTTTCTCTTAGTTCTTTAATTAATTCAGTTATGCTAGACATTATTTATTATCCTGTTTGTTGATTTCTCCTACACTATCATCATTATTATTAGGTTCTTCTTGAAAGTTGGTGGCGTCTTGAATAGTTTCTAAAAAATATTTTTTATAAAGATTTATAGATCTTAGAGCATCATCATTACCCGGTATAACATAATCAATATTTTCAGGATCCGCATTTGAGTCAACTATTGCAATAACTGGAATATTAAGTTTTGTTGCCTCACGAACAGCTATTTTATCTTTAATTACATCAAATACTACTAATAGGTCTGGCTTTCCATTCATCTTTCTAATTCCACCAATATTTAAATCAAGTTTTTGTTTTTCTCTGGAGATATCAAGTAATTCTTTTTTAGATAGATTTTTAGAAGATTCGTTATCCTTTAAAAATAGCTCAATTTCGTCAAGTCTTTTTATAGAATTAGAAATTGTTTTCCAGTTAGTTAGGGTGCCGCCTAACCATCTTTTATTAACATAATAATTATTGTTTAAAAGTGCTAACTCTCTAACTTCTTCACTACATTGTTTTTTTGTGCCTACAAAAAGGATCTTTCCTGATTTTGAAATTGTTTCATGTATTTTGGTTAGGGCAGAATTTAATAATTCTAATGTAATTCTAAGATCAAAAATATGTATGTTATTTCTAACTCCATATATGTATTCTTTCATCTTTGGATTCCATCTTCTAACATTATGACCAAAATGGACGCCCGATTCTAGAAGATCTTCTAATCTTACTTCTGGTAGATTCATAGTAACTCCCGGTTTAACCTCCACAGAAACAAAAACACCGGTTTTTTCTGTGTGCTAGATTTAATTTGAACGAACTATTATTATAATATTCAATTTATTCAAGATATTTCTAAAGAATAATCTAAAATATTCGATTTATTTAGTTCATCAAGTTTTTTAAATGATTTTATAGAATATTGATTAAAATCAAAATTGATCAATTTTTGATCTACTGTAATAAATATGTCAATAACATTATTACTGTTATTATTATGTTTTTTTTCAAAAATATTATCCTTAAGTTCAATTATGTTGTTAATATTTGAATAAATATTAAATTTATATTTATTTTTAGTAAAAATAGATTCAAGAGAAGATATATCTCTTATTATATAACGAGTATCAGCATCATTGTTTATAATGTCTATTGTAAATACTAATAAATTACCTTCTTTTAAGATAGGTCGGTACTTATATAAATTTTCACTGAATATTGTTAATTCAAACTGAAAATTAGTCTCTGAAACAGTAATAAAAGCATATTTTTTTCCATCCTTGTTTGATCTCTCCTTAATATCTAAAATTGCACCACAAACCTTAATTGAATTATTATCATTATTATCAAAATGATCCTTAAATAAAATAATATTTTCTAATTCAAAAAATTTTCTTGGATAATGATTGAGTGGATGATCAGAAAAATAAAATCCAATAACATCTAGTTCATTGGACAAGATTTCAGAGTTATTCCAGTCTTTAAAATTTTGATTAAATAGATTTTTATCATTAAAAGAAATCTCGTTTTCTTCAAAAAGCATATCTTGATTGATATTTTTTTCTACTCCAAATAGCTCAACAAATTTTGGAACATTATTAAATAATTTCGATCTGTTTGTTTCAATACTATCAAAAGCCCCAGCCTGAATAAGTTTTTCAAGTTGTCTTTTGTTTATTACCTCCTTTGAAACTCTATTCATAAAATCTATGATACTTTTAAATTTTCCATTTTTATTTCTTTCATCCACCATGCTAGAAATTGATTTTAAACCAACACCTTTAATTGCTGCTAATCCAAATCTTATTGATTTTGAGTTGTCATTTATTTCAATTGAAAATAATGGATCAGAAAAATTTATATCTGGTCTTAAAAAATTGATATTTAATCTTTCTATTTCTTGTTTAAGTAAAATAATTTTTTCTGTTCTATCTATAGAATAGTTTAAAGTTGCTGTAAGAAATTCATGAGGAAAATTAGTTTTTAGATAAGCAGTTTGATAAGATATTAAAGCATATGCCGCTGCATGACTTTTATTAAAACCATATCCCGCAAATTTATCAACTAAATCAAATATTTTTGAAGCTTCTTTTTTATCAATATTATTTTGAACTGCACCTTCTATAAATCTTGATTTTTGCATATCCATTTCTTTTTGAATTTTTTTTCCCATTGCTCTTCTTAGTAAGTCAGCTTCACCTAAAGAATAATTTGATAAAACTTGTGCAATCTGCATTACTTGTTCTTGATAAACAATAATTCCATAAGTTTCTTTTAAGACTTCTTCTAACATAGAATGAAGATATTTAATTTCTTCACGTCCATGTTTTCTATTACAAAAAGAAGGAATATTATCCATTGGCCCAGGTCTAAACAAAGCAACTACGGCAATTATTTCTTCAAATCTATCTGGTTGTAATTGACGAAGAACACTTCCCATACCATTACTTTCCAATTGGAAAATTCCAACTGTGTAACCTTTGCTTAACTGATCATATGTTTTGTTGTCATCTAGAGGTATGTTATTTATTAAAAAATTCTTATTCTCTTTAATTATTAATTTTATGCAATCATCAATTATTGATAATGTGGTTAATCCAAGAAAATCAAATTTTATCAAACCTGCTTCTTCAACGTATTTCATAGAAAATTGTGTTGCATTTGTATTGGTATTTTGATCTTTGTATAAAGGAACTACTTTAGATAATTTTTCATGACCAATAACAACTCCTGCAGCATGTGTTGAAGCATGTCTGTGAGTACCTTCAATTTTAAGACTCACATCAATAATATTTGAAATTCTTTCATCATTGCTTATCCTTTCTTGTAAACTTCTCTCAGATTTAATTGACTCACTTAAAGTCAATGGATTTGATGGATTAAAAGGTATGAGTTTAGCAAAAGAGTCTACTTCTCCATAGGGTACTTCCAAAACTCTACCAATATCTCTCACGGCAGCTCTAGATGCAAGTGTTCCAAAGGTAATTATATGAGCAACACATTCACTTCCATATTTATTATTTACGTATTCAATAACTTCATCTCTTCTAGTTTGACAAAAATCTATGTCAAAATCTGGCATTGACACTCTTTCTGGATTTAAGAATCTTTCAAATAATAATTCATATTCTAATGGATCTAAATCTGTTATCCCCAAACACCAAGCTACTAAACTGCCAGCACCTGATCCTCTTCCAGGACCAACAGGGATGGATTGCTCTTTAGCCCAATTAACAAAATCTGCTACTATTAAAAAGTATCCAGCAAAACCCATTCTAATGATGATTTCATTTTCATATTTCAATCTATCTGTGTAAATTTTTTTATTCTTTATATTCTTTTCTTTTATTTTTTTTTCAAGTCCCAATTCTGAGGTTTTTATTAAAAAATCATCTGCTGATAGATTTAAATCATTTTTAAATTCTGGTAATTGTGGTTTTGTTGATTCAGGAAAATAATTACAAGATAGAGAAATATTTAAATTGTTTTGTATTATCTCAGGAATATCTTCAAAATTTGCAAACATTTCTTCATTTGATTTAAAATAAATATTTTCATTAGAAGTTTTTCTTTGAGAATTATTAATTGTAGATTTTTGAGCAATACAAAGTAATGCATCATGAGCTGAATAATCCTCTTTATTTGCGTACTTTATATTATTAGAACCAATAAGGGGTATGTCAAATTTTTTTGATAAATTAATAAATTCTTTTTCAAAAATATCAATATTTTGATCATTTATTCTTTGAATTTCAAAAAGAAAATTTTGCTTAAAAACTTTTTTAAAATTATCTATTAATTTAATTATATCTTTTTTTTTGTTTTCTTTGTTTAATAAAAGTAAAGGATTTAATTCACCACCTATATAGCAGAATAAACCTTCAGAAAATTTATCTAATTGCGAAAAGTATATACCAATATTATTTCCTTCATTGAGATGAGAAAGTGAGCTTAATTCTAATAGATTTCTATACCCAATTTCATTTTTAACTAAAAATGTAACTTGGGAAATTTGATTATTTACAATAATATCTAATAAATTTATTGAAGTTCCAATTATAGGTTGAATATTATTTTTTACACATTCTTTGGAAAATTCAAAGACTCCAAACATATTATTATTATCTGTAATAGCGATTGCAGGCATGTTATTTTTTTTAGCTAGATCTACTAAATTTGTAATTTTTAGCGTACTTTCAGATAAAGAATATGAAGATAAAGATCGTAAATGAATAAAAGGATTAATCATTCTTTAAATCTATTTTCTTATTTTTAAAATAATAAATTTCATCAGCTAATAAAGAATAAGTTTTATTATGTGTAACGTATACTAAAGTTTTTTTATTTTGTTCGATATAATTTATAAAAAATTTAAAAATGTTGTTAGCAGTATCTTCATCAAGATTTCCAGTCATCTCATCAGCTAAAATTAAATCTGGATTATTGACTAAAGATCTTGCGATAGCTACTCTTTGCTGTTCTCCTCCTGATAATTTTAAAGGTTTATAGTTTATCCTTTCATCCAAACCAAATTCAAGAAGTAGTTTTTTAGAAATTTCATAACTATTCTTTTCATTTTTATTTATTAATAATGGAAGCATAACATTCTCAATGACAGTGAGTTCAGGAATCAGATGAAAAAATTGATGGATAAAACCAATGGATAATCCTCTAATTTTATTCGTTTCATCTTTAGAGTACAAAGAAATATCTTTATTTTTAAAATAAAAGTTTCCATCATATTCTGAATCAAGTAAACCAATAATATTGAGAAAAGTTGTTTTGCCTGAACCTGAAGGCCCAACAATTGAAACTTTAGTGTTTTGCTTTAATTTAAAATTTAAATTTTTAATTATGTCAATTTTTGAATTATTTTCATTTGTATAATTTTTACAAAGATTGGCTATCTCTAATAAATATTTATTATTCACTTCTTAAACTTTTAATAGGATCTATTCTAGCTGAACTTAAAGCTGGAAAAATAGTTGATATAATTGATATGATTATTGCTACACAAAGTACGTAAACTACCTCAGTTACGCTAATTTTAGAAGGTAAAGATGATAAATAATAAACTTCTTCAGAAAACAGTTTTGTTCCAAGTAAATATTCTAAAAAAGTTTGAATTGATTTAATATTTATTGTGAAAAGAATTCCAATTATTAATCCTATTAAAGATCCTATTAAACCAATTGAGATTCCAATAGTAAAAAATATTTTTATAATACTTTTATTACTCATTCCAATAGTTTTCAAAATTCCAATATCTTTGTTTTTTTCTTTTACAAATATAATTAATCCTGAAATTATATTTAATGATGCAACTAAGATAATTAAAGAAAGAATAATAAACATAACATTCTTTTCCACCTTAAGTGCATTTATTAAAGTTTTGTTTTGATCCTTCCAAGATATTGAATATAAATTTAATAAAAGATTAGATATTTCTAATTCTACTTTGTTTTTAAATAATTCAATTTTATTAGGAGATGATGTAAAGAATTCAATTTTGTTATATATACCTTCATCATATAAGAGTAATTTTCTAACAAGTTCTGAAGATAAAAAAATTAAATTTGAATCATATTCATATAAACCTAGATCAAATACACCTACTACCTCCAATGTTTTAAATCTTGGAATATTTCCTAATATTGTTTTATCAGTCTTTGGAATTGCAATTTTAACCTTATCTCCCACTCTTAAATTCATTTCATTCGCTAAGGAGTCTCCAATTAATATTTCATTTTTTGGATTTTGAATTAATGCGCCCATATTAATTGAATTAAACAAATAATGATTTTTATCATATTCGTCATAGCCTTTGATCATAACACCTTTTGAGTTATTTGATTTTATAATTAATCCATTTGTTTCAATAGATTTGTAGTGTAGGTAAAAAAAAGAATTATCAATATTCAATATGAGCTCATCAGCTTGCGTGTTTGTTATCTCATTATCAAAACTATAAATATTAAGGTGTGCATTAAGTCCAATTATTCTGTTAGTTAGATCTATTCTAAAACCATTCATAATAGACATTACTATAATAATTGCTGCTACTCCTAAACTAATTCCTATTATTGAAAACCAAGCGAAAATAGACACATAGCCATCAGATTTCTTAGAGAATAAAAACCTAAAAATCAGTAATCGTTCTGATTTAGAAATCATCTATTTTTTTAACTTATTATTAATAAAATCAATTACACTACTGGATGAAATTTTTTCACTTTCATTATTTTGGCGATTTTTTATTTCTACTAAATTATCTTTTAAATCTCTTTTGCCAATAATAATTTGATATGGTGTCCCAATTAACTCATTATCAGATAATTTTTTTCCTATACTGCAGATTCTATCATCTAAAATGACTTCAATATTATTTTTCATAAAATATTCATAATACTCTAATGATTTTGTGGCACAATCTTGATCTTCTGGCATTAAATCAACTATGGAAACCTTAAATGGAGCAACCTCTAAAGGCCACCTAATTCCTTTGTCATCATGATAAGCTTCTATAATTGCACCCACAAGTCTTGAAACACCAATGCCATATGATCCCATATGCACTGGAACATTTTTCCCACTTTTATCTTGAACAAATGCATTTAATTTCTCAGAATATTTTGTTCCAAAATAAAATATATGACCCACTTCAATTCCCTTAGAAATTTTTAAATCTTCATTAGAAATTGGGCAATTTTTTTCATCATGTTGATCATCAACTGCAGCATAAAATGACTGCAACTCATTTGGGTCTATAGTTTCAGGGTTTAGTGTTTCTAATTTTTTATCATAATAAAGTGTACTTTCACCAGTCTTAGCCAGTATTTGAAATTCATGACTTAAGTTACCTCCTATTGGTCCTGTTTCTGCTCTTAAAGAAATTGGTGTTAAACCCATTCTAATAAAAGTTTTTATATATGCTTTAAACATATTGTCATAAGATTTTTTTGCTTCGCTTTCATCAAGATCAAATGAATAATTATCTTTCATTAAGAATTCTCTTCCTCGCATTACTCCAAACCTAGGCCTAACTTCATCTCGGAATTTCCATTGAATATGATAAAGATTTTTTGGAAGATCTTTGTAAGAATTTATATGTGATTGGAATATATCTGTAATTAATTCTTCATTTGTTGGACCGTAAAGCATTTCCCTTCCACTTCGATCTGTAATCCTCAACATCTCTTTTCCATAATCATCGTATCTTCCTGATTTAATCCATAAATCAGAAGATTGAATCGTAGGCATAAGAAGTTCTACTGCTCCTGCATTATTTTGTTCTTCTCGGACAATCTGTTCAATTTTTTTTAATACAAGTAAACCTAATGGTAACCACGAATAAATACCGGCACTAGATTGTTTAATCATACCAGCTCTGATCATTAATTTATGTGAAATTATTTCAGCATCTGATGGCGGATCTTTAATAGTGGGAAGAAAAAAGTTAGAATATTTCATTTATTAAATATATTTGATAAATCAAATCCAAATAAAATCAAAAAAAATAAAATTAAAGCTGATATTAATGAAGTTGCTATAAATTTTATTAGAAGATATGGCTTACTTGGAGCGCTTTTTGCATGTCCAGATTCTACTTTTTGGGGTACTTTTATCTTAATCGGCAGGAATATAAAAAATAAAATCCACCAAACAAGTATAAAAATTAGAACATGAGTAAATAATGCCATTAAAATCGTATTAAATGAACTTCAATTTCTGGTTTTTTTTGAATTGAATTTTTTATAATCTTTCTAAAACTACTTTTAACTAAGTCAGATACAATAAGATCTGATGATTTTTGATCTTTGTTAAGTTTTGTATAGTTTTCTATAAAAAGTATTTTAAAATCATTTTTAATATTTTCTTCATCTATTCCCGGCAATCCTTTTAAAGTAAGTAACATATTTTTATTAATCGAATAGTCATCATCATTGATAATTAAAGAAATTAAAACTAACCCCTCAAATGAATATTTCCTTCTCTCTTTAATAAATACAGATTCAGAGTCATAAAGATTTTTACCCTCAACAATTAACTTTCCAGTTTCAAATTTTTCTACAATTTGAGGTTGACCTGGTGCAATTTTGAGACATTTTCCATTTTCTAAAATTTTAGTAAATGGTACTTGAGATGAGTAAGATAATTGTTTATGCGCCTCTAAATGCATGGGTTCACCATGCACAGGAATAGATAAGTAAGGTTTTGTCCAATTATACATTTGTTTTATTTCATCTGCATAACCATGACCTGAAACATGTACTAAATCATCATCAGCTGTTACTATTTCAACTCTTTGTCTAATAAGTAAGTTCTTTAAATTATTTATAGATTTTTCATTGCCAGGAATATCTCTAGAGCTAAAAATTACTACATCTTCAGGTTCTAAATGTAAATGTTGATGAGAATTATAAGCTATTCTGAAAAGGGCAGATCTTTTTTCACCCTGACTTCCAGTACAAATTATGACTAAATTTTCTCTTGGTATATAAGAAGCTTCATCTTCACTGATAAAAATTTCATCATCTGCAACATAACCACATTTTCTTGCTACTTCGATATTTTTTTTCATACTCCTACCAACAAGAGTGACCTTTCTTTTATTTTTTTTTGCTGCTTGAATAATATTTTTCATTCTTGCAATATTTGAAGAAAAACAGGTAACAACAATTCTATTAGAAAATCTTGAAAATATACTTGTCAGTTCATCCCTTACGTCACTTTCAGATCCTGATTTACCAGGCACATTTGCGTTAGTAGAGTCACCTATTAAGGCAAGTAAACCATCGTTTCCTAATTTTTCAAATTTTTCTTTTGAAAATGAGTCTCCTAAAGTAGGTGAATGATCTATTTTCCAATCAGCAGTATGAAGTAATGATCCATATTTTGTTTTAATTACTATTGCAGTTGGTTCAGGAATTGAATGTGTAGTTGGAATAAAACTTATATCAAAATTATTGAGTATTAATTTCTTGTCTAGATTTATCTCTTTTAAAGTAAATCCTTCTACTTTATTGAATTCTTTTAGCCTATTTTCAATAAGAAATTTTGCAAATTTGCTAGCATATACAGGACATTTAATTTTATTTGCTAAGAACGCAACAGCTCCTGCGTGGTCTTCATGACCATGGCTGATAATAATAGCCTCGAGACTATCTTCTAAACTTTCAATATGATCTATTTTTGGTACCAATAAATCTACACCAGGAAACTTTTCATCTGCAAATGAAAGACCTAAATCTATCATTATCCATTTTCCATCACATCCGTAAAGATAACAATTTGCACCTATTTCTCCAATACCTCCAAGAGATAAAAAGTGTAGTCCTTGATTAAAATCATTTAGTTGTAAATTATTTCTCATGATAATGTTTGTTACCGATTTCTTTTATTCCTTCTAATGTCAAATGTTCCATATATATAGGTTTATAAATAATTTTATCCCTAAATATTTTACCTAGACCACCCGTAATATAGACTTTAGGCTTAAAGTTATTCTCCTTAATAATTTGCTTTAATATGCCATTAACTGCATGCAAATAACCAAAATAGAAACCTGATTGAATAGAAGCTGATGTATTATTACTTACAATATTATTAGATTTTGAGATTTTTGAAGTTTTTATTAACTCAGCATTCTTTAAAAGTGTCTCCATTGAAAGATTTATACCTGGGAAAATTAGTCCACCTAAATATATATTATTTTTAATGACATCAAATGTAGTAGCTGTACCAAAGTCGAGAATTATACAGTCTTTGATTTTCTTACTATATGCAAAGGCATAGTTTGCTATTCGATCACTTCCAATTTGATTTAAATTATAATTGATACTATTTCTAAATGATATTTTTTTGGGATTAATTACATAAAATTTGAATTTATTCTTTTGAAAAATATTTTTAAAAATTAAATTTAAAGAAGGTACAACAGAGGACAAGATACAAAATCTATCTTTAAGATTATTAATCAACTTTTTGTTAGATTTAAAAAATTTATTTATTTCTTTTTTTGTAATATTGATTTTTTTTTCTGTTTTTAATCTAATAATTTTAATTAGTTTATTTTTTTTATAAAAACCTATAACTATATTCGTATTACCTGCATCTATAACAATCATTAAATTATTCTAGCATTATATATATTTTCAAAATTAATATTATTTTTTAAAGTGATTGAACCATCAGGGTTAAGATTATGAAATATTCCTTGTTTTACATTTTGTTCATCAATTTTTAAATTAATATTGCTTCCTAAATATAATAATCTACTTTTATATTCAGTCATAATTTTTTCGTGATTATTTAGCAGTTGTTTAAAATTGTTAAAATACTCTTCCATAATTTCATATACAAAATAAAAATTGTTAATTTCTTTATTGTATTTATTAATATTAGTTGTTGGATAATTTTCAATTTTTGGAGAAGATACTATATTAACTCCAAAACCAGTATTTATATATTTATCACTTTTGATATTAAATATTTCAGAAATTATTCCAGAAATTTTTTCTTTATTAATCAAAATGTCATTTGGCCATTTAATTTGAGTTTTAACATTACAAATATTTTCAATTACAGAGCAGATCATATTAGTAATAAAAGCATTATTTAAAAAATGGTTTTCTATTGGCAATATATTTTTAGATAAAATAGAAATATAGACATTATTTTTTGGACTTTCCCATGTTGTTCCCCGTCTTCCAAATCCTTTTTTTTGTTCATTTGCCATCAAACATATATTTCTATCATAAATAAGTTTTTTAACTTCTGACATTGTAGAATCTACAGATTCAATAAAATGAAAATCAAAATTGTTTTTATCTAATAGGTTCTTAATTTTATCTAATGACATTAATCAAATGGTCAAACTTGCAGATATATTAATCAATAAAGATGGGTAAAATATAAAACAAATAATTAAAAATAAACTTAAGGATAAAATAATTTTTGATTGAAAAGAAATTTGAAAATTAATTATTCCTTCACTTTTACTTTCATCAAAATACATTATCTTAATAATTCTTAAATAATAAAAAGCAGAAATTACACTAGCTAGGACACCAAGAACTGAAAGTAAATATAATTCTTGTTCAATTGCAGCTATGAAAACATAAAACTTTCCAAAAAATCCTATAAATGGTGGAATGCCAGCCATAGATAGCATTATTATTGAAATAGAAAGACTAACGATTGGATTACTTTTACTTAACCCTTTTAAATCGCTTATATTAATTAAATATTCATTTTTAACTTTTAACGAAAGTAAAATAGCAAAAATAGCAACATTCATTATCATGTATGAAAACATATAAATTGATACTGCTTTAATTCCATCATCATTTGCTGCAACTAAAGCGATTAAGATATAGCCTATATGTCCGATAGAACTATAAGCTAATAATCTTTTAATATTTGACTGTGCTATAGCCGCTATGGCTCCAAGAAACATTGAGGCTATTGATAAAAATAAAATTATTTGACTCCATTCTAAGTAGAAATTTTCAAATGGAACTAAGCAAAAACGATAAATTAAAGCTACTGCCGCAATCTTAGGGACAATAGCAAAAAAACCTGTAATTGAATTTGGGGCTCCTTCATAAACATCGGGAGTCCACATATGGAAAGGTACGGCTGAAACCTTAAAAGCTAAGCCTACCATCACAAATACAAGCCCAAATATTAAGCCTAAATTTAAATTATCATATTTTGATAAATAGAAACTTATATCATCAAAATTCATCGAACCAGTAAATCCATAAATTAAGGAGAAGCCATACAAAAGTATACCAGACGATAATGCTCCTAAAATAAAGTATTTTACTCCTGACTCAGCTGATGAAATTGAATCTCTTTTTATTGCTGCAGCAACATATAGAGATAAACTTTGTAGTTCTATTGCTAGATACATGGACATAAGATTATTTGAAGCAATCATTAACATCATCCCAAGTGTTGAAAATAAAAGTAAAATAGGAATTTCAAAATTTTTTAGCTTAATACCTAAGAAATAATCTTTAGAAATGATGATACTAGCTATAGTTCCTAATAAAGCTAAAATTTTAAAAAAATCTATAAAAGAAGAGTGGCTAAATAAACTTTTGTAATTTGCAAAATTTGATTCACTATCATAGTAAACAAGCAAAATGGTCAATAATAAAACGAAAACTGCTAGATTGGAAGTTTGTCTAAATGCATTCTTTTTTAAAAACAGGCCAAAGAGTAAGCAAACAAAAGAAGAGGATGCTAAAAAAATTTCAGGTATAAAAAAAATATTATAAATATTATTTAGCATTGGCTATTTCATAGTTTGTTATAATTTGTTCAAGTGATAATCTCATAGGATCTAAAAATAGATTTGGAAATATACCTAGTAATATTACTGAAATTGCTAAAGGAATTAATATGATTTTCTCTCTTGTGTTTATATCTAAAATATCTGCAAGTTTATTGTTAGTTATGGTGCCAAAAATAATTCTTTTGTAAAGGTATAGCATGTAAACAGCGGATAATATTATTCCAAAAGCGGCGCCAATTACAACATAACTTGAAAATTTAAATGCGCCAACAATAACTAAAAATTCTCCAATAAAACCACTAGTCCCAGGTAATCCAACTGATCCCAGCATAAAGATCATGAATACTGTTGCATAAAGTGGCATTCTTTGAACTAATCCTCCGTAAAATTCAATTTCTCTAGTATGCATTCGATCATAAATAACACCAACGCATAAAAATAAAGCTGCTGAAACTAGTCCATGACTAATCATTTGCATCATTGCTCCTTCTAAACCTTGTTGATTCACTAAGAAAATTCCAATTGTTACAATTCCCATATGAGCAACAGATGAATATGCAATTAGTTTTTTAATATCAGTTTGTGCTAGTGCTACCAAGGAAGTGTATACAATGGCAACTATACTTAATGTCATAATTAAAGGAATAAAAAACTCTGTTGCTTCTGGAAGCATACCTAAAGAGAAACGGATAAAACCATATCCACCCATTTTTAAAAGTACTCCAGCTAAAATAACAGATCCAGCCGTTGGAGCTTCAACATGGGCATCGGGCAACCATGTATGAAACGGCCACATAGGAATTTTAACTGCAAAGGAAGCAAAGAAGGCGAGCCATAGAAACAATTGAGTATTATAGGAAAAATAATTACCTTGTAAGAATTCAATACTCATTGAACTTGTATTTCTATACATCACAATAATAGCAATCAACATGAGTACTGAACCCAAAAGAGTGTAGAGAAAGAATTTAAAAGAAGCATAGATTCTTCTATTTCCTCCCCATATACCTATGATTAGATACATTGGTATTAATACTGCTTCAAAAAAAATATAAAATAAAAGTATGTCTATAGAGGCAAACATTCCAATCATTACAGTCTCTAAAAATAAAAAAGAAAGCATGTATTCCTTGACTCTTTTTTTTATATTATTCCAACTAGCTAAAATACAAAGTGGGGTCAAAAATGTACTTAGTAAAATCATAAAAAGTGAAATACCGTCAACTCCAACATGGTAGAAGAATTTAAAATCATCAAACCATCTAAATTTTTCTTCATATTGATAAGACGGATTGGAATAATCAAATTGTAACCAGAGTATTAAACTTAAAATAAATGTTCCTAATGTTGCTAGTAAAGCAGCCCATTTAATATTAATTGATGTTAATTCATCTTCTTTAATAAAAAGAATAATTAAAGCACCAATTAAAGGTAAAAAAATTATTACTGATACCAATGGCCAGTCAATCATTTAGTAATATAAAAACCATGTTAAAATTATTACTAAGCCTCCAAGCATAGCAAAAGCATAATGAAACAAATACCCTGATTGAAACAAACTTACATAAGATGAAGATTTTGAAATAATCCAGGAGACCCCGTTTGGTCCTAAACCATCAATAGTTTTTTCATCTCCTTTTTTCCAGAAAAAGTTTGCCAATTTGAAAAAAGTTAAAACAAATACTTTATGATATAGCTCATCCACATACCACTTATTTTTAGAAAGAGAATATAAAGGATCTAAGTTATAGGAAAGATTTTTTGCTCTGTTTAAATTGTTTGAATATATCAAAACACAAACAAGAATTCCAATTGCAACAGCCAATTTTGATATTAATGATTGCGTAAG
>CACNAF010000010.1:0-30002 GCA_902618385.1 uncultured Alphaproteobacteria bacterium | reverse complement strand
GAAACTTATTTAAGTATTCGTAATTTTCCTTTTTGGACTGAATTTGTGAATTAACTTTTGTGTTTAATCTTAGTTGTAAATTTTTAATTTTTTCAATTAATTCAAATCTAACCGGTGTAGCTTTTTCTGCTGCCGCAGTTGGTGTAGATGCTCTTAAATCTGATACTAAATCAATAATCGTCGTATCTGTTTCATGACCTATTGCTGAAATAATAGGTATTTTTGAATCAAAAACACTTGTTGCAAGATTTTCATCATTGAATGCCATTAAATCTTCTGTACTTCCTCCACCTCTAGCAACAATTAGAATATCTGGTTTAGCAGATTTAAGTTTATTGAAACCTTCGATAGCATTTATAATACTATATGCTGCATCAACACCCTGTACAGAAACAGGCCATATATCTAAAGGCATTGGAAAACGATCATTCACTCTATTAATTATGTCGTGTACTACAGAGCCAGTGGGAGATGTAATTATACCTAATCTCTCAGGCAAAAAAGGTAATGGGATTTTTTTATCTTCATCAAAATAACCTTTTTTTTGAAGTCTTTTTTTTCTTTCTTCAATAAGTTTTAAAAGTGCTCCCTCTCCTGCAATTTCAATTTTATCAATATCTATTTGGTACGTAGTTTTATAGCGAGACCAAGTGGTAATTCTTCCAGTTGCTATAATTTCTAATCCTATTTCTGGATTTATATCTAAATATTTTTTTTTCTGATCCCAAATAACTCCACTTAAAATTGAATCTTCATCTTTTAGTGTTAAATAAATTTGACCTCTTGTTGCAGTTTTAAACTCAGAAATCTCTCCTTTAATTCTTACATAGTTAAAATTGGATTCAATTACTTCTTTAAACGCTTGATTAAATTCTGAAACTTCAAACTCAGGTATATTTATTTTATCAATCATCTATATTTTTAAAAAATTTTTTTAATAAATTGCTACATTCTTTTTCCATAATGCCACCATAAATGGTTGGCGTAAATATATTATCTCTTTGAAAGGCAACTCGAAGTTTTTCAATTCCTCCATTTTTTTCATCATAGGCACCAAAATAGACATTTTTAATATGTACTTCACTTATTGCACTAGCGCACATAGTGCATGGTTCTAATGTTACAAATAATGTCATATTCTCTAAATATTTTAACTTTAGTCTTTCGCAAGTTTCTTGAATTAGATTTAACTCACAATGTTTGATAGCATTTTTATCTTTATTTACTGTATTGTAACTTCTGGCTACAATCTTGTTCGTTGCATTATCAACAAGTATTCCTCCAACTGGAACCTCATTTAAATTATAAGCCTTGTCTGCTTCAATAATTGCTTCTTTCATAAAAAAATCAACGTTCATTCTGGAACACACTTATGTTGTACATTATAATTGAATTATAATGAAAAAACCAATTATTGGAATAACTCTTGATAGTGAAAAAAAGAAAACATACTCAAAATTTCCATGGTATGCATTGAGGGAAAATTACTTAACTTCCTTAACAAAATTTAATGCTATTCCTTTTCCTCTTTTACATGAAAAAAAATATATTGGTGATTTTTGTGATTTAATTGATGGTCTAATTATTACTGGAGGTGATTTTGATATTAATCCTAAATTATATAAAACAAGTAATACTCAATCTAAAAATATAAAAAATAAGAGAACAAATTTTGAATTAAATATTTTCAATAATTTTTTTAAATATAACAAACCTATATTGGGAATTTGTGGTGGTGCGCAACTTATCAATGTTGCATGTGGTGGAACATTAATACAAGATTTAAAAAGAGATCCGATAAACCATGAACAAGTAAATCCAAGAAATCAAACTAGTCACAGTGTTAATATTTTAAAAGAAACTCAATTATATAAAATATGCGGGACTCAAAAAATAAAAGTTAATAGTGCACATCATCAGTCAGTAAAAAAAATTGGTAAAGACCTTAATGTTTCATGTGCAGCCAATGATGGTGTTATTGAAGGAATAGAGCACAAAAAACATAAATGGTGTATTGGCTTGCAATGGCACCCTGAATTTTTAATTACAAAATCTGATATAAAAATAATAAAAAATTTCATTAATGAAGCAAAGTGAATATTAGAATTTCAAAATATCTATCAAGTGCTGGAATTTGTTCACGAAGAGATGCAGAAAAATTAATTATTGAAAAGAAAATTAAAATTAATAATGAAATATGTGCTCACCCAAGTCATAAAGTAAGTGATTTAGATATTATTAAAGTTAATAATAAAATTGTTAAAAAAATAAATAAAGTTGAAGTATGGAAGTTATACAAACCAATTAAATATATTTGTAGTACAAAAGATAATTTAGGTAGGAAAAAAATTTTTGATTTATTACCAAAAAATATTGGTCAATTGATAAGTGTAGGTAGATTAGATTATATGAGTGAAGGGTTGATCTTGCTTACTAATAATGGTGATTATTCAAGATATTTAGAACATCCATCTTCAAACGTTGAGCGGATCTATAGAGTTTGTATAAATAGCAAAGTACAAAATATTGATCTGCAAAAAATTAATAAAGGCATTACAATTAAGGAAATTAGTTATAGAAAAATTAAAGTTACCTTTGAAAAAAAATTAAAAAATCAGAGTTGGTTAATTTTTAAACTAAAAGAAGGAAAAAATAGAGAGATTAGAAATATTTGTAATTATTTTTCATGGAATATAGTTAAGTTAATAAGAATTGCATATGGTCCTTATAAGCTTGGAAGACTTAAAGAGGGGCAATTTCAAAAATTAAATACAAAAATAAAATGATACGGATTACTGGAGGAAAGTTTAAACAAAAAAAATTAGCTAGTATTAATGATTTTGTAAGACCAACTTCTTCTCTAAAAAGAGAAGCTTTTTTTTCAGTTATTGAAAGTTATGCAATCAAAAATTCAATTGAATTATATAAAAATAAAATTTTTTTAGATCTTTTCGCAGGTATTGGCACAATGGGTTTAGAAGCAATTTCTAGAGGCATGAGTGGAGTAATTTTTTTTGAAAATAATATTGAGGTTATTAATATTTTAAGAACAAATTGTTTAGATATTTGTAAAAATAATCAATTTAAAATTTATGAAGAAGACCTTATTAGTTCTAAATTAGAAATAGAATTTCAAAATATTTCAGTTGTTTATATTGATCCACCATATGCAAAGTATAATTTAACAAAGTTTTTAGAAAATTTATCAAATAAAATTAAAGATACTACTTTGATTGGTTTGGAGACGAGTGAGAGAGATGATATTGTGATTCCAGAAAATTTGAATCTACTTCAAAAAAAGACTTACGGTAAAACAATAATTTATTTTTTAAAATTATCTTAAATAAGTTTTCGTTAGTTTTTTACCTTGTTCAACAGCAGGTTGATCAAAAGGATCTACATCTAAATACATACAAGAAGCAATTGTTTCTATAATACTAAAAGATAATAATTTACCTAAGTTTTGTTCATCTATTTTAGGAATATAAATTTCTCTAAAACTAAAATTATTTAATTTAAAAGTTTCGATGGTTGCACGCTGTTCAGCCTCCATTAAATCACCCATTGTTTTATCTTTAAAATAGTCAATATCAGTACCTTGAAACATATCATTATTAATTTTTATGCCCTTATTTGAATGATCTGTAGTGATAAAGGTGAAATATTTATCTTTAGGTCCATCTAAATACAATTGTAATTGACTATGTTGATCAGTGGTCCCTACTGAATGAATTGCTGTAATACCTTTATTATTTTTTCCAATACTTTCTGCCCAAAGTTGCAGATACCATTTTCCAAAAAAATAAAGTGAATCAGAATATGTCATTAAAACATTATTAGTAAATTTTACATTTTCTTTTTGAGTTAAATATCTTCCAAGATCGTACGGTTTGTAATTATCAATATTATTAATTACTTCAGATGCTCCATCAAAAAGTGCATCTATATTTAATCCAGAAATGATTGCAGGAACTATACCAACATTGGTAAATACAGAATATCTGCCTCCAACATCTTTATGATGCTCTAATAGTAAACAATTATTATCTTTCGCAATTTTAAAAAGTGGTGATTCTTTAAATTCAGTTATGATTAGAGTATTTGAAAAAAAATCTTCAACTTTGTTAGCTTCTATTGCCTTTTGATAGAGACATGAAAATTGAGATAATGTCTCTGGTGTAGTACCCGATTTTGAAATAACCAAGAAGCCAGTTAGCTCAAAATTAATATTTTGAAAATTTTTTTCAAAATTAATAGGGTCAACATTATCATAAAATTCTAAGATAATTTTATTATTGGAAATAATATTATTTAATGCTCTAGCTCCTAAATTTGAACCCCCTGTACCAAATACAATTATTTTTTCCTTTTTCTCTTTAAATTGATTTGAAATTTTTATGGTTTCTTCTAATAAATTTTTATCTGAAACAATATTCAGAGAAGGAAGTTTTTTTATTAAATTTGTTATACTTTCCTCAGTATCTTTATTTCGAGTGATTTTGTCAAAATTTGAATTAAAGTATTTTATTTCCATTTATAAAATTAAAAGAAGAAAAATCTTTTTTTCTTTTTAGGTTCACCTTCTTCGTCATCTTCATTTTCTTCTTTACTGTTGAAAAAGAAAAATCTTTTCTTCTTTTTTGGCTCTTCTATATTTTCACTTTCAACATCTGTATTATTTTGGCTTATTTCATCTTCTGAGTTTCCATCAAGATCTTCCCTGATACTATTATCTACTTGATCTGCTTCAGTTTCTTTTAAAATATTGTCGATAACAGAATTTTCAGAAGGTGTTTCGTCATTTTCTTCATCCAGACCAAAGAGAATTTCCTTTGCAAGCTCACTATCGGTATCATCAATATCTTTTGATTCAATTTGGTCAGGTGGCAGTAAATTAAAATTTGGTGGAATTACTAATGGAGGATTTTCAACTACATTATATTCATCTATTACTTTTCTTTCTACACCGGCACTACTTCTTATAGTGTTACAAGAAGATAGAAAAATTGAGGAAATGATTATTACAAAAATAACTTTTTTCATTTTACATTTTTTGATTTTATAAAAAAACTCATTATTAACATGATAATTCCAATTGTAATATAGATATCTGCTAGATTAAATGCTGGCCAATAAAAATTTTCATAATGTAGTAAGATAAAATCAACAACATAACTATTTATCAATCTATCAATGATATTTGATAAAGCCCCAATTATAACAAAGAAATAAGCCAGTTTTTCTAGTTGTTTATCTGATTTAATAAATAAATAAAAAATTAATATAACAACTATTAAGGCTATAAGTATTAATATCCAATGGGAAACATAACCAGAGAATAAACCAAAAGAAACACCAAAGTTCTGAACATAAACTAAATCAAAATATTCATTGATTTTTATTGATTGATTTAAAAACAAATTATCTTGAATTAAATACTTAGTTAGAAGATCAAAAAAAATCAATGATACTAGTATAGCTATCTTTATCACTTAACTTATTGCATCATTACAACGATTGCAAATTTCATTTTTCACTAATTCTTTTTCATATTTCCAGCATCTTTGACATTTTTGACCACTAACTTTTGATGCTTGTACCTTTACATTTTCAATTTCATCTATTGAAAAACCTTGGCTATTTTCATCAAGTATATGTACTTTAAATGATGAAGTAATAGTAATTTCATCAAACATAACGTCATTAACTTTATCAAAACTTTCTTTAGAAATAAATATATCCAAATGAGCTTCTAAGCTTGAACGTATAATTTTTTCTTCTCTGATTTTCTCAATTGCTCCAGTGGCAACTTTCCTAATATTTTTAATTAAATTCCATTTTTTATTTAATTGATTATCTTCATATTCATTTTTACAATTTAAAAAATCTTGTAGGTGTATACTTTCTTTATTGCCCATAGCTTTCCACGCTTCTTCAGAGGTAAAGGAAATAGATGGCGCAAACCATCTTACTAAATGATTAAAAATTATATTTAATAGAGTTCTAGTAGATCTTCTTTTAACCGATTCTTTACTATCACAGTATATAGTGTCCTTTCTAATATCAAAATAAAAAGCTGAAAGATCAGTTGAGCAAAAGTTTAATAGTGTTGTAAACATCAAGTGAAAGTTAAATGTTGATACACATTTTTGAACAACTTGATCAACTTCCCACAATCGATGAAGAAGATATTTTTCTAACTCTGGAAACTCACTCTCATTAATAACTTCCTCATTAGTAAATTCATTTAAATTGCCAATTAAAAAACGAAAGGTATTTCTTATTCTTCTATAAGACTCAGCTTGTGATTGGAGGATAGCATTATCAAGCTTCAGATCATCATAATAATCGGATGCGACTACCCACAATCTTAAAATATCTACCCCATATTTTTTTAAAATATCATCTGGAGAAATAACGTTACCTAGAGATTTAGACATTTTACGACCTCTTCCATCAACAACAAAGCCGTGGGTTAAAACACTTTCATATGGTGCTTTTCCTCTAGTTCCCGAAGACTCTAAAAGAGATGAATGAAACCAACCTCTATGTTGGTCACTTCCTTCTAAATACATTGATGCAGGCCATTTCAAATCTTCTCTTTGTTCTAGACAAAAAGCATGTGTGGAACCGCTATCGAACCATACTTCAACGACATCTTTTACCTGTTCATAATCATTAAGTGAATATTCATCACCTAAAAATCTTTGTGGATCTTCAGTAAACCATGTATTACTTCCTTCTTTTTCATATATGTCGGCTATTCTATTGATAATATTTTCATCTCTTAAAGGTTGACCTGTTTTTTTGTTTACAAATAATGGTAAAGGCACACCCCACACTCTTTGTCTGGAGACACACCAATCTGGTCTAGTTTCAATCATTGATCTTAGCCTTGTTTGGCCTTGAGGAGGATAGAAAATAGTTTCATCAATTGATTTAAGAGCAATGTCTCTTAAATTATTTTTTTCCATGGAAATGAACCATTGTGGAGTATTTCTATAAATAAGGGGAGCTTTAGACCTCCATGAATGTGGGTAGCTATGACGAAGCGTCCCTTTAAATAATAATTTTGAAAATTCTTCTAATTTATCTGCAATTTTGAGATCTACTTTATAAATATGCTCACCTTCAAAACCAACAGCATGTTGATTATATTTTCCATCATCTTGAACTGTCTGAACAATATCAACATTATTTTCTATCCCTAAAACATAGTCGTCATCTCCGTGTCCAGGAGCTATATGCACAACACCTGTACCCTGTTCTAAGTTTACAAAGTCACCATGAAATGGTTTTACAATAAAATCGTATCCCAATTTTTTAAATGGATGTTCACATTCACACGAAGATAAATTATCTCCTTTAAATTTCTTTTTTGTACTAAATTTTTTTATTCCAATTTCTTCAGTTACACTTTCTAAAAGTTCTGATGCAAATATTAATTTATCATTTTTTGTGACTAAACTATTTTCTTCTAATTCTTCAACAACAATAAGTGAATAATCTAATTCTTTACCATAAGCCAGAGCTCTGTTACCTGGAATCGTCCAAGGAGTTGTTGTCCAAATAACAATATTAGAATCAATTAAATCTTTATCCGTAGAATTTTTAATTAAAAATTTAACATATATAGTGTTGGACGTATGATCTTCATATTCAACTTCAGCGTCAGCTAGAGCTGTTTTTTCTACAACAGACCAGAGAACTGGTTTTGCTCCTTTATACAAACTTTCATCAAGTAAAAATTTTCCAAGCTCTCGAACAATTTGTGCTTCTGCTTGATTTGACATTGTTAGATATGGATTTTCCCAATCTCCTTCAACGCCAAGTCGTCTAAATTCTTTTTTTTGGATATCAATCCATTTTTCTGCAAACTCTCTACACTCATTTCTAAATTGAACAGTCGGGACATCATCCTTGTTCTTTCCTTTTTTTCTATATTCTTCTTCAATTTTCCATTCAATTGGTAAGCCGTGACAATCCCATCCAGGAACGTAGATAGAGTCTTTACCAGCCATTTGTTGAGTTCTTACAATGACATCTTTTAAAATTTTATTAAGAGCTGTCCCCATATGAATATGTCCATTTGCATATGGTGGGCCATCATGAAGAACAAATTTTTCTCTACCTTTAGATTTATCTCTTAACTTTTTAAAAATATTTTCTTTATCCCACTCCTCTATTATTGCAGGTTCTTTTGAGGGAAGGTTAGCTCTCATTTCAAAAGATGTTTTGGGAAGAAAAATTGTATCTTTATATTCCATTATAGTTGATGATATTCTTTAGCTTTATTTATATCTTTGTTGATTTGCTTAGTTAGTTCTTCAAAATTATTAAATTTTTGTTCAGACCTAATAAATGTAAGGAATTCAACAGTCAATTCTTTACCATATATTTCTTCACTAAAATTAAACATATGTGTCTCTAGAAGGAGTTTGCTTCCATCGACTGTTGGTCTTAAACCAAAATTTGAAACACCTTTGTATTTTTTACCATCTAACAGCACTTCTACACAGTAAACACCTCTTTTGGGTAATATGTGTTGATCTGGTATCATATTAGCAGTCGGAAAATTGATTTCTCTAGCTCTTTTATCACCTTCAATTATTTTTCCTTGCATATGCCAGGGCCTACCTAAAGACTCAGTAACATCTTCCATATAACCATCTTTTATTTGTGATCGAATTATTGAAGATGAATATTTATCAGATTTATCTGCAAGCATAATAGGATCGATTAAATGAATATTAAAATTATTTTTTTCAGCATACTTTTCTAATGTTTTAAAATTACCTTTCCTGTCTTTTCCAAACTTAAAGTCAGAACCTATAACTAAGTATTTAATATTTAATTTATCAATTAGAATTTTAGTTACAAAATCATCAGCTGATAATATTGATAGATTCTCATCAAAAGAAAAATCTATAAATATATCTAAGCCCAATCTTTCAAGAAAATTTATTTTATCACTTTGAGTATAAATATTAAAAGGCTCATTAATTTGATTAAAGTAAATACGAGGATGTGGATTAAAACTCATTATAGAAGATAATAAATTATTGTTTGAAGTAATCTCCTTAATTTTATTTATTATTTCTTGGTGCCCTTTATGTATTCCATCAAAATTACCTATTGCTAGACAAAGGTCTAATTTTTCAAAATCTGATGCTGTATCTAATTTATAAATTTTCATAATATTTATAAATCAATTAGTATAGAAACTTATGGCTAGTAACTACAAATATTTATTTAAGATATTTTCCAGATATTCTTGTCTTCCTGAACGAGGTTCTGGTTCAATATTATCATCGATTACTTTTTTATTTATATCATCTAGTCCAGTATCTTTATTATGAATAAACTGACCCAAATTTTTATTCCAGTCTTCATATCTCTCTTCAATAAACTTAGGAATAACATTATCATTCATCAGTTTTTCAACAGCAATAAGTGTTTTTGCACAAACATCCATGCCTCCAATGTGAGCATGAAATAAATCTTCAGCATCAATAGATTGTCTTCTTATTTTTGCATCAAAGTTCATACCTCCCTGGCCTAAGCCGCCATTCTTAAAAATAAAATAAAATGACATAATTAGGTCGGCAGGATTATTTGGGAATTGATCAGTATCCCAACCTATTAAAGTATCACCTCTATTAATATCAATGCTTCCTAAGGCGCTGTTTGAAGTTGCGTAAGCAATTTCATGTTCAAAATTATGACCAGATAAAGTTGCATGATTAACTTCAACATTTAGTTTAATTTCATTTTCTAAACCTGCCTTTCGTAAAAATGCTAAACAAGTTGCAGAATCAAAGTCATATTGATGTTTAGTTGGTTCATGAGGTTTTGGTTCCAATAAAATTTGACCTTTAAATCCTATCTTATGTTTATAATTAACGACTAATTCTAAAAATCTTTGAAGATTAGCTGTTTCTTTATTCATGTCAGTATTTAAAATAGTTTCGTATCCTTCTCTTCCACCCCAAAGAACATAGTTTTGACCACCCAATCTCATCGTTGCATCCATACAATCTTTTACTTGTGCAGCTTTATATGCAAAAACTTCTGGGTCTGGATTGGTAGAAGCACCACTCATATATCTTTTATGAGAAAAAGCATTTGCAGTTCCCCACAGTAATTTCATCCCTGAGTCATTAATTTTTTGTTCCATTAAATCTATAATATGAAAGAAATTTTTTTGTGTCTCAGCATAATTTGAACCTTCAGGAGAAATATCTCTATCGTGAAAGCAGAAAAAAGGTGTTTTTATTTTAGTGAAAAAATCAAATGCAGCATCAAGTTTCATTTCAGCCATTTTCATTTCATCACCTGCTTGCATCCAAGGTCTATCAAATGTTTGACCGCCAAATGGATCAAGGCCAGGCCAAGTGAATGTATGCCAATAACATGTAGCAAATCTTAAATGCTCTTTCATAGACCTGCCTAAAACTTTTTTATTTTCGTCATAAAATTTAAAAGCAAATGGATTTGTGCTTTCTTCGCCCTCAAATTTAATCTCTGGTATTTTACTAAAATATTCTGTCATTTGATTTCCTATATTATATTACTCTATCTTGATGCCCAAAGTAAACCACGTTTATAAATTTTATTCATTTGTGGATGGTTTAATTCATGAGCAAAATGACCAAGAGAGATATAAAAAATTTTTCCTTTTCCAATTCGTCTTTTCCAAGCAACTGGCATTTCTACACCCTTTAACCATTCTGTTGTATATGCGTCGCCACTTGATGAACCAGGTTCTTGTTCAAGCTTCCAAACTTCGTTACCTCTAAAAGTTGTCGTTGCTAAAACTTCATTTAATGGATCCACATGCATGTAGTATTGCTCTGAATGATAATCAAAATCTTCAATACCTTCCATGATTGGATCATCTTTTTTTGTTATATTGACTTTGTAATCATGAATACCATTTGGGTGACTTACCCATTGACCACCAGTTAAGAACTGCCAATCAATTGATTGTCTGAATGCATCACACATTCCACCATGATGACCTGCAAGACCACAACCATTGTGAACAGCTTTAATAACATTATTAACAGCAGTTTTTTTTATTTCTCCTCTCGGATCAAAATGAAAGGCCATGGTCACTATAGGTATAAGCAAATCCATTTCGTGAACATAGTCTTCTGCAAATGCAGAAGTTTGATATTCTGCCCTAACCTCATATCCTTCAGGCTCTAACATGCCTTTAATTATTTCAGTACATTTCTCTGGCTCATGTCCTGGCCAACCTCCATAAACTATTAAAGCTTTTTTCATTTTATTCCTTTCACTTTAGTAAATTACTAATCTCATCTTCTGAGAAGTAATTTAAATTTTTAATAGAACTTCTAAGTTCTATTTTCTTATTTTCTTTTGATGATTTAATAATACTATCTAGTATATCTAAAACGTGAAGGCTTAATTCTCCGCTACATCTATTTAAACGATTATTTTTTATTGCATCAACTGTTTCACTCACACCAATACCTCTATAGTTAGCAATACCTGCTGATTCATTTGCTTTTTCAGATTTATTTTTAATATTTATTTTACCTAAATTGTTATTCTTGGTATCTATATTTTCCCAATCTCCATTTTTTGATTTACAAACTAGAATATTACCACCAAACATATTTGGATCAGGAATATTTATTGAACCTTTATCGCCATATAATTCTATGTGATTCTTACTATGTTTCCAAACATCAAAAGAAAAAAATGAATCAATTAATGCCCCACTCTCAAATTCTATTTGTGAAACTAATGTTGTTGGGATTTCAACTTCTATTTCCTGCCCTTGTCTATCACCACTACCAATAACTCTTTTTTGATAAACTGTTCTTGATTGCGTAAAAACATTTTTTGCAGGACCGAGTAAGTTTACTAAAGCTGTGAAATAATATGGGCCCATATCAAGAATCGGACCACCTCCATATTTGTAATAAAAATCTGGATTTGGATGCCAAATTTCGTGTCCAGCCACACCCATGGAAATACTTCCAAGATTTATTTTACCTATTTCATTTTGATCAATAATTTTTTTTGCTTCCTGTATACCAGCACCAAGAAATGTATCTGGGGCACAGCCCACATGTAAACCTTTTGAATTACCTAAATTTACTAACTCTTCACCATGTTCAAACTTTATTGAGAGTGGTTTTTCTGAATAAGAATGTTTTCCAGCATCAAGAATTGATTTTGAAACTTCAAAATGAACATCTGGTATTGTTAAGTTTATTATTAATTCAATTTCTTTATTAGATAATATCTGGTCTACTGATAATTGTTCTACTCCATATTTTTCTGCATAGTTTTTTGCAGCTTCATTTTTAATATCAGCACATGCAACTATTTGAAAATTATTAAAGTACTTCTGGGAATTACTAAAATAAATATCAGCAATATTTCCACAACCAATAATTCCTACTTTCATAAAACTATTCCTTAACTGCTCCACCTGTTAAACCTGCAACAATATATTTTTGTAAAGCAAAAAAGAAAACTACTGCTGGAACTAAGGTTAATGAAACATAAGCTAATATTTTACCCCAATCAGTAAAGTACTCACCTCTAAAAACCATTATACCCATCGGCCATGAATAAAGAGATTCATCATTAATCATTATAAGAGGCAAAAGGTAATTATTCCAGCTGCCTGTAAGTGTAATAACGCTAACTGTCGCTAAGATTGGAGTTGATAAAGGAAGAGTAAACCTAAAATAAAATTGGGTATAGCTACAGCCATCACAAACAGCAGCTTCAAATATCTCTTTTGGCATTTGTCTAAAAAATCCTCGAAAGAGAATTATAGAAAAACCAAGCCCAAATGCAATTTGTGGAATTATAACAGCCCAACTTGTACCCAATAAACCAAAATCACGCACTCTTAAAAACAAAGGTAAAATAGCAGTTGCAAATGGAAACATTAGTCCTAGTAAAAAATAATTATAAAGAAATTTATTTGCTGCAAATTTTACATGAGCAAAAACAAAAGCTGTCATAGAGGCAAATAAGACTACAAAAAAAGTAGTTCCTACTGCGTATACTGTTGAGTTCCATAAAAAAAGCCAGAAATCAGAATTAATTAAAAGAGATGTATAATTTTCAAACTTCCAGTCTATTGGTAAGCCTAAAGAGTTTGTTCTAAGTTCACCAGTGTGTTTAAAGCCCCCCATTACAGAAACGTATAATGGAATAATAATTACTCCTGCTAGAAAAAATAGAAGAAGATACAAATAATAAGTTCTAAAATTTGTTTTCATTATCATCCCTCATTAATGTTCTTTGATAACCAATTGCAATAAATAAACAGATTAAGAATATTACAACTCCAACCGCACTTCCAAAACCAACTTTCATACGCATTACACCAAAATAATATAAATAAGAAACCATCGAATGCGTTACATTTGAAGGCCCTCCTCCTGTTAGTGGCATAATAATATCAAATAGCTGTAAACTACCTAATAGTGATAAAAATACTGAAAGCTTAATTGTCGGAATAAGCATTGGTATTTTAATTCTAAAGGCAGTCGTTATTGGGCCTGCCCCATCTACTTTAGCAGCTTCTAAAACTTCTTTTGAAATAGCTTGTAATCCTGCAATATAAATCATCATGTGGATTCCAAAAAATTTCCAAAATATAACAATTAAAATCGCTAAGAGTGCCCAATCTTTATCACCAAGTATGAATGGAGCTTCTGCACCAAAGAAACCCCAAATTGCAGCAACTAAACCGTAATTACCATCATAAATGTATGCCCAGATTAACGCCGTAACTATTTCTGCTAAAATAAATGGAAGAAAAAAAACTGTTCTAAAAAAAGCTGCTCCTCTGAGTTTATCTGAAATCATTAAAGCAATTAAAAGAGCAAATGGTAATTGAACAAATAATGATATAGCAATTATATAAAAATTATTTTTGAGTGACATAATAAACACTCTATTTTTGAATAAAAATTCATAATTTTTAAGTCCAACAAATTTCTCGGGTGCGCCATAGCCATTCCATCTAAAAAAACTGTAATAGGCTGCTTCACCTATTGGAAGAACTACAAATAAAGTAAATATTGTTAAGGCAGGTATTAAAAAAATTATTATTGTATAATACCTACTAAGTAGTGCATCAAATTTTGCTGATCTCATAGCTATGAACAGGGCTCTTAATTAAAAAAAGAGCCCTGATATTTATATTATTGATTAAATTCCCAAGCTTCTTGAACAGCTTGAGTAGCTTCTTCAGGAGTAATAATTCCTGCTGCTAAATCAGTAGATACGTCATTAACAACCCTACCAATATCTGCACCCAAGAACTGATCATAAAATATTTGATGATATTCTGAGTTAGAGATATTTTGTGCAACCTGTTGCAAGAAAGGATTTGTAAGAGATACATCAGCACCTTTCACGATTGGTATATAAGCACCTTTTCCTGCATCATCTTTTTGAATATCAAGAGATACATAATGCATAATAAATTCAACTGCTGAGTCAGGAGCACTACTTGAGAATAACCAACCATTTATACCGCCAAGTGTGTCCCCAGCATCACCGAGACCACCACTCGTCATTGGCATATTAAACATTCCCATATTATCATCTCCTAAACCTTCACCACTTGAACTGTTAGCTTTTTGAGAACCATACATCCAGTTTCCCATAAGTGCCATTGCACATTTACCATCTCCAAAAAAACCAGCTTGATCTGGCCAAGTGTGTGATAAAAATCCTTTTTGAAAAGGTTCTAAAGCAACTAGCTCGAGCATTTGCTCACCTGATTTTAAGTATTCTGGTCTATCCCAACCACCATTGTTAAGTGATTCAAGGAATAATCCTTTTCCACCATTTCTTATATGGAGGTGTGTCCAAAGAAAGTGAACAGGCCATTTATCTTTACCACCCATACAAATAGGAGTAATTCCTGCTGCTTTGATTTGTTTTACAGCACTAATTAAGTCATCCCATTCTTTGATGGCTGAAACGTCAACTCCAGCTTGATTGATAAGATCTTTATTATACCACCAAGCAACTTGTGATACTTGTAAAGGTAAACCTACTCTTTGACCTTCAAATGTAAAAGCATCTGCTGCTGCTGCACTAACAGTATCCAAATAACTATCTGGTACAACATTGGAGATATCTCTTAAAAAACCAGCTCTGGCTTGATCATACATAACTCCGCCACTCCAGCTATAAAATATATCTGGTCTATCATTTGATTGAAGCATCGTAGGTAACTTTGCTTTGAATGATTCATTTTCTAGATACTGCATAACAACAGTGTGTCCTGTTTTAGCTTCAAATTCTTCAACAGCCCTAACCATGTTAGCATATGAACTTGAATCTTCACCAAATAAGTGAAGCCACTTTATAGTATCTGCTTTAACAGAACTAAATGACATCAAAATAGTTAGTGAGAAAAATATTTTTAGTAATAATTTCATTTAATCCTCCCTAAGATTATCGTAATAAGAAATTTATAACACTAAAGGGATTTTTTTAAACTAAAAAAGGGAATTTTTTGGCTTAAAACCATCTATTTATGCTGTAAGATTAAGCAAAAATTTTTAATGAAAAATAAACCAAACATCATTATATTTAATCCAGATCAATGGAGAGGAGATATGCTTGGATATCTTGGTTATCCAGGCGCACAAACTCCTAATTTAGATAATATAATTAAAGAAGACGCAGTTGCATTTAAGAATGCTTTTTGCCAAGCGACAGTTTGTACACCAAGTCGTTGCTCATTTATGACTGGCTGGTATCCACATGTACATGGTCATAGAACAATGCATTATATGCTACATACTGATCAAGGAGACTCTAGTATTTTATCCGAACTAAAAAATAAAAATTACTTTATATGGTGGGGTGGAAAAAATGATTTGATAGCAGGACAAGAGGGTTATCGTAATCATTGTGATATTTATTTTGAACCAACTAATAGAGATTTTCAAAAATGGGGCTATACTCAACAACCAGGCACGCATGGAGGAGATTTATCATGGCGAGGACCTGAAGATGGAGATAATTATTATAGTTTCTTCAAAGGAAAATTAGATAAAAAAGATAAAGATATTTATTTCGATGACGATTGGTCCATGGTTTATGGAGCATTAGATTTTATAAAAAATTATAAAGAAGATAAAGCATTCTGTTTATTTCTACCACTTGGTTATCCGCATCCTCCTTACTGTGTAGAGGATCCATGGTTCTCTTCAATTGATCGAAGCGTAATACCTAATAGATATCAGTACAAAACTTGGGAAGACAAGCCAAGTCTTTTAAAAGGAATTATGGATGGACAAAGAATGCAAGATTGGACCGATGAACGTTGGAATGAATTACGAGCGGTATATCTTGGTATGTGTGCAAGAGTAGATTATCAATTTGGACTTTTGGTCAATCAACTAAAAGAAAATAACTTGTATGATGATACTTTAATAATTTTTTTATCTGATCATGGTGACTTTACAGGTGATTATAATTTAGTTGAAAAAACACAAAATACTTTTCAAGACTGTCTTACTAATGTTCCTCTTATTATTAAACCACCAAAAAGTGAAAATACATTAAATGGTGTAAGCGATACAATGATTGAATTAATTGATATTGCTGGAACCATATATGATTACAGTAATATCGAGCCCTCATATTGGCATTTTGGCAAAAGTATTAAAAATTTTATTGAACAGAAAACTGATAATCATAGAGAAGAAGTATTTACGGAGGGTGGTAGACTTAGATTAGAAAGACAAGCAAGTGAAAATCAAAGTCTTCAATTACCCCATGGTCTTTATTATCCTAGAGTTAGTTTACAAGGTCAAGAGGATGATATTTTAATGCATACCAAAGCAACAATGTGCAGAAATAAAAAATTTAAATATATTAAAAGAGCTTACGAAAAAGATGAGTTTTATAATTTAATCGAAGATCCTGGAGAAATTAATAATGTTATTGATGATCCTCAATATGCGTCAGAACTTAAAAAACTAAAAGATAAAATGCTTTCATGGTATCAAGAAACTTGCGATGTTGTTCCATTAAAAGGTGATGAAAGAGATTTCAATTAATATAATTCGTTTTCAATTCTTGTAAGCCAATAGTCGACATCCATTTTCTTGTGACCAGTTAACAACCTCCAAAACTTGACAACATTTATTTTATCAAGTCTATTAGTATCTGCTTCTTGCCAAGGATAGGGCCTCATTAAAATATCATTGATAGTTTGATCCTTAGTTTCATCAGTCCAATACAAAGCACGGTTTGGTAAAGGTTGATATTTTTTTTCAGGATCCCATAACAATTCTTGTTTTTCTGTAGGTTGAAGTCTAACTTTAAACATATAACGAATATTTTCTGAAAAATTGACTCCAGCTCCATGCCAAAGACCGCTATGAAAAATACCAATGGTACCAGGTTTACATACTATACTTTTTTGCCCAAGAATATTCTGATATTTTGCAATAGCCATTTCATTAACAATACGTAAGTGTGTTCCTGGATGATACCTTGTTCCACCCATTTCTTTCGTTACTTCAGTTGGAAAATAAAATAATTGAACATCAAAGGTACTTCTTGGATCTATCGTACTATCTTGATGGTTTGCTTGAGACATTTGGCGTTGATTTGCTTGATTAAAATATTTTGTTGGAAATGTTATATGAAGAAATTGGTGATCAACAATTGTATTACTTCCTACTAGACTTGTAATAGCACCTTCAACTACTTCATTTTTGAAAATTTTATCGAGAGGTGAGTTTTTAGGAAATGCTTCTTTAAGTGGTGTGCCCGCAGGTATTCTTGGAATACTACTGGTAGCTTTAATATTCTTATAAAAATCATTAACACTATCAGCTTTATCAATATCTGTATGACCAATATCATCTAAAAATTCTTTATTGGTTTGTTCATCAATTAATTCATCAAAAAATAAACATCCACTGCTAGCAAATTCTGCCATTTGCTCTGTTGTTAATAATTTTGCCATACTAAAAATCTCCTTCTTCTAATTTTTCAAAAAAAAATTCATGTTTTAAATATGATGTTCTATATTCCTCACCAGGTTGTTCTGGTATAGCTTGACTTGCTTGAAACAATCTCCACCCATCTAATAATGCATCAAGACCAGTAGGATATGGTGGAGTGTCACTGTCTCCAGTCATATGTAATTTTTTTCCGGTACCATCAAAAGTTGCCCAAGAAATAACTTCAGCTTCTAAACTTGGAAACTTTAAATAGAGAACTAAAACTTTTTGTCTTTTTGCCATTTAATAAACTTATACTATTTTCCTAACCCTGCCAATGATCTAACAAAATACTTTTGGAATATTAGGAATACTATTAATACAGGAATTACCGCTATTGTAAGTCCTGCCATAATTGCCCCCCAATCAGATGTCCACTCTCCTCTTAGTTTTAATAGACCTATAGGTAAAGTTTTAAAGTCGTCTGAAGTTAACATTATTAGTGCTAATAAAAATTCATTCCAAATCCAAACAGTTTGAAAAATTGCAGCACTTGCAATAACTGGTCCAGACAGGGGTACAATAATTCTGAAAAATATTTGAAGCTTTGTACAACCATCAATAGTGGCAGCCTCTTCTACTTCTTTTGGAAAATCCAGAAAGAAAGCATAAAAAAGTATAACGGTAAAAGGAATTCCAAATGCAGTAAGAGGCATAATAACTCCGAATAAACTGTTTAATAAATTTAAGTTTGAAACCATCGTATATAAGGGAACAAGAACTGCAGCAGGTGGAATTGCAAAACCTGCTACTATCAATAGATAAACAAATTTATTAATTTTAAAATCGATTCTTGATAGTACGTACGCTGCCATTCCTGAAATTGTAACAATTAAAAAGACGGCAAAAAAAGATACTATGAAAGAATTCAACATAAAACTTCCCAGCCCAACACTTAGAGCTTTTTCAAAAGAAGAAATTCCAAATTGACTAGGAATGCCCAAAGGTTCTAAAAAAATTTCTCTTTTAGATTTAAATGTTGTTAATACCATTACTAAAATTGGCATTAAAACATAGATGCTAAACAGTGTTACAAAACCATAAGCTATTATATTTGCTATTTTAAATCGACTCATTAAGCTTTCCTACTGGATTTAAGTTGTAACCACCCTAAAAATAATGCGATGATTAGAAGTATTACAGATAATGCGTTGGCGTATCCCATATGAAGCAAATTGAATGCTTGTAAATAAATGTAAGTACCTAAAACTTGAGTTGCATTGGCTGGCCCTCCTTGAGTAAATACAAAAATAAATTCAAAAACTTTAAATGCCCCGATGGTTGTTATCAAAATTGCAACAATCAAAACATTTCTAATCATTGGAAGCGTAATATACCAAAAAGCTTTAACTCCAGTTGCACCATCTATTTCAGCTGCATCATAGACCTCTTTAGAAACTCCTTGCAGACCAGCAAGAATTAAGACCATCATGAAACCTGTATTTTGCCATGCAGCTGTTATCATTATCATCCAAATTGAAATATTAGGATCTCCTAACCACCCCTTAGACGGTGTTGATAAACCAATAGATTTAAAGATAGCATTTAATATACCAACATTTGGATCATAGATTATTAACCAAATTAAACTCACTGCAACTGATGATATGACCATTGGAGTAAATATTATGGTTCGAAAAATTACCCTTCCATATTTTATTCCTCTATCAAGAATTGCTGCTAAAATTGTTCCAACGCCTACCTGAAGCACAATTGAAGCAAAAACTATTATAAAGTTATTTTTCAACGCTACCCAAAAATACTCGTCTTGCGTTGCTTTAACGTAATTCCCAAAACCAACCCATTTCCAATTGCTCATTGAAGTAAGGCTGTAACTATAAAATGATCCTACAATTGTACCAATGGCAGGAATAAATATAAAAATCGTACAAAATATTAAAGCCGGTACAAGAAGTATAGTGGCTGATACTTTGTCATTTGACAAAGAAAAACTATTTGTTTGTATATTATTTTTGTTCATAAAAAATTTCGGCTATTAAGAAATAGCCGAAATTAATAAAATATTTACATCGCTGCTTTAGCTTCTAAAGCAACCTGCCTAATAAAATCCATAGCTTCTTGTGGAGTCTTCGTTCTATTTAGAATTTCAGTACCCATATCAAGATAAGCATTTGAAACATTAGCTTCTAATAAAACATCCAAAACATTTACGTGACCTGTTTTGTCTGCAATATCATTAACATAAAAATTAAACCAATGAGTTGGATTACTCATTTCGCCAATTTTTGTTGGATTAGAAGGCATGAAACCCATTAGTTCAGCTGCTTGCAATGCCATATCATCTGAAACCATAAACGAGGCAACATGTGCTGCAATTTCAGGATGTGCGGTTTTTGCTGATACCATCATACCAGATGGAACAAGGAAACCTACAGTTGCTGCACCAGCACCACCAACTACTTCTGGGAATCTAAAATAGCTAAAGTCAGAAAAACCTTCACTATTAAAGATACCTCCACACCATGTACCACAATAAATCATTGGTGAAATTTGTGATGCAAACATTGATCTTGTTAGCTCTGGATGTGTTGCATTTGGAGCATCTTGGAAACAACCTGCATCTTGCAGATCTACAACTTTTTGCCAAGCCTCAACATACGCTGGGTTAGTGAATAACTCATCTTCTGATGCAGATAAGTTATAATCTGCCGCAGTATTTTCTTCACCTACAACTCTTTGGTTTAACATAGTTATAACGTGATTGAGTTTCCATCTTTCTGAGTTTCCTAGAGGCCATGGAACAATAGATGAATCAATTGCTCTAATATCTCTACAAAGATTTAATAAGTCATCAAATGTCTTTGGTACTGCCAAACTGTTTGCTTCAAAAAAAGCAGGGTCATAGTGAAAATATTTTGAGACTGAAGTATTTGGTACTCCATATATTTTACCATTAACAGCAGTTGTGTTTGATAATCCTTCACTAATGTAGTTACCATATCCACCTTCAACATTTGCGTAAGGAGTTATATCTAATGCTAATCCTGCTCTCGCTAAACGAGCACTATCTTCCCCAAACCAGTTAAAGAATACGTCTGGTCCATCATTACCATTTAAGGCCACTTGAATTTGAGTTTTGTAAGCTTCATTTTCAAATGTTTGTAGAATAATATTTACATCAGGATTAATTTTTTTGTATTCTTTGTTGAGATTATCATAAAACTCATCCTGACCATTTCTACCACTTAAATCCCATATTGTTATATCAATAGCATAACTAGTTGTTATAAAACCAAATGATAAAAAAAATGAGAAAATAAATAAGTAAATTTTTTTCGTAATAAATTTTAAAAAATTCATTTTTCCTCCCAAATTATTAAAATGATAAATTTAATCTAGCCGATATAGAAATTTATACAATAATTTAAAATGGCAATTTTTTTTTAAAACAAAGATATTTTCCTTGGATTTCTAGTATTTTTTAGAAATAATTTTTTAATAATTCTTCAGGAGGATCATAAGTTTTAATTTCTTCCAACATGATATTTTTATATTTAGTCATTAAGGCAATATCATTAACTGGACTTAATTGACCTGGATCTTTTTTTAAATCATAAAGTGCACTTTTAGTATCTTCTAAAGATTTATGTGGATCAGTCTTTCGAAGTATTCTGTTTACTTTCATTACTGGTATGTTCTTAGTAAAATCAAAAGGCTCATGCATAGTTGCTGTTTGTAACTCTTCATTTGAAAAAAATTGTCTCATATTTGTAGGCATTAAAGTATATTGAAATCTACTTCTATCATACTGATCAAAATTTTCAGGATAGTGAAAATACGAATATTTCCCATCAGAGATATTAATTCCACCGCCCCAATATCCATACAAAGCAAAATAATCATTTTCATTATCTTTATCTAAAAAATTTAAAATGGACTTACCTTTTACTTCTTTAGGAACATCAAGACCGTGCATTGTCATAAACGTAGGCATCAGATCAATATTTTGTGTTACAACATTTCTTTGTTCACCAGAATGATCTTTAAATTCAGGATGATAGAAATAGAACGGAATATTGGCAATTTCATTATATAAAGGCATTCTATTTTTAGCCCACCAATCATGTTCTCCGAGCATAAAGCCATGATCAGTAGTTAAAATCAATGCAGTGTCATCCCATAAATTATTTTTATCAAAATAATCTAAGACAGTACCTAACAAGTAATCGCATAAACCAATTAAAGCAATGTAGTTGGCTTTTAATTCCGCAACTTCATCATCTGTTTCTTTAACTCTGTCATATTGAGGCCAATCTAATCTTGGACCTTTATAGTTAGTTTTTAATTTTTCTCTAAAGCGTTCAGGTGCAAAGAAAGGTTCGTGTGGATCAAAAGTTTCCAATTGAAGAAACCAGTTATCAGCATCTTTATTGATATTAATAAAATCTAATCCAGATTGAAAGCATTTGACGGAAGGAAAATCTTTTTCTTCTTTAATAAACTCACTATTGATTGCGTAATGATAATAACCTGTTTCCCTATCAGTTAAATTTAATTGAGATTGATGATATTTTTCTCTCAATTTTTCAAGAGGTGGTTGAACCATAGCTTTCCATGGATCACTCTCTTGTCCTCTAATAAAATCCCAAGAATTAAATCTATTATGATATGTTGCACCACCATCTTCGAAGTAATGATAATGATCAGTCACAAGATGAGTATATGTATTATTAAGTCTTAAGATTTCTGGAAATGAATTATCAAATGGTTCTAAAGGACCCCATGCACGGTGCAAAAAGCTTAAGCGTCCCGAGTGCATATCACGTCTTGCGGGCATACATGGCATACTTCCAATATAATGATTATTAAATTGAACTGATTTTTCTGCTAATCGGTTAAAATTTGGTGTTTCAATATATTTACCACCATAAGAATTTAACATTCTTTTATTTAATGAATCAAATAAAAGGAAAACTGTTTTCATAAAAATTAGATTAATACGAAAAAAAAAATTATTAAAGTTTTTTCTTTAATCTATGAAAAGAATCAGGATTTAATCCCATTTGACCAGGATTATTTACATTTTTAGCTTTTGTAATTTTAGTTGTAATATTTTCAACTTTTCTAATTTTACTTTTAATCTTTTTTCTTAAGGAGTTTGCTATTTCATCATAAGTACTAATACCAATTAAGTTATTTAATTCGTACGGATCAGCATCAAGATCGTATAGATTTGTTTCTGTGTATTGATTTGATGAAGGTTTGTCACTTCCATTAGAATCTTGATCAGCAATACAATATTTCCATTTTTCAGTTCTTAAACTTCTAGCTAGTTGACTTTCACTAATTTGGATAAAAATTTCGTTATCCCATTTTTTGGAAGTTTTATTCACTAAAGGCAATACTGATCTACCATCGCAATGAGAAGTATTTTTGACTTTTGCTAAATCTAATATTGTTGCATGAATATCTAGAATGTTGGTAAGTTCTTTTATACGTCCACCTTGCTGAAAAACATTTCCAATCAAAGATGTAGGAACTCGTATTGAACTTTCATGACATGAACGTTTATATTCTCTATTTCGTGTTTTAAAATTATTTCCATGATCAGATGTAAAAATAATTGCACTATCATCAAATAATTTTAAGCTTTTAATTACATCAATCATTCTTCCATAAGCTTCATCTATTCTCTTCACCATTCCATAATAACCTCCTAAATGTCGAGGAGAAGATCCAACTAGAGTTGAAAGATCTGGTGGCGACCACTTACCTGTATATTTTTCTCTGTATCCAATAGGTGGTGGATAATCATCTGTATTGTTTTGATGATGTGGCTCAATAAGAGAAACAAAAAGAAAAAATGGTTTTTTTTGATTTAGTTTTATAAAATTTATAGCTGCATCAGTTATTGCATCAACTCTATATCCTGGAAGAAATACTTTTTTATTTTGTCCATCATAAACATATGTTTCATAAGCATCGGAAGTAAATTCTAAAAGATTTGATCCCAACCAATAATCATAACCACCTCTATCCTCTTTTTTAACCGGTTCAGATGAGCCGAGGTGCCACTTTCCAATATATCCAGTAGCATATCCTTCTTTTGATAAATGTTTTGCAAGAGTTTTAATATTTTTTTTTAAAGGTATTCTATTTTTAAAACATCCAGTCTTTGTTGCATACATTCCTGATTGTAATGAAGCTCTTGCAGGCCCACAAACTGGTTGGCATGTAAATGAGTTATAAAGATGTGTACCTTCAACTGCATAATGATCGAAGTTCTCCATCAAGGATAATGGATTGCCATGTAAACCAGAAGTATCCCAGCGTTGTTGATCAGTAAAAAATACAATAATATTTGGTTTAGATTTAATATTCATTATTATTTAGATTTATTTACTAAAAGGTTTTCCTTTATATTTCCTAAGATTGTCAGCGTGTTTTTTTCTATCTGTTTTTTCAAGACGCTCAACATATGTATTCCAGACTTTTGAATAAATATTTGCATGATGAGGACCACCTTCTCTAATTACACCTTGAAGTGGATCTCCTCTATCAGCCTCATACATATTTTCTTCAATCCACTCATCGATTAAAAACATACCATGAGCTACGAGATCTTTATGCTGATTTGCTAGGTTATTCAACTCATGCGGATCTTTTTCAATATCAAACAGCATATATTTTGGAAAATCTTTTAAACCAGTATCGTACGTTCTTATTAGTAACCAATTATCCCATCTTACAGATCTTTGACAACTCCAAGCACCATGACTAATAACTAAATAATCTCTTCCATTTGATGATTTACTATTTGTTAAATTTTCAGTGAAATTAATACCATCCCATCTGTCAGGTTGAGAAGATGAAGTAATTTGAGAAATAGTTGAAGTTAAATCTAAATTATAAAATTTATTTTCTATAGTACTTCCTTTATTTGTATCTGTTATCCCCGGCCATCTGATTATTAATGGAACTCTATTAGTTATATGATCAGCTGTTTGGTGATCTCCCCATACATTTAACTCACCTTGATTTTCTCCGTGGTCTGCTGAAATAATTATTGCAGTATCATCCCAAAGATTCATTTTTTTTAAATCTTCAAAAACTTTATTTAAATAAAAATCTGCGTATTTAATTCCAGTGTCATACGCATCAATTTGTTCTTTAGCATCAGAAGTATTTTTAATTTCGCCCACTCCCATTGTATACTTTCCTCCAAGATCTTCATCAAATCCTGGAACTTCTCTAGCGCTATGCGGTCCAAAACTATTCCTTTGTTTTTTAATTAATTCTTCTGTCACCCATTCTTCAATAGGATCATCTTTAAAAGGATTTCCAAAGTCTTCAGGTGTATCATACGGAGTATGAGGATCCCACATATTTACATGTAAGAACCAATTTTCTTTTTCTCCATTATTTTCTAACCACTTTTTTATGACAGGGTAGACTTCATCAGCATTTTCTAAACCACCTTTTCCAGTGTCATACGTTTCGGTAAAACCAAACCAAACTTGATAAGCTGTATGTCTTTCAGGGAAAGGACTGATACTTGCTGTATAATATCCTGCATCTCGAAGAACTTTTCCAAGAGATGTAAAAGCATATTCTCCTCTTAAGCCGCCTTTAAATTCTCTATTCCAAATATTTTTTCTAGGAGCAATATCAGAGAATTCACCGCCATGATTAACAACTCCAGTTTTGAAACCAAAATTACCTCCAAACAAAGCAGTTCTACTAGGTAGGCACGGTGTGTCAGTTGAATAAAAATTTGTAAACTTGACTCCTTCTTTTGCTATTGAATCAATCGTAGGAGACGTATTTCTATGATAACCATAACATCCTAAGTGATCAGGTCTTAAAGAGTCTATGTCTACGTATAAAATTCTCATCTTTATCCTTTCTTAATTAAGCACCTGAAACTCTTTTCATTTTAGATGTTTCATCTTTTAATGTGGCTTGCGCAAACTTAAATAATAAATCTTTTTTTAATGTTTGTGCATTCGTATTGTCCCATAAATTATTATATTCGTTTGGATCATTTTCTAAATCAAAAAGTTCACCGTAATTAGCTTCTCGGTAAATAGAAATTTTATAATTATCATTTATGTAAGTTTTTAAATGAGGCATTCTTGGATTATGTCTATTTTCAACAAATATATGTGATCGGATACTTTCCTTATTACCATAAAATACTTCTGTTTGATCCACTCCTTGCATTTGAGTTGGTATATCAATGCCCGCGACTTTTAAAAATGTTGGCGCAAGATCAACTAAACTCAATAAAGATGAAGATGATGAATTTTGAGGAACTTTATCTGGCCATCTAACAATAAATGGTAAACGGAGCATATCTTCATAGTGGAAAGGTCCTTTAGCAATTAAACCATGCTGTCCTATAAAGTGACCATGATCAGTAGTAAAAATAATTATAGTATTATCAAGTTCACCCATTTGATCTAACTTATTAATTATTTTTCCAATATTCTTATCCATAAAACTAACCATGCCATAATAAATTGCCATGTCTTTTTTTAATTCTTCCATAGGATACAGATGACTCATGCATCCATGAGCGTTAAATGGTGAATGCCAATTTTCAAAATCAGGATTTGTCGTTTGTGTTTTTCCAAAATGTGGTGGATTTAATTCGTGCTCACCTTCTTTTAACGTTCCAGGTGACATGTCTTCTGGATTATACATTGATGCCCATGGTTCACTTAATACATATGGTGGATGTGGATCTTGAAAACTTGTCCAAAGAAAAAATGGCTTGTCATCTTTTTGTTGGTCTAAAAATTCAATTGATCTTTCTGCTGTCCAATTTGTGTAGTGATGTTTTTCGTCTAACTTCCAAACCCTATTCGGTCTTGCCCAGTAATCATATTCACGTGCAATTGGAGGAGCATATTTAGAAGTTTCACCAGGAACTGGTTGAAAATATTCTTTCCAATCACTAAGACCGTTTTGTTCCATCCAAATTGCATAATGTTGACCTACATGACTTTCATCTGCATGATTTCGTGCTAGCTCAATATGTTCGAAACCATACCAAGGTCCTTTAAAATTTTTCCAAAATTCTAAATCTCTTAAAGTTGGTTGTCCTTCTATAGATTCCTGGCCTGGAACTGAAGTTAATGGCTGGAAATGCGCTTTACCAATTAAACCAGTAGAGTAACCATTTTTGTATAAAAGTTCTCCAATAGTTTCTGCTTCTTCATCTAATTTAACACCAATTGTCCACGCTCCATGAGAGGAGGGATATTGTCCAGTAATAATACTTGCTCTTGATGGTGTGCAAACTGGTGATGGACAATAAGCTCTTGTAAAATTCATTCCTTCATCACAAAGCTTATCTAAATACGGTGTTTGTATTTTTGAATTAAATTTTCCAATAGTATCGTGATGCTGTTGATCAGAAGTTATTAATAAAATATTTGGTCTTTTCATACTTACCCTTTTACAGCTCCTTGAACGCCTTCAACAAAATATTTTTGCATAAACAAAAATAAAATAATTATAGGCAAAATAGTTATAACAGATGCAGCTGCCATACCAGACCAATCGACAAAGTATTCACCTTTAAAAGCGTACACACCTACGGATAGTGTTCGTATATCAGGATTACCTAATGTGATGACGACTGGTAATAAGAAGTCATTCCATGCATGTAAAACTTGTAGAATAGAAACTGTAGCTACTACTGGTTTTGTTAAAGGTAACATGATTGAAATAAATGTTCGAACAAAGCCCGCTCCATCCATTTTAGCTGCTTCTTCAAGCTCTACAGGAACTCTTGAAAAATATCCTGCAAACAATAAAATATAAATTACAGGGGTGTGTCCTGCTGTTGCGAGTGTTAATCCAATTAAGTTTTTAGAAATATTTAAATTATTTAATAAATCAAAAACAGGAATAATTGTGTAACCTTGAGGAATAAAAATTGTACTAATTAAAATTCCAATAAGTATTTTTTTTCCTGGAAAAGAATATCTTCCAATTACGTAACCAAACATACCAGTTGTTACGACAACTATAATCACAGAAACAACTGTAATAATAAGGGTATTAAAAAAATACCTACCCATATTTGCACCAAACCATGCTCTTTCAAAATTTTCCCAAACAAGCCGGTCAGGGATTAAACCTAAGCCTCCCCAAATTTCAAAATCAGTTTTGAAAGAGGCTGAAAGTACCCACAGTAATGGATAGATCCAAAAGAAAGAGAAAATAATAAAAGCTATTGTTATAATTAAATATTTAACTTGGTTTTTTTCAGCAATAAAATTTAAGTATCTACTCATATTCTTCGAGTTTTCCTCATCCATAATCCCTGAAGTACTGTAATAAACAAAACAGCAACACCCCAAAATACTCCTGCAGCACAAAGTTAGTGGCTCAGAGTTCAAATTATCATTTGGTGAGGTTAATAAGGAGCTTAAGCGAGGAAAAATTAATATTGATAGAAGAATTGATCTTCATGGGTATGGTTTAGTCGAAGCACATGAAAAATTTGTAAGTGAGGTGAAAAAAAATTATAACAAGAATAAAAGATGTTTACTTATAATTACTGGAAAGGGTGTTCATAAAAAAATTCAAAATGAGCAAGACACAAACCCTAAACTTTTCTATGGAAAGATTAAAAACTCAATAATAAACTGGATAAACGAAGACGATCTTAAGAAATATATCCTAACATATCAAGATGCAGGTTTTGAGCATGGGGGTGACGGAGCTCTTTTTGTCTATTTAAGAAAAAAAAAGTTTTAAATTCTTTCTAACTTAAATACCTTTTTTTTGAAATGAATAAGAATTTCATATGGAAGTAAATCATCTTTAACTAAAAATTCAATTTTTTTTAAATCATTTCTTTTATGGTCAGCCCAAATATTTACATAGTCTTCAATTTCTAAAATTATATTTCCGTCCTCACTTTCGTTTTGTTTAAGTGTGTAAATTCTTCTCCCATCAATTGTCTTTGCCTCGTTTTCTCCATTTAAAATATTTATGAAAGAGGTAATCGGGTCAAAATATAAATATAAGTCTTCTAGGTCTACTCTAGCTATTTCTTCTTCTATAGGCTCTTGTTTTAATTCAATTAAATAATCATCAAAAGACATTTTAACTATTTTTGTTTTCTTCTTAGTTTTCCAATACTGTTTATAATTCTGGGTCTTAAATATGTTGTCTTCAATAACCCCAGTTGAAAGATAACTTCCTTCAAATTTATATAAAGGGGAAAAAATGCCAGAATTTTTCAAATTAATTTCTGTTTGATAAATATTATCATTAATATTTAATGACCAACTAAAATTACCAATTTTTATTCCTGTTGTGCTGACTTTATATTCTGCACTAAAATTATTTGCATAGGATGTATTAATTACAAATATAATAAAAAATACTAGAAATTTATTCAAACACAACCTCGTAAACATCAAGTTTTCTTTTTGTAAATTTCTGATCAGGTGAATTTATTTTTAACACCTTATATTCATTCTCTAAATAATTTATATCTGAGGGGCTGCCAATTAAAATAAAGTTTTCGTTTATATTTTTATTAAGAGGAGACACTATTTTAAAGTGATTTGTTATTTCATCTCCTTCTTTATGGGGCATATAGAAATTAATATCCTTATCTCTTAATTCAAAATTAAGGCTTGAAAATAAAAGTCGATCAGAAACCACTATATTTGTTAGTACACCTTTTGAAGAATTACTGTAAATTTTTAGAGCATAATCATTTATACCACTTACTCTATCAAAAATTTTAGAGGGATAACTTGTTCCAATCATTACAAAAAGCACAAAACAGATAGTAAAATTAAATATGTAATTAGCCATCTTTAAAAAAGAATTATTAATTCTAATATATAAAAGTGCAAACAAAGAAATTAAAGCTGGAGCAGCCCAATTTGCATTAGCTCTGACAATAATGGCTTCTATCAGAACAATTAGAATTATAGGCATTGAAAATATTAGAAAAATTTTTTGAAT
>CACNAF010000009.1:0-35417 GCA_902618385.1 uncultured Alphaproteobacteria bacterium | reverse complement strand
AAGAAAATAAATTTGCTTATACACTTTTTAACTCAAATGTTGGGTTAATTGGGTTTGGAAATTTAGCAAAAAGTTTACTTCCTTTGTTAAAACCATTTAACTGTAAAATTTCAGTATTTGATCCATGGTTATCTGATGAATACTTAGAAAGCCAGGGTGTAAACCCTGTATCGATTGATGATTTATTATCTAACAATAAATTTATATTCATATTAGCTGGAGTTACTACTGAAAATGAAGGATTTATTAGTAAAGATAAATTAAAATTAATTAAAAAAAATAGTTCAGTAGTTCTAGTCAGTAGAGCGGAGGTTGTTGATTTTGACGAATTTATTGAACTTGCCGAAAATGAATATTTTAGAGCAGCTATAGATGTATATCCAGTCGAGCCTGTGCCAGCAGATTCAATTTTTAGAAAAAAATCTAATATTTTATTTACTTCACATGTTGCAGGTGCTTTAGATTATTCATATAAAAATATAAGAGATATGATGATGAATGATATAAAAAAAATCTTGAATGGGATGCCGCCTATACACTTACAACATGCTGACCCTGACAAAGCAATAATGAGAAGAGATAGATGACTGAAATCATATTAAAGGACATTTTTAAAAGTTATGATCAAACAGAAGTAATTCATGGAGTTGATTTGAAAGTTGAAAGTGGAAAATTTCTAGTTTTAGTTGGCCCCTCTGGATGTGGTAAGTCAACATTATTAAGAATTATTGCTGGATTAGAAAGAATTACATCAGGAGAAATTTTAATCGATGGAAATGAAGTAAGTAATATACCCGCTTCAGAAAGAGGTTTGGCTATGGTTTTTCAATCATATGCTTTGTATCCTCACATGTCTGTTTTTAAAAATATGGCCTTTGCATTGGAAAATTTAAAAATTGATAAAAAAACAATTGAAGAAAAAGTTAATAGCGCAGCTAAACTTTTACAAATTGAAGAGTATCTTCAAAGAAAACCAAAAGCACTTTCTGGTGGTCAAAGACAAAGAGTAGCTATTGGCAGAGCAATAGTTAGAGATCCAAAAGCTTTTTTGTTTGATGAGCCCTTATCTAATCTTGATGCTGAGTTAAGAGTAACAATGAGAAAAGAATTATCAGCACTTCATGAAAAAATTGGTGGTACAATGATTTATGTTACACATGATCAAGTTGAAGCAATGACATTGGCTGATCAAATAGTAGTTTTAAATAATGGTTATGTTGCACAAGCAGGAGCACCACTTGATTTATATAATAATCCCAGTGATATTTTTGTAGCTGGTTTCATTGGATCTCCAAAAATGAATTTTATAAAAGTTAATGCAATTGATAAGTCTGGTTCATTTAATTTAGTTTCAGATGCATTGAATTTACAAACAAATCATAAAAATTTACAAAATAATACACCTTATTCTCTTGGGATAAGGCCTGAACATATAGAAGTTTGTGAACAGCAAAATTCAGATTTGAAAGTACATGTTGATTTTACTGAACAGCTCGGAAGTGAAACTTACTTTTATTGTCAGGGTGAAGGAATAAAACAATTAATTGTTCATCATACCGGGCAATATAAAATTAATAAGGGAGAAGAATTATATCTGCGTTTTAAAAGAGATTCAGTTCATCTTTTTGAAGAGAATGGCATGTCTGTATCAAAAAAAAATAATTAATGAGTTCTAAAAAAATTGGACTTGCCATTATTGGTACGGGTATGGCTGCAAAACCCCATGCCTTGGCTTTAAATGAATTAAAGGACGATATTAATGTAGTTGGAGTTTTTTCTCGAAATAAGGAAAAAAGAGAAAATTTTTCTAAAAATTATAATTTTAATTCATTTCAAGACATTGATAGTATTTATGATAATCCTGAAGTTGACATGGTGGATATCATCACCCCTCCAAATCAACGCTTAGAACTAGTAGAGCAATTTAGTAAACATGGAAAACATATCTTAATGGAAAAACCAATTGAACGAACTTTAGAAAATGCAAAAAGTATAGTCTCAATTTGTGAAAATAATAAAGTTAACCTCGGTATAGTTTTTCAACACAGATTTAGAAAATCCTCAATTAAATTAAAATCATTAATAAATGAGAATAAATTTGGTCAAATTTTTTCAGCTCAAATCAATATTCCATGGTGGCGAGAACAGTCCTATTATGATGAACCAGGTAGAGGAACATACAAGAGAGATGGTGGAGGAGTTCTTATAAGCCAAGCTATTCATACACTTGATCTTGCTATCTGTCTTTTAGGGGATGTTAAAGACGTGATGGTAATGGCGGAAACTACAAAGTTTCATAAAATGGAGTCAGAAAATTTTGTAACTGGTGGTATTAAATTTAAAAATAGCGTAATTGCATCTTTATTCGCTTCAACGAGTGTTTTTCCAGGCTCATCAGAGTCAATTGTTCTTCATTGTGAAAATGCAACAGTCAAACTTGAAGCAGGAACACTTATTATTAATTGGAGGAATGGTAAAAAAGAAGAGTTCGGAGAGGAATCTGGAACTGGCGGTAGTGCTGATCCAATGGCCTTTCCATTTGATTGGCATAAAGATCTTATACTTAATTTTGCAAAATCAATTAACACAAATGAAAAATTTGAAATTACTGGAAAAGAAGCATTGAAAGTTCATTATCTCATTGAAGCAATGATAAAATCATCTAAAAAAAATAAACTAATTACAATGGAGTAAAATATTTAATCATGAGAAAAATTAAAGTCGCTGCAATGGGTGTTGAGCATAGACACATTTTTGGACAATTAAATGGTATGTTAAATTTGGGATGCGAATGTGTTGGCTGGTGGAATGAAACTGATAATAAAATTACAAAAGATTTTAATGAAAAACATCCTGATATACCTCGCTTTACAAATAAAGAGGATTTATTAAAAAATAAAGAAATTGAATTAGTATTGATAGCAGACATTCCAGTTAAAAGAGCAGCTTTAGCTATTGAGTGTATGAATGCTGGAAAAGATGTAATGTTAGATAAACCTGGTTGTACAACTTTAGAACAACTTAAAGAAATTGAAAATACTGCAAAAAAAACAGGAAAAATTTTTTCAATTGATTTTTCTGAAAGATTTGAAGTGCCGTCAGTTCAAGCTGCCTATGATTTAATTCAAGCGGGTGAAATTGGAGATGTTGTTCAAACAATTGGAATGGGACCTCACCGATTGAATATCCAAACTAGACCTGATTGGTTTTTTGATTACGATCAATATGGCGGTATTTTATGTGATATTGCTTCACATCAAATAGATCAGTTTTTATTTTTTACTGGATCTAAAAATGTAGAAATTATAAATTCTTCAACAGGTAATTTTTCAAATCCTGAACATAATAAGTTTGAAGATTTTGGTGAAATTTTAATTCATGGAGATAAGGGTAGAGGTTACATTAGGGTAGACTGGTACACTCCTGATGCTTTACCTAATTGGGGCGATGGCAGATTGACTATTTTAGGTACAAAAGGATACATAGAATTAAGAAAGTATGTCGATCTTGTTGGTAGAGAGGGTACAGATCACCTGTTTTTAGTTAATAATAAAAAATATGAATATAAAGATGCTTCTAAAGAACCCCTAACATATTTTGAGAGATTAATGGGTGATGTTGTAAACAGAACTAGTACTGCAATGGATCAATCACATTGTTTAAAAGTGATGGAATTGGCAATCAAAGCTCAAAAAAATGCAATTAGGCTTGGCAATATTAAGTGATAAATATGTCTAATCAGGAATTATATGATACTTTAGAAGTCGTTATTAATAATACAAAAATTTTTGATATTCATACGCATTTATTTCCATCTGCCTTTAAAAGTCATTCTCTTTCTGGTTTTATTAATTTGTTAAACTATCATTATTTAATTGCAGAATTATTAACCAATGCAAATATAAGTGCAGAAAAATTTTACTCTCTGGATGACGTAAATAAAGCAAAACTTATCTGGGAAGAATTATTTCAAAATAGAACACCAATTTCTGAAGCGTGTAAAGGCGTACTAACTGTACTTCAAAAATTAGATATTAATTATAATAATAAAACTTTTGAAGAACTAAAAAATGAATATGAAAATAAATCTCTTACAGATGAAAAAATTTTAAAATTATCAAACGTTTCTTCTTTAGTAATGACAAATAATCCATTTGATATTGATGAATGGAATTTATATAAAGATAATGATTGGGATAGAAATATATTTCAATCATCATTAAGACTAGATGATTTAATTATTAACAATTCCCAAGCAACTGAGGTTGCAAAAAATCAAACTAAGATAAATCAAAAAGCAAATGATATTGTAATAAATTATTTAGATAGTTGTTTTTTAGTATCAAATCCAGTGTATGCAGCTATTTCAGCAAATTCAGATAATTTTAAAGAAATCTTAAATGATCCTCTTTGGAAATTAATCTTATCATGGTTAAATAAAAAAAATATCCCATTGTCTTTAATGTTAGGTGTTAAACGAGCTGTAAATAGTAGTTTTGGTTTAGCTGGAGATGGGATTGGTGATATTAATCTCAAAGAACTAAGTAAATTATGTAATTCTTTTCCGGAAAACAAATTTCTTGTAACTTGTTTATCTTTAAATGATCAGCACGAATTAACTGTCTTAGCTCGTAAGCATCCTAATTTAAAAATATTTGGTTTTTGGTGGTTTATGAACCAGCCAAGTATTATAAAAATTGTTCTAAAAATGAGGATTGATATGTTAGGTCTATCATTTATACCTCAGCATTCCGATGCAAGAGTTACTGATCAACTTATATATAAATGGTCTCATTTCAAAAATATCTTACATGAAATTTTATATGAATATTATGAAGATCTTTCTAAGAAAAATTACGAGTTATCAAAATTTATAATAGAAAGGGATATTAATAATTTATTAAATCAAAACGCAAAAAGTTTTTTTCTTAAGTAACTGCATATTTTACTAAATTATTATAGCTAATCTGAAGTGAATCAAAAGGATCGCCATTACATTCATCTTGTTCAACAATATACCACTTACAACCTGAATCTGTTGCTGTTTTAACAATATTTTTGATATCTAAATTACCTAAGCCAACCTCTGCAAAAAAACTTTCTTGATCATTTATCATTATAAAATCTTTTAAATGTAATAATGGCATTCGTTGATCTAATTTTTTACACCACAATAATGGATTTTGACCACCTTTTTGTATCCAATAAATATCTGGCTCTCCTTGTATGAATCTACTATCTGTATTTTTATAAATTCTTTCTAAAATTATTTCATTTTGAATTTTTTGGAATTCAAGTGCATGATTATGGTAGCATAGCACTTTTCCTTCTGCATGAAACTTGGAGCCAGCGATATTTATATCTTCTATGAATTTATCAATTTCTTCTAAGTTTTTCATATCTACATTTAATGGATAAGGAAGAGCTGAATATTCGCAATTAAAAATATTTAGCTTATTAATAACTTCATCAGTATTTTTTATAATTTGTTCATTTGGTTCATGTGTAGCGCATATAACTAAACTCAAATCTTCACACATGCTTTTTATTGTTTTAGGATTAATTAAACCAACACCACTGATTTGAATGCTACTATATCCAATATTTTTGATTTTTTTTAGACTTTCAAATAAATCTTTTTCATTTTGGCAAAAATCTCTAACGGTATAAAGAGTTACTGCAATTTGATTAATTTTCATCTTGATTTACTTATCATTTCTTCTAATTTTTGTTCATATTTAACCTCATCTAAAGGAAGCTCTATTTTTTTTTCCTCTAATCCCGATAGAACCATCGCATTAATTAATTCAACTGAATTTAAACCATCTTTTCCATTCACTAATAGTTTTTCTTTTCCTAGGAGGAAGTTTGTAAAGTTTTGAATAAGTCTTTGATGCTCAATATGTTGATCCAAATCAGCCTTAAAATTAAAATTAATTTTTTCTTTTTTAGGCATCCCAAAAAGTGTTTTAGAGTTTTTAATGAATTCAGTAGATGAATCTATTTTTTCCCACATAACATTATTATCCTGAATTGTAATTAAACCCTTATCTGATGCAATTTCCAATCTGTTTATACCAGGAGCTTCACCTGTTGTTGTAATAAATACACCTTTTAATCCATTTTTATATTTAAAGATTGAAGTCACTTCATCTTCAACTTCTATCTCATGAAAGCGACCTAATCCCAAATCAGTATATACACTGTCAGGCATACCAAATAACCACTGACACAAATCAAGTTGGTGAATACTCTGATTTATTAAAACGCCTCCACCTTCACTTTCCCATTTAGCTCTCCAATTAGACGTCTGATAATAATAGTTTGTTCTAAACCAATTAGTTATTGTCCATTGAAAACGGTGAACTTTACCTAATTCGTTTCCATTAATTAGTTCCTTTATCTTAACATAAACAGGATTAGTCCTTTGATTTAGCATAACAGTAAAAGATGCTTTAAAGCTTTGTGAAATATTAATAAATTCTCGACACTTTTTACTAGTTATTGCTAAGGGTTTTTCAATTATAACATTAATATTATTTTCGAGAGCTTTTTTCGCTAGATCTATGTGCGATTTATGAGGTGTAGCAATGATTGCCGCATCTATAATTTTATTATCAAAAAAATTATCAGTATTTTCAAAAAAAGGAATATTTTCATATTTATTTTTATATTCTACATTTGAATCAGCAACTGCGGCTAAGATGGCATTTTCTATTTTATTCTCTTGTAATTTTTTAGCATGATTTGCTCCCATACCTCCTATGCCAATAACACCATATCTAACAGGTTTTTCCATAATTAATTTTATTATATTAAAATAAAAAATATTTAATTAATTTATGAAAGTATTGGATCTTTTACTGGAATAATCGGCACTCCGCCTGGGGACTGTTCTGTGCCAGAAATTTCAATAGTGCTAATATTGCTTCGCCATCTAACACTTACTGCAAACATAATAGCATCAGCAATATCTCTTGGCTCTAGAAGAGTAAAACCGGACATAAATTTTTTAGCTTTATTTTTATCTGTAAATGCAGCTTTACCAAAATTTGTTTTAGTTCTTCCAGGACATATTTCAGAAACTTTAACTCTTGAACCGCTAAGTTCAATTCTTAAGCTTTGTGCGATTCTATGGATAGCACCTTTTTGACCGCCATAAACAGTACTCATTTGTGGGTATAGACCTGCAAGAGACCCCATTAAAACTACATGTCCTTTTCTTCTTTTTATCATTCCTGGAACAATAGCTTTTAAAGTATGAAGATAAGACTCGACATTTAATCTTGTAGATAATTCAATATCTTGCCTTGACGCTTTTAATATACCTTCAGCACCTCTTCCAATGCCTGCATTACAAACTACAATATCAACTTTTACTTTGGAGAGTTTTTTATAAATTTGATCCGTGTCAAAGAGATCAATTTGAATGATTTCAAATTTATGTTTTTTTTTCAATTTCTCTAATATTGAAACGTCTTTATCAAGAGCATAAACTTTTACATTTTCTTTTAAAAATCTTTTAAGTGTTTCTAAGCCAATACCACTTGATGCACCAGTTATAAGCACACTTTTATATATTTTATTGATCATCTTCTGTTTAAGTATATTTTAATTATTAATATGCAATTAAATAAAAACATAAATACAAATCTTTTAAAAGAACAATCATTTCCAAGTTATAATATTAATAATAATGAAGATTGCATACTTCATTTCGGTATTGGTAATTTTCATAGAGCTCACCAAGCACTATATATTCATGAAATATTAGAAAATAATAAAAACATTTCCATAATTGGGGTCAATTTAAGGTCTGAAGAAACAAATAATAAAATGCAATTACAAGACTACTTTTATTCTTTGGTAAGGATATCAAATAATTACAAAAAAGTTGATATTTTAAATCCAATTAAAAAAGTTTTATTTGGTTTAAAACACAAGAATGAAATAAGAAATTTAATTGTATCTGAAAAAATTAAATTAATTACAATTACTGTTACAGAAAAGGGATATCATTTTGATAAAAATAAAAAATTAAATTTTTCGAATCAAATTATTAATGATCTAGAGGATAAAGAGTTATCAACTTTGATAGGTCATCTAAGTTTTGGAATAATAGAAAGATATAAGAAAAACAAAAAAAAATTAATAGTTTTAAGTTGTGATAATTTGTCTGAAAATGGAACAATTTTAAAAAATTTAGTTAAACAATTTATAGAAAAAAAATATCCAAAGTGTTTAGATTGGTTTGATAATAATATTGAGTTCCCATTATCTATGGTTGATGGAATTGTTCCAAATAATAATAAACAATCTGAATATTTCAACTTGCCATATAATGATAATACAATTGTGGTTACTGAACCTTATAGAGATTGGTATATTCAATCAAATAATAATGAGCTAAAAAATATTTTATCAAATAATAAAATAAAATTTGTCGAAGATGTAAAATTTTATGAAAATAATAAACTTAAAATACTGAATGCGTCCCACTCAGCTTTAGCATACATTGGTCATTTGTGTGGGTATACATATGTTCATGAAGCAATAGAGGATAAAAATATTTACAATTTTATTTTAAATTTTTTAGACCAAGAAGTGTTACCCACTTTAGAAATTAAAGATGACTTTAATATTAATGAGTACAAAATGAAAATTTTAGAAAGATTTAAAAATACTTACATAGAGGATAAATTGTTAAGAATTGCTATGGATGGTTCTTTAAAAATACCTATAAGAATACTTGATACCTACAAAAATAATAAAGGAGTAGCTAAATATATTCAATTTATCATAGCCTCATGGTTATTTTTCTTATTTCAAATTATTGAAGAAGATCAAAATAGATTGGATGATGCAAATAAAGAATACTTTTACAGTGTTTACAAAAATAATAAGGATAATTTTTTTGAAGAAATAATTAATAATAAAAATATTTTTAATCTTTCTGAAAGTAAAAAAGAAGAAATGTTAACAGCAGTCAAAAAAAATCTAAATTTAATTAAAGAAAATCCTTTAAAATCATTATTAAAAGAAATAATTTCATAAGATGAAAATTTTACCTAACAAAATAAATAAATTTTTTGATAGCATTTTGTCAAAACTATCTGTTCAAAAAAAAGATAGAAATTTACTTATTAAATCACTTTTAGATTCTTCTATTAGAGGCGTGGACAGTCATGGTATTAGATTATTTTCTCATTACGTAAAATGTATTGAAAACGGAAGAATAAAAGCAAAACCTAAAATGAAGCTTATAAAAAAAAATAGAGGTGTAGCTGTCTATGATGCTGATGATGGCTTAGGGCATGTAGCAGCTTTAAAGGCATCAGCAATAGTATCATCTATGGCAAAGAAGAATGGCATTGCTTCAATTGGCATAATAAACTCCTCACACTATGGTGCTGCAGGTGTATATTCTATGGATATTGCACAAAACGACTGTGTTGGTTTTTCATTTACACACTCAGATGCTTTTGCCATACCGTACAATGGTAAGAAACCTTTTCACGGGACTAATCCTTATTCTTTTACAGCACCAATAGGTAATAAAGACTTTTTACATGCAGATTTTTCTTCAACTTCGATAGCATGGAATAAAGTTATGAGAGCCAGAGCAAATTCTACTAAATTAAATTCTGAGATTGCACTTGATAAATCCGGCAACTACACAACTAACCCTTATAACGCTGTTTCTTTGGCTCCACTTGGAGGTAAAGAATATGGATATAAAGGTTTTGGATTATCTTCTTCAGTAGAAATAATGTGCGGACCTCTTATTGGTATGGCTCATGGATACCGTTTATTATCAATGATTGGACCAGATTTTAGTACACCAAGAAAGTTAGGACATTTCTTAATCGCCATTTCATTAAATGCTTTCACAACAAAAAAACAATATTTTAAAGGTATGAAAAACTATATGAGTGATCTAAAAAAACAAAAATCAAAAAAAAATAATAATCCAATTTTATATCCAGGCGAAAAAGAAAAAATTACTTCTAAAAAAAGATTAAAAACAGGTATTCCAATAGATAAGGAATTAAAAACCGATTTTTTATTTTTAGCAAATAAATATAAGGTAAAAATTAATTTATAGCTTTTATTACACCTTTAAGCTGATCTAGCCCTTTCATTCTGCCTAATAATGAATATCCAGGTATTACTGAATTAAATTGGTCATGAAGTATTGTATGCCCATGATCAGGCCTCATAGGAATTTGTTTAATAGGATGATTACTTTTTTTCCTTTTATTTTCTTCTTTTAATATTGCTTTGACAATAGAAACCATGTCCAGGCTTCCATTAAGGTGGTCATCTTCATAAAAATCGAGAGATTTTGGAATGTGTCTTATATTTCTTAAATGAATAAAATTTATATAAGAACCATATTTTTTAATTATATTGACTAAGTTGTTTTTTTTATTAACACCAAGGGATCCTGTACAAAAAGTTAAACCCACATTTGTATCTTTTTTTATATTCACAATAAAATTAATATCTTTCTCATTAGAAACAATTCTTGGTAATCCATAAACATTATATGGAGGATCATCTGGATGAATATTGTAATGAATATTATATTTTTTTATGATTGGATAAATTTCTTCTATAAAATCTTTTAAATTATTTTGTAAATCACTATGATTTAATTCTGCAAATTGATCAATCTCATAATTTAAATCTTTAATTGTATACTTTCTATCGTTTGCAGCTAACCCTCCAAGTAAAGACATCTTAAGTTTTTTTAAATCACCAGAATTCATTTTTTGTAATATTTTTTTTGAAGTATGGATTTCTTTGGATGAATACCTTTTTTTTGCTGTTTTAGATTTCAAAATAAAATTTTCAAATGCACAGACATGAAGATGATTATATTTTAGAGCAAATGCTCCATTTGGTAGTTGATGATTTAAATCTGTTCTCACCCAATCAATCAATGGCATAAAATTGTAACAAATATTTTTAATCTTATTCTTTCCTAAATTTATCAATGACTCTTTGTATTGATCTATGTAATATTTATATCTCCCTGACCTCTTTTTTATGTCATTATGGACAGGAAGACTTTCAACAACACTCCAAGTTAAATTTTTATTGTTATTAATTTTGAAACTTTCAATAAATTTCTTCCTTTTCTTGATTTCGAATGCAGACCATTTTTCACCATATTTTATTTGAGCAAGTGATGATACGATTCCTTCAACGCCTATCTGTCGAATTTGATCTAATTTTGAAGGATCATTATGACCAAACCATCTAAATGAATACAGCATGCGACAATAGTATAATCAATATAATTATAAATAAATACTTTATTTTATTTTTGTTGATTTAAGTTCTAATTCTGCATACATTAAAATAAATTTAAGGAGGAATGATGAAAAAATTTATAATATTTTTAACTTCTTTTTTTGCTTTACTAGTATCACCTGTTTTTGCAGGTGGTCATGGTGTTACTAAAGTAGCTCTAGTCCCTGGTGGCCCGCACCCTTATTTTGCTGCGTGGGAACAAGCAGGTTTAGATGCTGTAGAAGACTTTGGTTTAGGAAAAGCAGATTACAGAGTCCCTGCAGAGTGGGATCTAAGTCAACAAAACGAGTTAATTGAAAGTTTAGTTGGTCAAGGTTACAATGCAGTACTTGTATTTCCTGGTGATGCAGTTGGTACAAATAAAATTTTAGGTGAACTAGATGATGCTGGTATACCAACAGCTGCTTTAGCAGGATGTGTTGAACAACCAACTCAAGCAAAATTTTGTTTTGGAACTGACACTGGTCACTCAGCTTATCTTGGTACAAAAGAATTAATTAAAGCTTTAGGTGGCAAAGGAAAAATTGCTCACTTTACTGGTTTCTTAGTTGATCCAAATACAACTCTAAGAATCAATGCTGTTGAACAAGCTGTTTCAGAAGCAGGCGGTGGAGTAGAAATTATTCAAGTTATTGCTGATATTGATGCTTATGAACCAGCTGATGAAAAAATTAATGCTTTCATGGCGGCTCAAGGAAGTGAAGTAGATGGTATTGTTACTACTGCTTGGGTTCCTGCTGTTGTAGCAGCACAAGCTTTAACTAATATGGGCGATAAAAGAATTAAAATGGTTGGTATTGATCATGACGAAGTAGTTTTAAAAGCTATTAAAGATGGTTATGTTCATGGAACTATGCTTCAAAACCCATATGGGCAAGGTTACATTGGTTCATATGTAATGGACAAAGTTAGACAAGGTTGTGAGTTCAAAGCTGATGCACCTTGGAAATCAACTGCACAAACTGATCAATTTATTGATTCAGGTACTGTATTTGTTGATATTAGCGATGTTGATACATACGTTATGGCTATGAGAGGAATTTCTCTAGAAATTTTAGAAACTTTTGATAGCACATATCTAAACTGTCCAAGTTAAAATTATATGGGGGCATCAAGCCCCCTTTTTTTATGAATAATAAAATTCCTAATTTTGTAAAAACCAATCAGTTTGGTTTACTTATATTGGTAATTGTATTTATTTGTATTTTTTCCTTTTCAACTGATGGATTTACTTCAAGATTCAATATTTATGCTCTCTCAAGAGTAGTTGCTCTAGATATAATGATTGGTTTAGCAATGATGGTAGTTATACTTACTGGAGGTTTAAATCTATCTCTAGGTGCTTTAGGTGTTTCTGCAGCAATGTTTGGTGGTTGGTGTATGGAAAGTATGGGAATTCCTATTTCTATTACAATCATTTTAGTTTTAGCTTTTGGTTCATTTCTAGGCTGGATTAATGGATTTGTAACTGTCAGAACTGGTGTTCATAGTTTCATTGTTACGCTGGCAACGATGAGTATTTATTTTGGTTTTATGACCTTGCTCACTGAAGCAGAAGCATTTAGAAAATTACCAGAGGCTTTTACTGATTTTGGAAGTTTAAAACTTTTCAATAAATATATTTCACCATTACTAATTATTAGTGTGCTGACTTGTTTTGTACTTTATTACATTTTTAAATACACTGATATTGGCCGAAAGCTTATCGCAGCTGGAGCTAATCCTGATGCTGCAGAATTATCAGGTATATCTGTAGATAGAATGTTTATTTATTGTCATATGCTTTCAGGCTTCTTAGCAGCACTTGCAGGTATTATGTTAACAGCAAGAATTGGTGCTGCAATACCGTCTATGGCCGGTCATCTAGGATTTGATTGGTTATTACCTGCTTTTTTAGCTCCTGTATTAGGTGGAACACTTCTTTCTGGTGGCAAGGTTACAGTTTTTGGAACAATGCTAGGAGCAATTCTTGTCACATTAATAAATAATGGATTATACTTAATCGACGTTGGTGAATTCTGGGTAAGATTTTTTCTTGGGATCATATTATTAGGAGCTGTTCTGCTAGATAGAGCTAGAGAATATTTTACTGTTAAAAATTCAATTGTTTCATGAGCGCACTTTTAAAAAAAGATTGGTTTGGACTTGGTTTAGTTTTAATTTTTGGTTCAATCTTAATTTCATTGTTTAAGCCTGCATTTATTTCTCCATTTAATTTATATGTTTTAATGCTGAGTGTTAGTTTGATGCTCGTTGTGGCAATGTCACAAATGATAATCATTGCAATTGGTCAAATGAACTTATCTGTTGGAGCAATTGGTGGCTTAGTTGCGATTTCATTTACTGGCTTAATGGAAGTTTATAGCATGTCTATTTTACCTGCTGTTCTCATTGGATTATTAATTGGTCTTGCTTGTGGTTTTATAAACGGATACATCACTGTTAAAACTGGCATATCAGCTTTTATTATTACCCTTGCTACACTTTACATTTTTAAAGGAATGAATTTAGGAATAACAGAGGCTCAACCTTTTTATGAAATTCCTGAGGCTGTAAAATTTTTTGGAAATGCAAAAATCTTTGGCCCTATACCTTACTTAGTTATTATACCAATTATTATAACTGTGTTGATGTGGATTTTAATGAATAGAACATCACTTGGAAGGTATATGCTGGCATATGGGAATAATGTACAATCATCAGAGCTAATAGGAATATCTTCAACAAAAATAGTTATTTATGCTCATGTTATATCAGGTCTTTTAGCTGCTATCGGTGGAATGTTAGTGGTTTGTAGATTACAACTTGGGACACCCAATATAGGTGATTCTTGGCTTTTACCTTCATTTGCTGCTCCGGTAATTGGAGGCGCTATACTTGCTGGTGGAAAAGTAGATGTCATTGCTACTGCTTTTGGTGTAATATTAGTTTCTATAATTTCTCAAGCTTTAGTAATTTTTAAAATTGATCCTTTTTTTGTTCAAATATTTTTAGGATTCATGATTTTATTAGCGGTATTTATAAATAGATACAGAGAATATAGAGAAGAGAGAAGAACAAAGGTTTTTTCAGATGAGTGATTATATTTTAGAACTCAATAACATTACAAAAAATTTTCCTGGTGTTAAAGCTCTTGATAATGCAAACTTCAGACTCAAAAAAAAATCAATCCACGCACTTCTTGGTGAAAATGGAGCAGGAAAATCTACATTAATTAAAATTATTACAGGAGTATATAATCAAAATGAAGGTAAGCTATTTTTAAATAATCAGGAGAAGTCTTTTTCTTCACCTAATGAAGCAATGAATGCTGGAATTTCAGTTGTGCACCAAGAAAGAAATTTAATTAGGAGGTTTTCAGTTGGTGAAAATTTAATGTTAACCAACCTTCCTAAAAATAATTTAGGATTAATTGATTATAATACTGTTGCCAAAGAATCAAAAAAATGGCTCGATATTATGGAGCTGGATATAGATCCAAATACAATAGTATCAGATTTAACAGTAGCAAAAATGCAACTGTGTGAAATAGCTAAAGCCTTATCCTTAGAATCAAAAATACTATTATTAGATGAGCCAACTTCATCATTATCCCCACAAGATACAAAAAATTTATTTGCATTACTTAAACGATTAGTTGCTGAACAAGATGTAAGTATAGTATTCGTTAGTCACAAATTAGAGGAAGTATTTGAAATTTGTGATGAAGTTACTGTTTTGAGAGATGGTAAAAATGCTTGTGAGTCTGAACAAATTACTAATCTTAATAGACAGAAACTTGTTAAATTAATGATTGGCAGAGATGAACAAATAATTAAATCTAAGAAAAATATTGATTTTACAGATGAAAGTTTACTAGATCTACAATCAATAAACACTGACCTTGGTCATAAAAATATTAATTTAGATTTAAAAAAAGGAGAAATACTTGGATTATACGGTTTAGTTGGTGCAGGAAGAACAGAATTAATAAAATGTGTACTTGGGTTAGATAAAATTAATTCTGGTCAGATTTTACTCAACAATAAAGAAATTAAAATTAAGTCTCCAAAAGATGCACTAGAAAAATATAAAATTGGATACATAAGTGAAGACAGAAAAAAAGAGGGATTAATTCTAATGCATGATGTTTTATCCAATGCCGGAATAACAGTCTGGTCAAATTTGAAAAAAATATTATCCTTTTTAAATGACAGTATTGTTTACAATAAAGTAGATCCTTATGTGAAACAACTTGAAGTAAAAACACCTTCATACCAACAAATCGTTTCTAACTTATCTGGAGGTAATCAGCAAAAAATTAGTGTAGCTAAATGGCTAGCTTCTGGAACTGATATATTATTTATTGATGAACCCACAGTTGGTATAGATATAAAAACAAAATCTTACCTTCATGAATTAATTATTGAACTATCTCTAAAAGGCACATCAATAATTTTAATTACCAGTGATATGCCTGAAATGATTAGCTTAGCAGATAGAATTATAACAATGAAAGATTTTAAGGTAGTCGGTGAAACTATCAATAATCATAACTATGAAGAAATGAGTTCATCAATTATGGGAAATATTCATGAATAAAAGACAGCTTGGAAAAACTGATATAAACTTAACAGCTATTGGTTTTGGTGGCGCGCCCTTAGGCAATTTATTTGAAAATCTTGATGAACGAAATTGCTACGACATACTTGAAAAAAGCTATGAAAAAGGAATCAATATTTATGATACATCACCTTTATATGGTTATGGATTAAGTGAACATAGATTAGGAAATTTTTTAAAAACTGTAGATGAGGATAGTTATTTTTTATCAACCAAAGTTGGAAGATATCTAACACCAGCAAAAAAAGATAATATAGATAGAGGGAGATTTGCAGGAAGTTTAAATTTTTCTCCTAATCTCGATTACTCTTATGACGGTGTGATGAGAGCATTTGAGCAATCATTACTAAGATTAGCTGTTTCAAAAGTAGATATTTGTTTAATTCATGATGTAGATCGATTTAATTTTGGTGAAGAGGTTGATCATTATTTTAAATTAGCAATGGATGGCGCGTATAAAGCCGTTCAAAAACTAAAAGAAGAAAAAGTAATTAAAGCTATTGGAGTAGGAGTAAATGATTCTGATATATGTGCAAGATTTGCAAATGCAGGTGATTTTGATTGTATGGTTCTTGCAGGCAGATATTCATTATTGGATCAAAATGCTCTCAATGATTTTTTCCCTATTGCTGAAAAAAATAATATAGGAATTATTCTTGCAGGAATTTTTAATTCAGGAATTTTAGCTAAAGGTGTAGGTGAAAATATTACTTATTTTTATGATAAAATTCCAGAAGAAGTAAAACAACGATACTTAAAAATTGCAAATATTTGTAAAAAATATGACGTGCCTGTTCCGGCAGCAGCAATACAATTTTGTTATACTAATAAACTTGTCACCTCCATGATATTAGGCATGGATAGACTTGATCAAGTGGAGCAAAACTTAGGTTTTTTAAATTTTCCTATTCCTGAAGATTTGTGGAAAGATTTACTTAATGAAAAACTAATTGATGAAAGATGTCCAATATGAAAATAATTGATATTAAAACTCAGGATATTCGTTTTCCAACATCAAAAGATAATTTGGGAACTGATGCTGTTCATGTTGATTGTGACTACTCTGCAACTTATGTTACAATATTTACTGATCAAAAAGATTTAACTGGTATTGGATTAACCTTTACTATTGGAAAAGGTAATGATCTTTGTTGTACTGTCATAGAATATTTTAAAGAATTTATTATTGGAAAAAATGTTGAAGAAATAGAAAAGGATATTGCATCCATATGGGAAAAAATTACAAACCACAGTCAATTAAGATGGGTAGGGCCACAAAAAGGTGTAACACATCTTGCAGCTGCAGCTTTTTTTAATGCAATATGGGATTTAATTTCTAAATTTCATAAAAAACCACTTTGGAGATACATAATAGAATTAGAAACAAGAGATTTATTAGATAAACTCTCTTTTTCTTATATTGACGATGTAATTACTAAAGATGAAGCGGCTAAAATAATTGATCAAAAAAAACTAAGTTTGCCTTCAAACTTAGATGACTTAAACACTACCATTTTTCCTGCATATACAACTGCAGCTGGTTGGTTAGGGTATTCAGATGAAAAAATGAAAAGACTAGTTGAAGAAAATTTAAGTAAAGGCTGGACTCATTTTAAAATGAAAGTTGGTCAAGATATAGAAAGGGATATCCATCGCTGTAAATTAGTAAGAGAATTAATAGGTGATAATAATAAATTGATGGTAGATTCAAATCAAATCTGGAGTGTAAATGAGACTATAGAAAATATTGGAAAACTAAAACAGTTCGATATTTTATTCTATGAAGAACCAACCAACCCCGATGATGTTTTAGGTTTTAAAAAAATTAAAGATGCACATCCTGACGTTAATCTTGCAACAGGAGAAATGATACAAAATAAAGTTATGTTTAAACAATTTATAGAAAACAAATCTTTAGATTATTGCCAAATTGATAGTTGTAGAATTGCTAGTATAAATGAAATTTTACCAGTTCTTTTAATAGCTAGTAAATTTAATACCCCCGTTATTCCTCATGCAGGTGGTGTTGGTTTATGTGAATATGTTCAACATTTAAATCTAATCAACAAATTTATAATTTCTAATCATGAATTATTATTAAGTGAATATGCAGAAAGCTGCTCTGAACATTTTGAAAATCCAGCAATAATTAAAGATGGTGGATATGTTACTCCTAGAAATCCAGGATATTCTGTAAAAATTAAGGATAGTTCTCTTAATGAATTTGATTATAATAATGGTACTTATTGGAAATAAATGTACGTAGATAGTCATCAACATTTTTGGAAACTTTCAAGAGGAGATTACTCCTGGATGACTCCAGAAATGAAAGTCTTATATAAAGATTTTTTTCCAGAAGATCTTGAACCACTAATAAAACAAAAAAATATAACTAAAACAGTAATTGTCCAAGCTGCTGACACAGTTGCTGAAACAGAATTTACATTAAGTTTAGCCTCAAAATATGAATTTATAGCAGGTGTGGTGGGCTGGGTTGATTTAGATAGTAACAACGCAAAAGATGATATTGATAAACTTTCTGAGAATAAATTTTTAAAAGGTTTTAGGCCTATGATACACGATATCCAAGATGATGCATGGATGTTAAATGATCACCTAAAAGAAAATATAAAATATTTAAATACAAAAAATTTAACCTTTGATGCTTTAGTTCGACCAAATCATCTTCAACATCTTATACAATTTGTTAAAAAATATGATTTCCTTCCTATAGTTATTGATCATATTGCTAAGCCCGTGATTACTAAGTCTGAAATTGACCAATGGAAAAAAGATATGACTGAACTATCAAAAGCAAGTAATGTTTATTGTAAATTCTCTGGAATTCTCACTGAAGTTGGTCCAGATTATACAAAAGAACAGCTTGATCCTTATGTTGATTTTATTCTTAATATTTTTGGATCTGATAAATTAATGTGGGGAAGTGATTGGCCTGTATTAACAATGGCAGATAATTATTCAAATTGGTTTGATTTAGCAATGAATTATTGCAACTCTTTTTCTGAAGACGAAAAAAATAAAATATTTTCTCGAAATGCAACTCAATTTTATAGTCTTTAAAAGATTATATAAATTTAAATTTAATTAAGTGATGAAACAAAACTATTTTGAGTCAACTTGGTCATCAATAAAACATCATCAAACACCAAATTGGTTTAAAAAAGCAAAGTTTGGTATTTATGCTCATTGGGGAATCTATTCTGTTCCAGCTGCTGGACCCAATGTAACGTGGTATCCTTATTGGATGTATAGACCACCTAGTCCTCAGTTTGATTATCACTGTAAACATTATGGTCATCCATCTAAATTTGGATACAAAGATTTTATACCAATGTTTACTGCTGAAAAATTTAATGCAGAAGAATGGGCAGATTTGTATTATCGATCTGGAGCAAAATTTGCCGGACCAGTAGCAGAGCATCATGATGGTTTTCCAATGTGGAATTGTTCTGATACTGAATGGTGCGCATCCAAGATGGGACCAAAAAGAGATATTGTTGGAGAACTTGAAAAAGCAATTAGAAATAAAGGAATGAAATATATGGTAGCAATGCATCATGCTGAAAACTGGTTTTTTTTCCCACATTGGAATAATGATTTTGATACATCTAAAAAGGAATATGAAAGTTTATATGGTGAACTTCACAATTTAGATTTGATAGGAAATCAGGCTGTATATCCAGATCATTGGGGTAGAAAAAATGAACATCAAGACAAGCCCAGTAAAGCTTTTCATGATAGATGGTTAAATAGATTAAAAGAAGTAGTAGATAATTATAAACCAGACTATGTATGGTTTGATTTTGGAATTAGATTTATTCATGAAAAGTATAAAAAAGATTTTCTTTCATATTATTATAACAAAGAAACTGAGTGGGGTAATGAAGTAGTCGTATCTTATAAATGGCATGATCTTCCCCCCGGTTCTGGATTATTAGATCTTGAACTAGGAAGAGAGTCAGAATTAACCCACTATGATTGGATTACTGATACTACAGTCCACGATGGAAGTGCTTGGGCTTATATGAAGAATTCAAAATATAAAACTACGACAGATTTAATTCACTACCTAATAGATAATGTTAGTAAAAATGGATACATGCTTTTAAATATTGGGCCAAAACCTGATGGAACAATTCCAGAAGAAGATAAAAATCTTTTAGAAGGTATTGGAAATTGGCTTGATGTAAATGGAGAAGCAATATTTGAAACAGAAACATGGGATCAATATGGAGAAGGCCCAACTAAAATGAATGAAGCAGGACCTTTTTCAGATAATCGAGCAAAAGTAATTTATACTGCTAAAGATTTTCGGTTCACTACAAAAGACAATCTTTTATATGCAACTGGATTAGGATGGCCTAGCAAAGATTTTACGATAGAAAGTATGTATAAACTTTTTGATAATGAAATTGAAAGGGTAGAATTATTAGGAAGTACTGATAAAGTAGAATGGAAACATACTAGAGATGGACTCCATATAACGAGACCAGATAATAAACCATGCGAGCATGCATACAGTTTTAAAATAACAAGAAAGGAGTATTTATAAATGATTAGATTAGGTATGACTCTTGGAATTAAAGAGGAAAAAATAGAAGAATATAAAAAACTTCATGCAAATGTTTGGCCTGAAGTCTTAGAAAATTTAACAGAACTTAATTTTAAGAATTATTCTATATATTTGCATAAAAATACTCTTTTTGGATATGTTGAATATCATGGAGATAATCTTGATAGAGATAACAAGCTAATGGCTTTAAACCCTAAAGTTCAAGAATGGTGGAGTGTTTGTGGACCTTGTCAAATTCCAGACCCAAATAGAAAAAAAGGAGAATGGTGGTCTAGTATGGAAGAAGTTTTTCATCACGACTAAAGTTAATTATGAAAACAAAAATTTGTTCAGTTGGTGAATGTATGATTGAAATTGCCAATATTAAGAATAATATTTTTCAACAATCATTTGCAGGTGATACGCTAAATTTTTGTAACTATATTGATAAAAAATATTTTGATGTATCTTTTCTTACAGCCATTGGTAAAACTAGTGTAAACAGATCAGTTTTGGAATTCATAAATTCTAAAAAAATTTCAACAAAATTAATCAAGCAAGTTAATAGTCATGAAATTGGTTTATATTTAATTAAGAATAGAAATAACGGAGAAAAACAATTTTTTTATTGGAGAGATAATAGTGCAGCAAAAAATTACTTTAATAATATAGATTTTGTTTCATTATTTAAAAATTTGAAGAATTTTGATTATATCTATTTTTCTGGAATTACACTTTCAATTATTGATCCATCTAAAATAAGTAATTTTGTTAATTTGTTAAAATTATTAAAAAATAAAAAAGTAAAAATTATCTTTGATTTTAATATTAGAATTAATCGATGGACTAAAAAAAATTTAAACAATTTTTTGCATTCTATTTTAAATTTCGTTGATATTTGTTTTGTGTCAGGTGAAGATTTAAAATTTTGGAAAAATGACAGTAGTTTAAGCAATTTTGAAAATTTAATAAATAAATACAAAATAGATCATGGTATATTTAGAAAAAATGCTAAATTAACTTACGTGATTCAAAATAAAAAAAAACATACAATAAGAAATAAATTTATTAGAAAAGTAATTGATACTTCAGGAGCTGGAGATGGATTTAATGCTGCCTACGTATCAAATTTTATTATTCATAACGATCCAGCTTTAGCTCTGAAAGAAGCCAGTCTTCTGGGCTCAAAGATAATCATGCAAAAAGGAGCAATAGTTGATGTTAAATAGGGAATTACAATTAAAACTAAAAGAACAAAAAATTTTACCAATTCTTAATACCACAAGTTTAAACAATGATATTGATCGCTTAAGCAAATATTTAGAGAAGAATAGAGCTATTCGATATATTGAAATAACACTGAGAGAAAATCAATCTTTTGATATAGCATTAGAATTACAAAAATATTTTACTAAACATAAATTTGGGTTGGGCTCAGTTTTAACAAAAGAAGATTTTATTAAAGGTCAAGATCATAATTTTAACTTTTTTGTTTCTCCTGGAATTGTTGATGAGGTTTTAGAAATTAATAATTTATTATATATTCCTGGAGCTGAAACAGTTAGTGAATTTATATATCTATATAGAAAAGGTTATAAAATAATAAAATTTTTTCCAGCAAATTTAAATGGAGAGCAAAAAAAATTACAATCAATTGAAAATATTCTAAAGGATATAAAATTTATTCCAACAGGTGGAGTCAATAAAGATAATATTAATAAATATCTAGATTTAAAAAATGTTTTATGTGTTGGAACTTCAAACTTTGAAGAAATTTAAATTACTTTTGTCATAGTACAAAGCATTTCAAAGGCAATTGTTGCTCCTACTAATGAAGTCATATTATTTACATCAAATGGTGGTGATACCTCTACAACATCACCTCCTACAAAATTGATTTTGTTTAGTGCTCTTATAATAGTTTGTGCCTCTCTCACATTAAAGCCTCCAACTTCTGGAGTTCCAGTACCTGGTGCAAAAGTTGGGTCTATTCCATCAATATCAAATGTAAAATAAGTATCTGTATTAACTAGAACTTCATAAATTTTTTCAATACATTTATTAAATCCCATTTCGTAATAATCATCTATAGTAATAATAGTTACACCTTGTTCTCTAGCCCAACTCAAATCTTCAGGATCATATAAAGCCCCACGAAGACCAAGGATTACATATTTTTTTGGATCTATTAGATTTTCTTCTATAGCCCTTCTAAATGGTGTGCCATGAGTATATTTAAATCCTCCAAAATACGTATCCCAAGTATCAGAATGAGAATCGAACTGAAATAAACCTATTGGTTTATCTTTGGCTATACCCCTAAGAATTGGAAGACTAATTAAATGATCACCACCAATTGATAGTGGAATTGTTCTGGAATTATAAATATTAGAATAAAATTTTTCTATTTTATCTAAACTATCATTTAAGTCTGCTGGATTTACCGGACAATCACCAATATCTGCAATATTAAATTTATCATAAGGGCTCTTAAGTGAAACAGGGTGATAAAGCCTTACAAGTGATGATGCATTTCTAATCTCTCTTGGCCCATGTCTAGCTCCAGGTCTATTAGTAGTTCCTCCATCCCATGGTACACCTGCAATACAGTAGTCTAATTTATTTAAATCTTTCACCACAGGTAAACGAAAAAAAGTAGCAACATCAGCAAAGCGAGGAGTTTCCATACTAGATAGAGGTTTAATTTGAGTCATAAAAGTATCTTATGGTATATAGAGTTAGATTATACAAGACAAATTACTATGGATTATAGCAAATTTCCTAAACCGCAAAATGATGGAAAAGCTGATCATCTTTTAAATAAGTTTTTGCCAGATATTTCTCTTAAAAATCAACAGGGAAATCTATTAAAAATAAAAAGATCTGACACTTTTCGTTTAATTTTATATTTTTATCCTATGACAGGCAATCCTAATGAAAGTTTACCTAAAAATTGGAATCAAACACCAGGCGCCATCGGGTGTACTGTGGAGACCTGTAGTTTTAGAGATAACTATGAAGAATTAATCAAACTAAATGCACTGCCCATAGGAATATCGACTCAAACAATAGATTATATTGAGGAAATGACAGATAGATTAGTAATTCCTTATGATGTTTTAAGTGATTCAGAACATATTTTGCTCAATTCATTAAAAATGCCACATTTTGAAATTGAAAACAAAATTTATTTTAAAAGATTAACTCTTATTGTGGAAAAAAATATTGTTAAAAAAGTATTCTACCCTATTTTTCCTCCTAACAAACATATAAACGAAGTTCTACAATGGCTAAAAGAAAACTAACTTTTTTTTTATTTTCTGTATTTTTGTTATTATCTAACCTTTCAATAGCTAATCCAAATATAGATCAATGGCTAGAGTCAGAGAAATCTTATAAAGATCTTATTAATGAAGGATTTGAAGTTAAAAGCTATGCTATTAGTGACATAGAGGTTGGAAATGATTTAACAATAATCTTATTTGTTACAGTTCTCCAAAAAGATAACGAAGTATATGAATGTCAGGAATATCAAACTATAGATAAAAATGTTGAGACTTTAGATATGAACTTAATATGTAAAGAATTAGTTCAACCCTATGAAAGAGGTATAGGAACTTAAGACCGCTCAATATTTAAAAAAAACCATTGTAATGCTATTAGTGTAAGTCCGTTTAAAATTTCTTTTTTATTCATCTTTTTTTTTACCTCATCAAAACTATAACTTTTAACTAATATATCCTCATTTTCATTCTCTAGACCTTTTATAATTTCTTTATATGGAGCAATAACTTCACCTAAAAAAAGATTATAAAAAGATTCGGATGACCCTGGGGCAGGAAAGTAACCTTGTATAGATGTAAGATTGCTTATTTCACATCCGGTTTCTTCCAAGCATTCTCTTTTTGCTGTATCTTCTGGAGTTTCACCAGGGTCAATTATTCCAGCAACTATTTCATCTAGATAATTTTCATTATCCCTAGAAATTGTCCCTGGTCTGAACTGTTGAATTAAAACAATTTTTTTATTTATAGGGTCATATGGTAAGACTGCAGATACTTGTGCACCTCCAAATAACTCCCTTTTTATTTCATTACTCCAATCTCCATTATATTTTTTGTATTTAAGAGTAACTTCATTCATTTTAAAGAAACCGTCGTGAATATTCTTTTTATTTAAAATTTTAAATTTTGGGCTCATAAAAATTGATATATTTTATATTACATATATATTTATGACTATGGAAAAAGCATTATTTGGTGCAGGTTGTTTCTGGGGTGTGGAAGAAACATTTCGTAAAACTCCAGGTGTAATAAATACCGTAGTTGGATATTCTGGAGGCGATACTATTAACCCTTCTTATGAAAGTGTTTGCCAAGGAAATACAAATCATACTGAGGTTGTTTTAGTTGAATTTGATAATTCTAAAATATCTTATGAAGATCTTTTGAAGGTTTTCTGGAAGTGTCATGATCCTACAACTTTAAATAGACAAGGTCCTGATATTGGAACACAATATAGATCAGCGATATATTATTTTAACGAAGATCAAAAAAATAAATCTATTAATTCAAAAAATGAATATGCTAAAAGTGCAGGAATAAATATTGTCACTGAAATATCAGAAGCTAAGGAATTCTATAAAGCTGAAGAATACCATCAAAAATATATCCAAAAAACAGGTTTACACTGCGCTATATAGATTAATTCTTTAGGGAACTTATGTCTGTCGATTTTTATTACGCATTTTTAACAGGCTGGGTAATACTTTTATTATTTTGGAGTACTATTGTTTTCTTTATATATTTGAGAAAACCTCCTAAATCCAAACTAACTAAAAGTTTTGTGATCAAATCCTATCTGTTTTTTTTGGCACTATTGTTTATAATTTTATTTTTTCGATAAACCGATTCGTTTTTCTTATAAATTATGTATCAATATGTAGTAGGTCAAAAAGATTAAGATACTAACATATTGATAATTAACAACTTTTTTATATTTAATGTTGAATACTGGTTTTTTCATAAATATAAACTACCTCGAAATTAATAAAATCTATGTCTATATTAAAAAATTATTTTAAACAAAACAGTGTGATGCACAGTTTTTCAAGTTGCCAATGGCCAATTGGAGATCCACAAGAGAAAGATTTTCATTTTTGTGAAGCTGATACCGTTGCTGGAAAACCTTATTGTCAGAGTCACTGTGATGTCGCGTATATTGACGAAAAAGAGCTTAAAAAAGAAAAAGATGCTCAAAAAAATCGTCGCATTGCTGCTTAAGTCAATCTCTACAAATTATTTTCTCATCAAATGTTAATAATTTAGAGTTATTGACATAAGTGACGTTTTTCTTAAAATAAAAAAACATGTTATTCAGTGTACTGAAAAAACTTAACTTTGATGGAACATTAGAAATCATAGATTCTAATGACAAGATTTATAAATTTGGAAATTCAAATCCACACGTTTGTATAAGATTAAAAAATAAATCTATCGAAAGAAAACTATTCTTAAACCCTAATCTTCATATAGGTGAAGCATATATGAATGAGGAGTTAGTTATTGAAAAAGGCACTATAGAAGACTTTCTTAATTTAATAACTAATTGTTACGATGACTTTATTTCTAAAAATAAGTTTTATAAATTTTATGAATATTTATCTTCTATTTTTATGCCATTTCAGCAGATTAATCAGCTTGTAAATTCAAAAAAAAATGTAGCACACCACTATGATATAAATGAAGATTTATATAAATTATTTCTTGATCAGGATTTGCAGTATTCTTGTGCATATTTTCACAATCCAAATATTAGTTTAGATCAAGCACAGAAAGATAAAAAAGAACATATAATTAAAAAACTTCAAATTACAGAAAATATGGATGTTCTTGATATTGGGTGTGGTTGGGGAGGAATGGCTATTGAAATAGCTAAATCTACTGGTGCCAAAGTTAAAGGAATTACACTTTCAGAAAATCAATTTAAAACTGCATCTGAACGAGCACAAAAAGAAGGTTTAAGTGATAAAGTTTCATTTGCACTACAAGATTATAGAAATGAGACTGAAAAATATGATCGTATAGTATCAGTTGGAATGTTTGAGCATGTTGGTGTTAAATACTTCAAAACTTATTTAAGTAAAGTTAATGATATTCTGAAAGAAAATGGTGTTTTTCTTTTGCATACTATTGGTCAAAGGGGTAAACCAACAGCTACTAGTCCTTGGATAAGAAAGTATATTTTCCCTGGTGGTTATATTCCATCATTATCTGAAGTAATGAATGAAACACAAAAACTTAATATAAATGTAACAGATGTTGAGGTTTTAAGACTACATTACGCTCACACTCTTTCAAAGTGGTATCAAAATGTTATCGAAAATAAAGATAAAATTATAAAGATGTTTGATCAACGTTTCTTTAGAATGTGGGAGTTTTATCTATTGGCAAGTAAGTATTCCTTTGTAAATATGGGTAATGTTGTTTTTCAAATACAAATAGCAAAGAATATTAACAATCTGCCTCTCACAAGAAATTATATATACAATTAAACAGTCAATATTTATTGAATTTCCAAGATAGGTAATATAATCTTTTACTTATGGCACTATCCTTAAATAATTACATAATTAGAGCATCAATGTTCTTGGTTGCTGTCTTTATTATTATTGTTTTATTATACCCAGTTTTACAAAATGCTTTTTTATCAAATATCTTCATTAACATTATAATATTATTGGCTTTAGTAATTGGTATTATATTTAATTTTTTTCATCTCATTAACTTGAATTATAAATATATATCTTTTTCGAACTTTAATATTACAAATTCTATAGAAGCATTCTCTAATTTAAGAGGGCAAGACAAAAATATTTCTCTTGAATTAAAAAATCTTGACGGAAAATTTGTTTTTAAAAGTTCATCAATAAATAGATTGATAGAGAATTCTGATATGACTTTGATAAGCATAAGAGAAACTTCTCGTTACCTGGTAGGCTTGCTAGTCTTTTTAGGACTCCTAGGAACTTTCTGGGGACTTTTAAAAACCATTGGATCTGTTGGCAATGTTATCAGCGGCCTAGGTATAGATGATACAAATGTTGCAGGTTTTTTTAATTCTCTTAAAGATGGATTAAATGCTCCACTAGAAGGAATGAGTATTGCATTTAGCAGTTCTTTATTAGGTTTAGCTGGCTCTTTAATATTAGGATTACTTGATTTAAATCTTGGACAAGCTCAAAATAAATTTAGTCAATACTTTGAAAAAATCCTTAATAGCAATTCTTCTCCAGATTTTTCTAAAGTAGAAGATAAGTCTACAGGTGAAGCAATTCAAAAAATCTATGATAACTTAGAAAACCTCCTAAATGCTTTTAAAAAATCATCTGACAATCAAACTAAAATTTCAAACAATTTAGAGAAGTTTAATGAAATACTTAACAAAATTAATTCTAACTCTTCAAATCTTGATAAACAATTATCAAATTTCTTATCTTCACAATTAAACACACAATCTACACTAATGAACCTTACAGAAGCTTTAAGCAAAAATGGAATATTAGAAGCAAAAAAAGTTAAAGAATATTTTCAGAAAATTGAAAAAGAACTAAAGAAAATTAAAAAATAATAATGTCTACTAGGTCTTTAAGAAATAGACTTGCTGATACAACAAATATTTGGCCCGGTTTTGTCGATGTTCTAGCTACTCTTTTAATAGTCATCATATTTGTGCTAATGGTTTTTACTGTTTCGCAAATATATCTGAGTGATGCCATATCCGGCCGAGATAAGGCACTGGAAGATTTAAGAGCTAAAATAAATGAATTGTCTAAAATACTTGTTATAGAAACTAAGGATAAAGAAGAAGCGCTTTCAACTCTTTCTGAAACAGAAAAAAAGCTTGAAGACACAGAATTGAATTTACAAAGTGAGCAACTATTAAGTGAACAATTACAAACAGATGTTGCAAAAAAACGATCAGAAATATTTGTTCAAGAACAAAATATAATAGCCTTATCTGAACAAATTAGCAGTCTTTTAAAAGAACTGAGAGTAGTTGCAAATGCATTAGAAACTTATGAAGGACAAGAAATTACTTTACTTGAAACCGAGGGACTTGGAGAACGAATTAATAAAGCACTTGCAACAAGAATTGATCAACTAAAAATACTTAATCAAGAATTAGATAATGCTAATTTTAAACTACTTGAAAGTGAAAAATCTCTCAAATCTACAATAGCAGAATTAAATGAGAAGAATGAAAATTTAATGGCCATTAACGAAAGTCTGGGTTTAGAGGAAGGAGGAATTGAAGAGCAGTTACTTGCAATTAAAAATAAAAATGAAAATCTTTTAAGTTTAAATGATGAATTAGAAAAGACTAACATTGAACTATCATTGAGAGATGAAGAATTACAAAGTCAAATATCTCAATATCAAGAACTTATGAATGATCTTTTAGAAATTAATGATAGTCTAGGTTTAAAAGATGCATCACTTAATGAACAACTTGATGCAATAAGGCTTAAAAATGAAGAATTAGCAAGATTAAATAAAGATTTGATTCAGAAAGATAGCACCATTTTTAATCTACGAGGTAAAATATCGGAATTGAATAATGTACTTTCTTTGTCTGAAGAAAAACAAAATCAGCAACTTGAAAAACTTGAACTCCTCCAAAATCAAATTGCATTATTAGAACAAGAAAATCAAACACAAAAAGAAACATCGCTTGAAGAAATTAAAAATATGGAAATACAAGCTTCAAAAACATTAGAACAGGTAGAAATTCTTTCTAATCAGATTGATACTCTGCAAAAAGAAATAGCTTTACTTAATAGTGCTCTAGAAGCAAGTGAAAGTCAGGCTTTGATAAAAGATTTAGAAATAGAGGTACTAGGTGAAAAGTTAAACAAAGCCCTTACATCAAAAGTATTTGAGCTCCAAAAATATAGATCTGAGTTTTTTGGAAAATTACAATCTATTTTAGGTGATAGAAAAGACATTAAAATTGTAGGAGATAGATTTATTTTTGAATCAGAATTGTTATTTGATTCTGCTTCAGCAGATTTACAACTATCTGGGAAAGAAAAGTTAAGTGAAATTGGCCTTACTTTAAAAGAGACTACTAATGATATCCCTTCAGATATTGACTGGATTATTATGGTAGAAGGACACACTGATAAAAAACCTATACAAACAATTAGATATCCTTCTAACTGGGAATTATCTTCAGCTAGAGCTAATACAGTTTTAAAACTTCTTCTTGATCTTGGTTTTCCACCAAATAGATTAGCATCTGCAGGATATGGAGAGTTTTATCCTATCAGTAATGGAGAAACTGAGAGTGATCTACAACAGAATAGAAGGATTGAATTAAAACTCACTTCACGCTAATTTGCCTTAAATTTAACATAAACTGATCATAAAAATTAAATATGAGATTTTTAATTTTATTTGTCTTAAGTTTCTTTAGCTCATATTCTGTATTTGCTGCATGCAGTGATCAACCAGCAAATGAGGTGGATTGGACTAATTGTAATTTTGTAGAAAATCTCGATCTTTCTGGTACTGGTTTGGCAAATTCTCAAATGTCAGGAGTCAATTTATCTTTATCTAATTTTGAAAAATCTCAACTTAATAATTCAAATTTATCTATTGGTAATTTTATCTTCTCAAATTTCAGTAATTCAAATTTATATGCTTCAAATTTACAGGGAGCTAATTGTAATAATGCTAACTTTGATAATGCAAACCTTGCAAAAGTAAACTTTGAGGGATCTAATCTCTTTGGAGCGACTTTTAAAGGTGCAAATTTATATGAGGCAAATCTACTTGGTGCTAATATTTCAGGTGCAATTTTTGATGAAGCAAATTTGTCAAATGCTATATGGATAGATGGTAAACAATGTTCTCTTGGTTCTATAGGCAGTTGCCAATAATTTTTTTATTTCTTTTTATTGCCAGTTGCAAAATGTCAGATGTATCTGAAATACAAAAAAATGATGATAATAAAGTTAATTTTAAGATCTCAGGAAGTAAAGAAACTGGCATTCAAATAAATAACTAAAAAATTAATTTACTTTTGTTAAATTTAATGATTTGACCTTTTAATAATGAGTCAAAATTCTTATCTATATGCCTTTTGTGTAGTTTTTCTTGCTGGAATTTTTTGGAGTTTTGGTGCGTTGACTGTTAGATATATGGTGGATGGTCATCAATATGTTTTTCAATATTTATTTTATAGAGGCTTAACTATTTCAATTATACTTCTTATATATTTATTTTTTCGGGAAGGATTTGCTTTTTATAAAAATTTTCTCAAAATAGGAATTCCATCTATACTTGGAGGTTTATTTCTAGCTACAGCTTTTACAGGTTTTATTTTTTCTATTACTATGACTACGGCTGCTGTTACATTATTTATGTTAGCAGCCATGCCTTTTATTGCAGCCATTGTTGGGTATTTTGTTCTTGGTGAAATATTAAAAAGATCAACATTAATTGCAATGGTTGTAGCATTTATAGGTGTTTGCGTAATGATTATAAATGATAGTATTTCAGGAACTGCTTTAGGTGCAATAATAGGATTTATTTCTGCAACTGGTTTTGCCTTATACACGGTAACAATAAGATGGAAACCTGAAACACCAAAATTCACAACAGTTGTTTTAGCGGGACTATTTTGTACAATATTTGCTTTCCTTATTTTAGGCTTCTCTTTTGAACCTTTTGTTCTGATGCCTGAAATAAATAGTTATTTGAGTATACTTCATGGAATAATTGTTGCAGCTGGCTTGATACTTTACAGTCTTGGAGCAAAATACTTACCCTCAGCTGAGCTAGCACTTTTATCGTTAATGGAAGTTGTTGGAGGAGTTCTGTGGGTTTGGCTTCCTATTTTTGGAATTAATGAAGTACCAAGTACAACTGTAATAATTGGAGGTTTTATAATAACTTTAGCTGTAGTTTATTATGGTTTTGCTGCCAGGCAGATTGATATCAATATTAAAACTTAAATATTTGCTGTAACTTTATTAATATTTTTTCTTGGTAAATTATTTTTAGACCAAACAGTATCAAGAGCCTTAATCATTTTTTCAATATGCTCTTTTCTATGTTTTGGGGTAACTGTTATTCTTAGTCTTTCTAAACCTTTTGGTACAGTCGGGTAAAAAATTGGTTGTGCATAAATACCATGATCATCAATTAAATCTTTAGACACTTTTTTGCATAAAAAAGGATCATTAAGTAACACTGCTACAATATGAGAATTTGTATCCAAATAAGGAATTGCTAGGGAATCTAAATTTTCTCTTATTAAAGCTGCGTTTTCTTTTATTCTTATTCTTAGTTGTTCTGCCAGAGAAACAATATCTATTGCTTTGGCTGCTCCTGCAGCAATTGATGGGCAGATTGAAGTTGTAAAAATAAAACCTGGGGCGAAACTTCTAATGTAATCAATTATTTCTGAACTAGCTGCAATATAACCTCCCATTTGACCATATGCTTTTGCTAAAGTTCCATTAATAATATCTATTTTATCTTCAACTCCCATTTCTACTGCAATACCTTTACCTTCTTCACCGTAAAGTCCAACTGAATGAACTTCATCAAGATACGTCATACAGTTATATTTTTTTGCTAACTCTACAATTTTAACTATAGGCGATCTTATACCTTCCATAGAGTATAAACTTTCAAAAACGATTAACTTAGGATTATCTACATTTGACTCTTTTAGTAACTGTTCTAAATGATCAATATCATTGTGTTTAAATATATGACACTTAGCACCACTATTCTTAATACCTTGTATTAAAGATGCGTGATTTAATTCATCAGAAAATATCTCAATATCTTTAATTTTTTTTCCTAAAGTCCATAAAGTAGATTGGTTTGCTGTATAAGCAGAAGCAAAAACTAATGCCGCCTCTTTATTATGAACATTTGCTAGTTTTTTTTCAAGTTCAGTATGATAGGTTGACGTACCAGAAATATTTCTTGTTCCACCTGAACCTGATCCATATTCAAGTAGTGTTTTTACAATTTCATTTACTACCTCTGGATGCTGACTCATGTTTAGATAGTCATTAGAGCACCAAACCTCAACTTCTCTTTCTTTGTTTTTAAAACTTTCATCTGCATTTGGAAAACTTTTTATAGGTCTGTCTATGTTTCTAAAGTCCCTATAAAGACCTTGATCTTTTAAATTTTTTAATTCAGATTTAAAGAAATTTTTATATTGCATTTTTATTAGATATCTTAGACGATGTTTAATTGTAAGTGTTTAATTGAATGAATTGTCACACCTTATTTCTACTAAAAGACATTCTCTTCCAAACACCATATTTATCTTTAATTATGAATCGATGATACAACGCTGCTGCAATATGAAGTGAAAAAAGAGCTGTTAATATAAGTGCTGAGTAGTAGTGTATAGCTAGAGCTTGAGGGTATAGAAAAAAGTTCTCTTCTATTAAAGGTGGTATTTTAATTAATCCCAAGAGATGGACATCCTCTCCTCCAAGCCATGTCATAAAGGTACCTTGAATAGGAATAAGAATAACTAAACCATAAAGAACAAAATGGACTAAATTCGAAACCAATTTATGAAATAAAGGTATATTTTCATATTTGGGATGAGTGTTAAATATGTATTTCCACATTAATCTGAGCACAACTAAACTAAAAACTACGGTGCCAAAAAATTTATGAGTAATAATAAAACCCATTTTAAGAGGAGAAAATTGCATATTATGAAGGCTAATCCCTGTTGCAACTTGCCAAAAAAGAAGAAGTGCTAATGACCAATGAAAAAGTTTTGCAACCAAGCCCCACGAAGATTTTGTACCTTTAAATTCAACCATTACTAATTTTATTATATAGTGCTATCTAAATAAATATAATCCATGAAAATTAGAGTTTTATCGAGAAAAAGTGACTTAGCAATTATTCAAGCACGTGAGTTTTCCGATTATTTGCAATCAAAACATCCTTTTTTAGAAATAGAATTTTTAACGAGAAGTACCTCTGGAGATAAAGATCTAAAGACCCCTCTTTCTGAAATGCCAACAGAAGGTGTTTTTACTAATGATTTAAGAGATGAATTAATAAATAATAAATGTGATTTAATTGTCCACTCTTGGAAGGATCTTCCAATTGAAATTGGTGAGAAAACTAAAATTGCTGCTACATTAAAACGTGCTGATAAACGAGATATATTATTCTTAAAAAAAAACACAACATTAGATAGTAAGAAAATTACTATTCTTTGCTCATCGCCTCGAAGACAATATAATTTAGAAAATTTTATTGAAAATTATCTTCCACAAAAGTTTGATGAAGTTTGCTTTGAAAATATAAGAGGTAACATACCTACTAGATTTAAAAAATTTTTGGAAGATCCTAATAGTGATGGTTTCATTGTTGCTAAGGCAGCAATTGATAGATTACTTTTAAATAATTATTCTGAATTTAATGAATTAAAAACAACTCTAAAAAAATATATTAACGAATGTCTATGGTCTGTTTTACCATTGTCTATGAATCCTTGTTCTCCTGGACAAGGAGCTCTAGCGATTGAAACAAGAATTAAAGATAAAAAACTTAACGAAATTTTAAATGATATTAATTTTTCCAAAGATTATTCAAATGTTATTCAAGAAAGAAATATTTTAAAAAATTATGGAGGAGGATGTCACCAAAAAATAGGAGTATCTTACATCTCACATAAATTAGGATTAGTTGTATCTAAAAGAGGTGAAGATGAAAATGGCAATCATTTTGAGAGCTGGGATTTTATTGATCCAAAAGATATAAGTTTTTCTAGTAATACAACAGATGAAATTTATCCTGAGAATTTAAAAAATTATAAAATATTTTCTAGAAAACAATTAAATGAAAATGTTGATGATATAAATAATTTACAAAATAAATGTATTTATGTTTCACGAATTAGCTCAATCCCAGATAAGTCAAAAATCCAATCAAATAATGTTATTTGGACTAGCGGTTTAAGAACATGGAAAAATTTATCTGAAAGAGGTATTTGGGTTAATGGAACTTCAGATGGTCTTGGTGAGGATTTTGATAAAAATATTAATTCACTTACAAAGAATCCTTGGGTTAAGTTAACTCATTCTCAATCTCCTGAAAGTTCCATAAAAAATAAAATTGAAACGTATCAATTGGAGTCTATTGATTTTGAAATAGATATAGAAAAGAAAAAGTACTTTTATTGGATGAGCAGTTCAGCTTTTAAGGCGAGTATTGATAAATATCCTAAAATTATAGAAAAATATCATTTTTGTGGCCCAGGAAATACTTACAATGAGATTAGTAAAATATTAGGTAATGATAAAAATCTTTTTGTTGAGCTATCTTATGATAGTTGGAAGAAAAAATTACTAAAAGCCTAAAAATGACAAATATTTTATTAGAAAATGCTATTAAAAGAAATATTCAAAAAACACCACCCATTTGGTTCATGAGACAGGCTGGGAGGTACCATTCGCATTATCGCAAGCTAAAAGAAAAATATACTTTTGAAGAACTTTGTAAAACTCCTGATCTAGCCGCAGAAGTCGCTTTTGGTCCAATACAAGAGTTTGATTACGATATTGCAATTTTATTTAGTGATATTTTATTTATCTTGGAGGGACTTGGTTTAGAATTAAAGTTTGACCCAGGGCCTAAATTTAATTCTTATATAAATTCAGAAAACATTAGTAATTATAGTAATATTGATCGTGGCATTGAGCATATGCAGTTTCAATTTGAAGCTATAAAAATAACAAAAGAGAAATTGCCTAATAATAAAAGTTTAATTGGATTTGTTGGTGGACCTTGGACATTATCAAAATATGCATTTGGAAATAATAACTCAGATTTAATCGACACTAAAATGAATTTAGAATTTA
>CACNAF010000008.1:0-43535 GCA_902618385.1 uncultured Alphaproteobacteria bacterium | reverse complement strand
CTTAATCTCAAAAGAAGTAGATAAACTTTCAATTAAAAGTAAGATCGATAATGGTAAGAATAAAACAAAATATATGGAGGAATTATTAATTAGAATTTACCCAACAAAAGAATTGAGAGATAATGAAATATGGAAACATTATTGTGATATATCATCAGACTTATCATCTTACGGATACGTAAAATTTAGTACAACTAAAGAATGTGTTGAATGGGAAAATAAATTAAGAAAAATTATTTTTGATATTGCTGAAAAGTCTGTAAAACATTTAGATAAAAGTGACGATGAAAAATATAATCTTACAAAATGTCCTTTATGTGATGAATTACCATACCGTCCTTATGGATCACAAGGATGGCTTTTATACAACACAGGAAAAGATAGTTTAGAACATCACCTTGGAGGATCAAGAAGTTCTAATATTAATTGCAATATCTATGAATACCTTACAGAAGATGTAGAAGCAAGATTTGATGAATTAGTATATGAAGAAATAAAAAGGGAAAAACTCTTAAAAGAAGAAAGAAGATCAAAAGAAAATATTTATCAAATTAATAGAGAGGATAAACCTAAATTATTAGAGGATGGATTTAGCAATTTTCCTAAACCAAAAAATTTAAATAAATTAGAAGTTTTAAATAAAGTTGAAAAGAGATTGTTTGAAATTGGGTTTAAAAAAAATAAAGATAATAATATAATTTCATATACTCATAACTATGTTGGTGAACATGGTTCATATTTTATTTTTGCTGATCCAAGACATACTACAAGGATTGTTTTTAAAATTTATTCAAATAATGACGATTTTGAAAGTTCTTTTGTCATAAGTGATAATGCACGATTAAATAACTTAAAAAAACTCTATTCAAAAAAACTCAAAGATCTTAAAAAATTAGTTTAAATAAGTAGCCTAAGTGTGACCATAGTGTGCCCACTTTGGAAAACGACTACTTGCAATTGGATTTTTTGGCTGGGGCGGTAGGATTCGAACCTACGAATGCCGACTCCAAAAACCGGTGCCTTACCGCTTGGCGACGCCCCAAATTATGATTACTCTCTAGTATTTAGCTTAAAATATGTCAAATTCTTCAAGTGCGACATTACCATAAAAAGGATCAAAAAGTAGAAAAAGTGATCAGTATTGATTCAAGATTGATTCAAACCAAGGGATTTACATTTTTAAAGCTAAAACTATTTAATTTTTATGATAAAATTGCTTGCTACAATTATTTCTTTATCAATATTTTTACCTATTTCTCAGGTCAATGCAAATACAGAAAAATTGTATGAGAGACTTGTTAATGATTGGTCTATTATTTTTCCTGATGGGAATAGAAATGCAGCAGGACCAAGATTTTTTAAATATATTTTAGATCAAAACTTGGAATATGAAGAGTTTATGCAATTTAACAAGTTGTACTGTGCTGTTTCAGGTTCTCTAATTCCTCCAGATGCTCAACCAGATGAAATTTTTCTTACTAATTCAGAAAATGATGAAAAAATTTGTGGTCAATATTATAAATGTTGTTGGCCTTGCTTATGCGATGTAATGAAATATTCAGAAACAAAAAAAATTAATATTGATTTTAAAGATCAATCAAAAGATATCTATACAATCGTTATTGATAATCCATGTAACAAAAATGATTTTCCCGAACTTGTTAATAGAGATTATTTTTGTAAAGGTAATGAATTAAATAAAGAATATACATACTCAGTAGATAACAAACTTGTTATTGGTTTATTACATAACGCAAAAAAATGTGATGCTTACGATTTAGATTATATAAAAAATGACCAAATAACTGGCCCCATGTGCGAAGCTAGAAATAGTATGCCTCTTGATGAACTTAATTTTGGAATGGGTGATATTTTTATTAGATTGGCAAATTGAAAATACTTGAAATGCAAAAGTTAATTTTTATTTTTATTATATTGATTTCTAATATGGCTAAGGCAGAATTTTTCTCTAATATTTCTAATATAATTGAAAATAATAATGATCGATTAAGCTATGGAGTTTCAGTAACTGACTTTAATAAAGATGGAACTTTTGAATTTGTTGTTGCAGGTTTTGGTTACTCCAATTTAGCTCTTAGCTATAAAAATGGAAAACTAATTAATATAATGCAAGATCCTTTATTCGTTGATGAAGATAGGAATACTATTGGTGTATCAGCTTGTGATATTGATCAGGATGGTTTTGAAGAAATTTATTTCTTAAATACTGATACGTATAGTGGAGAAAAAAAATACTCTGACAGATTATTAGACAATAATAATAACAATAATATATTCGATTATTTTGAGTTAGAAAAAAATTTAGAAAATTTAAATTTAACTGCAGGGAGATCAGTTGTTTGTGTAGATAGAAATGGATCAGGAAAATACGGCATATATGTTGCTAATTATGGAGGTCCTACTAGATTTTATGAAATTGAAGAAAATGAAGTTGAGGACTTAGCACCAGTTCTTGGAATTGATCAAATAACTGGAGGAAGAGCTGTTATCTCAGGACATATAGTTTCTGATAATATGGATATATTTGCAGCTAATGAGAGAGGTCCAAATTTTTTATATAAAAATAATAATGGTAAATTTAATGATATTGCGATTGAAAAAAATATCCAAGATACCTTTCAAAATGGTCGAGGAACTGCTTTAACTGATTTTTTGTATAGAGGTGAACTTGATATTATAACAAGTAACTGGGAAGGTTATCATCGTATTTTTGTAAAACAAAAAAATTCATTTCTTGATATGTCATCATTAGATTTTAGATCACCAAGCAGAATACGGACAGTTATATCAGCTGATTTTGATAATGATGGTTATGATGAAATTTTTTTAAATAATATCGGTCAACCAAATAAACTCTTTCGTATCCTTGATGGAGGAAACCTAGAAGAAATTAAATTAGAAGAAGCACTTGAAGCTCAGGGGTTAGGAACCGGTGCTGCTGTTGCTGATATTGATGGTGATGGAATTCTAGAATTACTTATTTCTCACGGTGAATCTGGAGCTCAGCCACTTAGTTTATTTAAGGCAAATGTATCAAATACAAATTTTATTAGAATCAAGCCTCTAAACACTTTTGGTGCTCCAGCTAGAGGTGCAACAGTCACATTACATTCAAATTTAAGAAATCATGCAAAAACTATTGATGCAGGCTCAGGATATTTATGTCAAATGGAACCAGTAGCACATTACGGTTTACGTGAAGGTGAAATCATTAAAAATATAACAATCAAATGGACAAATGGTACAATTGATAGTTATGAAATTAATGATATAAATAATACATTTGAATTTAAACAAGGAATATAATTTAATGTCTGTTGCTGAAACATTAAAAAAACCAGTTCCACGATTTCATTGGAAATGCAAACATACATGGAGAAGAAGTGCTAAAAATACTGCTTGGTGTTTGCTAGGATGTAGTATTGGCGATTTTGGAACCATACTCTATTTTCAGTTAACTGGAATTCCTTGGCCTACTCTTTATATTATGATCCTAGCAATCATTAATGGTATTATTACTAGCATCATTTTAGAGACTATCGTTTTATCAAGACAAATGATTATCAGTAAAGCTTTTAAAACAGCCATAGGAATGAGTTTAATTTCAATGGTGTCTATGGAAATAGCCATGAATGCAGTTGACTGGATCATTATGGGCGGTGCTAAACTTGTATGGTGGGTAATACCTATAATGCTGCTTGCAGGCTTTCTAACGCCGTGGCCATATAATTATTACAGATTAAAAAAATATAATATAGCCTGCCATTAATTAAATTAATTCACAAACAAATATTGAAATTAGTTTAAACACACATATCTCATTTTGATGATTAGAATATTACTTACATTACTATTTGTTAGTTCTGGTGTATTTGCTGCTGCAAGTTCAGATGACAGTAGCTCAAGTATCTCTGCAGGTGAACAAGTTAATAAGCTTTACGATAAAGCTTACGAACTAGTCTATTACAAGAAATTTGATAAATCGATCAAATTGCTTGAAAAAATGGCTAAGCGCAAAGATCTTGGTGATAAAAAAGCTGATGTGTATAATCTGCTTGGATTTAGTTACAGAAAACATAGTGATCCAAATTTAGATAAAGCTTTTGATGCATACCAAATTGCATTAGAAGCAAATCCTAAACATTTAGGAGCACACGAATATCTAGGTGAGCTTTACATCACACTTGGAAAGATAAATAAAGCAAATGAAATGTTGTTAAAGTTAGAAACTTTAGCTGGAACTAATTCTATGGAATATAGAAAATTAAAATCAGCAATTGATAATTCATAATTATTACAATTGCTCTTTATGAAGAGCAATTTAACCTATGATAATTTATACTCTTAATTTTTTATTAGCAGTCTTAATAGGATCTATGATTTTCTTTATGGCTGTTGTCTCACCCTCAATCTTTGCCACTTTAAGTACTAATGCTAGCAGTAAATTGTTAAGAACAATTTTTCCTCGAATGTTTTTATTTGGATTTATAATAGCTATTTTATCTTTAGTCCTTTGTTATATTTCAAGTAATATTTTAAATTCTATTTTCTTAATAATAGTGGCTATGAGCTTTATTATTAATAGAAATTATTTAACACCTAAAATTAATGATTTTAGAGATAAAGAACTAGAAGGTGATAAAAAAGCATCTTCAAGTTTTAAATATATGCATTTGCTTTCAGTTTTATTATTTGTATTGAATTTTATTATTTTAATTGGGATAGTGATTAATAACTACTTTAATTATAATTTATAAACTTTATCCTGTCCAACAGGATAAATATTCAAATTTTTCTTACCCAATATATCGCTTATTTCCTTTGAATTGATATCCAACCCACCTGTTAAAATTCCAAAACTTGGTAAAATGAATATTTTTTCATTATGCACGAAACATGTTTTAAAAATAGTTTTCCCTCTGTGTACAATTTTTACTTTTGGATGATAGTGACCACAAATTTGAAATAAAGATGTTTCGATAGGTATGTGTGTAAATAAAAATTTTTCAATTTTGTAATTTGTAAAATTTTTAAAACCTTCAATTTGTATATTTTTATCATGATTACCCTTGATCAATATGAAATCAGTATTTTTCATATATTGACTAAGATTTTTATAATCTTGATCATTTATACTTAAAGTTGAAAAAACATCGTGTAATAAGTCACCAACTATAATTAAATTACTTGGTTTAATCTTATCTAAACTAACAAAAATTTTGTTTAATATTTCTTTTGTATCATACGGAGGTAAGAATTGCTTATTCTTTGCATAACTAATAGATTTTCCTATATGTAAATCTGATACGATCAGGGTATTTAGTCTTTTCCAATAAAGTGATTTATTTGAGTAAGCATGAAATTCTTCATTTCCAAAATTAATTAATTGATAGTACATTAGCCTCTTTTAATATTTCATTTTCTAAATCCTCTAAAATATATTCATCAGTTTCTTTTTTTGATAAATTTTCTCTATTTATTTCAAGAATAATTGGAACAGCCAATGGTGAGATACTTGTGAGTTTTTTTAATATAATTTTTTTATCAATTTTTTTTAAGATTTCTCTAAGTCTATCATAATCAATCATATTCTTTTTTGCGTCTTCATATGATGATTTTAAAAGAATGTGATCTGGTTCATTTTTTTTGAGAACTGTATAAATTAGATCAGAACTAAATAAAACTTGCTTTCCTGTTTTTTCCATTCCTGGCAACCTTCTTTCTATTAAACAAGATATAATTGCATTATCTCTAAACAATCTTTTGACTATTGAAGTTTCTTCAAGATAATTATCTAAATGTTTATCTAACAATCCTAAATTTAGAATTGTTTTAATTTCTTTAACTTCTTTTAAAGACCATAAAACAATGGCATAATCATTTGCAACAAAACCTAGAGGTTTATAGTTAAATTCCTTAAAGCCTCTAAGCAATAAAAATCCTAGTGTTTGATTGGCATACCATCCTGCAAAAGTATAGATAACAGTATAAAAATTTTTTTTTCGAGGAAATTGTTCCACTAGATATTCATCTTTTTTAGGAATTTTAGATATATTTTTTTGTCTCTTTAACCATTCAGTAATTTGCTCTGGATATGAACCCCACATATTACTTTTTGTCAATAAAGCCCTAACTGAGTTAGCTAAATTTGTTGATAATGGCATTCTACCTCCAGAGTATGATGGAATTTTTGAAATTAAAGATTTACTTTTTTTAACTTGTACTAGATTATTTTTCATTGATTGAAATTCTAGTACTTGACCGGCAAATATAAATGAATCACCTTGAGAAAGATTTTGAATAAAAACTTCTTCTATATTCCCTAACGTTTTTGTTCCAAGTTTTATTTTTAACATCGGATTTTCAATTATTGTTCCAACATTCATGCGGTATTTTCGTGTTTCTCTTCTATTTACTAGCTTATAAATATTTTTATTTTCTCTCAATTGGAAGATTCTCTTAAATTGATCATAATTTTTTAAAACATATCCGCCATCCTGTATGAGATTAATCAATTGTTTAAAATCATTAAGTTTTAATTTTTTGTATGGATATGCTTTGATAATTTCTCTGTAGAGATCATTAATATCAAATTGCCCCGCACAAGCTGTTGCAAAAATATGTTGAGCTACAACATCAAAACTGCCTTCTTTTAAATCTATTTTATCTAAGTTATTTTTTTTTATTTCTTCAATAGCAGCTTTTGCTTCGATAAATTCAAAACGATTAGTGGGCACTAAAATTGCTTTTGAAGGTGTATTTAAATTATGATTTGATCTTCCTACACGCTGTAATAATCTATTAATTCCTTTAGGTGCTCCAACTTGAATAATTTTTTCTACATCTCCATAATCTAATCCGAGCTCTAAAGAAGAGGTCGCAACAACACAGTCGACTAATCCTTTGCTTAGATTATTTTCTACTTTTAAACGTAAGTTTTTTTCTAATGAACCATGATGAACAGCAATTTTTAATTTTTTCTTATTAATTAGCCATAAGTTTTTAAACATATATTCGGCTTGCGCCCTCGTATTAACAAAAATAATAGTTAATTTTGATTTCATTATTTCTTTATAGATTTCATTAATAGAATACGTAGCCATATGACCAGACCAAGGAATACGTTCTTTTGATTCTAGAATTTTAATGTTAGGTAAAACTGAATTTTCATAAGAAACTATTTTTGGTTTTTTGCGACAAAGCCAATTTTTGGCGTCTTGTTTATTCTTGAGAGTTGCTGACAAACCTATTCGTTGTAAATTTGGAGAGAAAGTTTGTAGTCTTTCAATATTTAAACTTAGAAGATCAGCTCTCTTATTATCCAAAAAAGTGTGTATCTCATCAATAATTATATATTTTAGGTTGTGAAAAAATTCTTTCGCATTCTCATACGAATTTAATAATGCAAGTGACTCTGGAGTTGTAATAAGAATATTAGGAGGTTTTTGTTTTTGTTTTTGTTTTTTATATGGTGTTGTGTCTCCTGTTCTTACTTGAAATGAAATATTTAAATCAAGCTCTTTAATAGGTTTCTCTAAATTTCTCACAATATCGTTTGCAAGTGATTTTAATGGAGAAATATAGAGAGTATGAAGACCTTTTAATTTTTTTAATTTTATTAAATCATCTATTGGATTAATAAACCCTGTTAATGTTTTGCCAGCACCAGTAGGAGCAAATACAACAACATCAGACCCAGTTTGAACATGATGAAACGTTTCAATTTGATGAGGAAACCAGGACCATTTTTTTTTCTTCATCCACTTATTTAGGGGGTGTAATAATAAGGGATTCGATTTATTTATATTCATATGGACTTTATTAACCATCAGCTATTTATCAAAGATATAAATGTACATATAGATCCAATATTGCCGAAAAAAACAGCAATTATTACACATGGTCACGCAGATCACGCCCGATTTGGACATGATCATGTAATTGCTACTAGACAGACAATAGAAATAATGAAAATTCGCTACGGAGATAAATGTGCAAAGAAATTTACTCCTCTTAGATACGGGCAAAAATACTCAATTAAAAACTTTAATTTTACATTATACCCTGCGGGACATATTTTAGGGAGTGCTCAAGTTTTAATTGAAAAAAATAATCATCGTTTGGTCATCACAGGTGATTACAAAGTAGGAAAAGACGAAACATGTAAAAATTTCAAACTGGTTAAGTGTGATACTTTAATTACCGAAGCAACATTTGGATTACCCATATTTCAACATCCAGATCCAAAAGATGAAATTCAAAAACTCATACGATCTGTAAAGATAAATAAAAATAATTGTCATATTGTTGGTGCGTATGCACTTGGCAAAGCACAAAGAGTAATGAATCTTTTACGTCAGCAGAAATATAATGAGACAATTTATATTCATGGCTCTCTAGAAAAGTTATGCCAATATTATTCAAAAGAAAAAATTAATATTGGAAAATTTGAAAAAGTTTCTTCAAAGGATAAAAGCTTTTATGAGGGTAAAATAATTATTGCCCCTCCTTCAGCATTAAAGGATCGTTGGTCAAGACGATTTCCTAATCCTATTATTTGCATGGCAAGTGGATGGATGACAGTTAAGCAAAGAGCTAAACAACAAGGTATTGAATTACCTTTAGTTATTAGTGATCATAGTGATTGGAATGAATTACTAGATACAATTAAAAAATCAAAAGCGAAAAATATTCTTATTACGCATGGTCAGGAAGATGCATTGGTTTATTATTGTAAAAAACAAAATCTTGTTTCAAAGCCCCTTTCCATCCAAGGAAGAAGTGATGAAGAAATAGAATGAAAAAATTTTCTTCCTTACTTCACAATTTGATTTTAACACCAAGTCGAAATACTAAAATTAAATTACTTCAAGATTATTTTAAAATACTTGATATCAACCGTGCATATGCGCTTGCAATTTTATCTGACCAACTTTCATTTCAATTTATTAAAGCATCTAAACTCAGAGAACTTGTCTATGAACAAGTAGATCAACATTTATTTGATTACTCATATGACTATGTTGGGGATTTAGCAGAAACAATATCATTAATTTGGCCAACAAATAAAAAGGGTAAATCACAAAATTTATCTACCTTAATAGAAAATATAAAAAAAATTAAAAAGTCTGAAATTAATACAGAGTTTAGTAAAGTTTTGAGCGAACTATCTAATAACGAAAGGTGGACTTTAATAAAAATTTGCACGGGTGGATTACGAATTGGAGTCTCAGAAAGATTAGTCAAAACGGCATTAGCTGATCTGTATAATAAATCTGTAAACGAGATTGAGGAAATTTGGCATGGTCTAGAATTTCCATATGAAAATTTATTTCAATGGTTAAAAAATGAAATATCAAAACCAAAAATAGATTTTAAAAAATTATTTCATCCTATGATGCTTGCTAATCCTATTGATGAGGAAAAAGATTTTAAAAGATTAGACGCGAATGAATTTCAAGCAGAATATAAATGGGATGGGATCAGAGTTCAGCTTATGGTTTCATCAAACAGTGTTTCACTATACTCAAGAACAGGTGATAATATATCATCTGCATTCCCAGAAATAATTGAAACTACTAAAGGTGATGCAGTTATTGACGGAGAATTACTTGTGGGTGTAAATTTTAAACCCTCTGGTTTTAATGATCTACAACAAAGATTAAATAGAAAAAAAGCGTCAAAAGATCTTCAAAAAAAGTTTCCTGTTTTCATTCGAGCTTATGATATCCTTTTTTATAAAGGAAAAGATTTAAGAAAATTATCTCTTGTTGAAAGAAGAAAATATTTAGAAAAATTTCAAAAAGAAAATACAACTAATCAAATTGATTTATCTACCATCATTAATTTTTCAACATGGGAAGAATTAACTAAATATAAAAATAATTTTTATGATGATTTAAATGAAGGTGTAATGATTAAACTTAAAAATAGTGAATATTTACCAGGAAGAAAAAAGGGGTATTGGTACAAATGGAAAAAAAATCCAAAACTAGTTGATGCTATTTTAATGTATGCTCAAAGAGGACATGGCAAAAGATCATCATATTATTCAGATTTTACGTTTGGTGTTTGGAAAGAAAATGAATTAGTTCCTATAGGAAAAGCATATTCCGGTTACACAGATAAAGAGCTATTAGTTTTAGATAAATTTATTAGAAATAATACTACCAATAAATTTGGTCCTGTAAGAGAAGTAAAAAAAGAAATTATTTTAGAAGTAGCCTTTGACGATGTATTCCCCAGTACTAGACATAAATCAGGTGTCGCTATGCGTTTTCCTCGAATTCATAGAATTAGGTGGGACAAGCCAATAAATGAAGTGCTTTCAATTAAAGAATTTAAGAAAGAATTTAAAATAGATTAACCAAATTATTTTCACTTAGATGTGTCCATAAATTTGAAAAACTTTGTTGAAATTTTTTTTGTGCATTTATAGCATGCTCTTTTTTTTCAAATACACTGTAAATACAAGAACCACTCCCAGTTAGTCTTGAAAATATAACATCGTCAAAATCCTCCAAGAAATTTATGATTGATAAAAATTCAGGTTCTTTTTTTTTAAGAATTTTTTCAAAATCATTTCCAGAATCTTGATCATTTATTTCTTCTAAATCAAATTCAGCATTATAATCAAAATCTGAAGGTTGAAATGAATCATACATTTTTTTTGTCGAACATTTAAAAGACGGTCTAATTAGTAAGAAATAATATTTTGGAAAATGAACATTAGCAATTAAATCTCCCCTACCTCTAACTAGAGCATCTTTTTGATTCAAGAAAACAGGGATATCTGAACCGAGATCAACATAATCAAATATATTTTTCTTTTTTATTATCTCAAGATTTTCTAAAATTTTTATAACACTTGCAACATTAGAGGAAGCAGAACCTAAACCAGCTTCATAAGGAAAATTTTTTGATATAGTAAAAAGAAGTTTAGGTTTATCTTCATTTATATAGGTAAATAATTTATCAATAATGCAATCCTCAAATAGATTATTTTTTGGAGCAAAATTACCTGTATAGATTACTTTAAATTTGCTGTGAGGTTGAACAGTTATCTCATCAAAAAGGTCAATGAATGTTATTCCACTACGAATATTATGAAAACCATCATCTCTTCTATTTATAATTTTTAAAAATAAATTAATTTTGGCAGGTGATTTTTCAATTATTTTATCCGGCATTAATATTATCTAATTTGCTTTGAACATCTTCAGTTATTTCATCTTCTGGCTCAGCCAACTCTAACGCTTGTTGCCAAAAATGAATTGCTTCTCTTTTTCTATTCATAGCATAATAAATATCACCAAGATGGTCTAGAGATATTGCTTCACCAGGAGCAATATCTATTACCTTTTCCATTAACCTTGCTGCTTCTGAAAGATTATTTTTTTTAAAATGAGCCCACGCTAAACTGTCTATAATATAAAAACTATCAGGATTAGCTTTATATGCCTCCTCTAACATTTTCAAAGAACGGTCTAATTTAATATTTCTTTCAACCCAACCATATGCAAGATAATTTAAAACATTTGGTGTTCCGGGTTTAATTTCTAAGGATCGTAGAAAATCTTTTTCAGCTAAGTCCCATTCATCTTTTTGTTCATAGCAAATACCTCGCATATAAAAAATATTCCAGAGATCATCCTGGTTTTCTTTAATCATTTCATCATAAACATCTAAAGCTAAATCATACTTTTTATTGTAACGATAAAAATCACCTAAAGTTTTTTTAAGAGAATAATTGTTATTATTATTTTCAACTAATGATTTAATTTTAGTTTCAGCTTCCTCATAGGTATTATTGAATAAGTAATGTCTAGCAAGACTATTCTGAGCATCTAAATAATAAATACTTTCTTTATCTATCTTCGCATATATATCTGATGCAACCTTATCTTGTCCAACTTGAGAAAATAACTCTGCTTTGATAATCATTGCTCTGTCGTTTTTTGGATCAAGTATTTTTGCGAGTGAGGTGTAAAATAATAAAAAATTATAATTTAAACGACTTTGTTCATTATTTGAATATGAAGATGATACCAATTCAACTAAAGCATTACTTATAGTACTATTATTTTTAAGTCTGTTATCAGCAAAAAAAATAAAATCTAATAATTCACTTGGTTGTAGCATATTATCTCTTAGTTCAATGATGTCTTTAAATTTTTTATCTTTGTAAAGAGATGTAGTTTTTATAATTAGAGCTTCTGGGTTATTTTTGTTTTCACTTAAGATTTTATCAGCAATTTTTAAAGCTAAAACTAGATCCTCTGTAATTATTGCAGCAATAGCTTTATCTAAAAGACTGTCTTGAGATAGGGTTACTTTATCCACATTAAATTTAAATAAAGTGGAGCTATAATCATAATTATTAAAGGCAGATTGTGAGATTAAAAAAGATGAGCTAGTTAAAGCCAAAGCTCCAGAGTTAATAACCAGAAAAATTAAGATAAATTGTAGTTTTTTAATTAAATTAACCATTTCAAATATAGTATAGTTACACTATGAATAGATAATTGTAATATTACATGAATCAATCAAATAAAAAAAATTTAGAATTTATTATTAATTCTGGGGTAAATTATTTTCTTCAGGATTCTCCTAGAAACTGGTTTGAAAATGAGAAAAAATTAGAGCAGCCTAGTTTTGACAAGGATACCGGGGATAAAAAATCTAAAATTGATGGTGTAATTGAAGATATTAAAAATCATAAATCTCCTCTTAAAAAAACAGCAAAAAATTTAGTAGTTTATGATGGTAACTTAAATGCAAAAGTAATGTTAATTGGTGAAGCACCAGGTAGGGATGAGGATGAACAAGGAATTCCATTCGTCGGAAGAGCTGGACAGCTATTAAATAAAATGCTTTTGGCCATTAATTTACAAAGACAAGACGTTTATATTACTAATGTGGTTAATTGGCGTCCAGCCGAAAATAGAACTCCTAATGACGATGAAATTTTAGAATTTTTACCGTTTTTGCAAAGACAAATTGATATAATTAAACCTAGATTTATCTTCCTATTAGGTGGTGTCGCAGCAAAAGCCATTTTATCAACCCCTCTTGCACTTGGAAAACTCAGAGGCAAATGGCATGAATACAAATCACTTAATTTAGAAGAAGGTATTCCTACAATAGCCTCTTATCATCCAGCCTTTTTACTTAGATCACCTCAATATAAAAAACATTCTTGGGAAGATTTGCAAATGTTACAAGAAAAATTAAAGAAATGAATCATAAAAAATTTTCTATTATTTGTTTTTTTATATTCTTCGTATTTTTTTCAAAACAAATATATGCATACCAACAAGATATAGTCATCAAATATGATAATATTTTCTCAAAAAAGGTTCTTAGTGAAGAAGATGTATATAATTATCAACAAGCTTATAAATTTCAGGAAAAGTGCAAATGGAAAAGTGCAAATAATTTTATTTTAAAAATAAAAAATAAATCTTTACTTGGTCATATTTATGCGCAAAAATTTTTACATCCTAATTGTTATCGATCAAAATATTTAGAATTATATTATTGGCTTAAAAAATATAATGATCACCCTCAAGCAAAACAAATTTATAAATTGGCTATTCGAAGAATGCCAGCAGGTTATAAAAGTCCGACTAAACCTATCGCTCCAATCGGTATAGAGTCAGAAAAAGTAATAAATAAAAAAACTAGTAAATATAAAAGTTCAAAGAAACTATCGAACAATCAGAGAGCTGAAAAAAGAAAATTAATTAATGGTATCAAATCACGAGTGAATAAAGGTTGGCCAACGGGAGCAGTACAATTATTAAATCAAAGAGATGTAGATCTATTATTAGATCAAGTTGAGATAGATCAACAAAAGGAATTAATCGCCAAAGGATATTTCTTAGCAAATAAAAATGACTTAGCAATTCAATACGCTTCTGAAGCTCTTGTAAATTCAGCTAAATATGTTCCTTATGCGTCTTGGACTGCTGGTTTATCTTCTTGGAGATTAGAAAAATATGAAGATGCTGCAAAATATTTTTCTCTCTTTTCGATTAGTTTAAAAGATGATGCGTGGCATCAAACATCAGGTAGTTTTTGGACAGCCAGATCATATGCAAAACTTGGTCGCTATGATGATATTAATTTTTGGTTAAAAAGAGCATCAAATAATCCAAATAGTTTTTATGGAATGCTTGCACTAGAAATTTTGGGAGTTGATAAAAAAATTGAATGGGTAGAGCATACTGATCTTAATAAAAACAATAGTACAATTTTAAATATACCAGCAGGAAAAAGAATACAGACACTGATACAAGTTGGATTTGCAGATGAATTAGAAAAGGAAATTGTTCATATCAATTCCATTTTAAATAAGGAAATAGCAAAGGAGTCTATTCAAATAGCTGAAAATTTTGATCTTGCCTATACACAATTAAAAATTGTCAATAAGCTAGAAAATTTTGGAATGGATGTTCCAACTTACCTCTACTACCCTACTAGTGTGTGGAAGCCACGAGATGGTTTCAAATTAGAAAAAGAATTACTCCATGCGTTCATGCATCAAGAATCAATGTTTAACATAAAGGCGAAAAGTAAAGACGGAGCTATAGGTTTAATGCAAGTTTTACCTTCGACGGCAAAGTTTATTACAACAAGTAAAGACGTAAAACAAAGCAATAGTAATATTCTTAAAAATCCCGAAATAAATCTAGAGGTTGGACAAGAATACTTAACGTATCTTCTTGATCTAGAGCAAGTTTCAAGAAATCTTATATTTCTAGCAGCAGCATATAATGGTGGTCCAGGAAATTTACAAAAATGGAAAAATGAAACAAATTATATGGAAGACTCACTCTTTTTTATGGAAAGTATTCCATCAAGAGAAACGAGGTGGTTCATAGAAAAAATACTAACAAAATATTGGATTTACCAAAATAAAAACAATAAAGAAATGCACTCCCTAAAAATGCTAGCAAATGGAAATGATCCACTTTATTAATACATTATGCCAATTGATACTTCTCTAGAATTTGTTCCAATTAATATTGCTGTAATTACCATCTCAGATTCAAGAATAAAAGAGAATGATACATCTGGTGATATATTAGAAAAACGTATTACTAATGCTGGTCATACAATGATTAAACGTACAATTATCCCAGATGATGTTTCTCAAATAAAAGATACCTTAGATACAATGTCAAAAGAAAAAGAGATTGATTGCATTATTACAACTGGTGGGACTGGACTCACAGGAAGAGATACTACACCGGAAGCTGTAAACGCTATTGCTAGTAAACATATCGATGGATTTGGTGAATTATTTCGCCAAGTTAGTTTCGAAAAAATTGGTACATCGGCAATTCAATCACGAGCAGTTGCAGCCTTAATAAATAGTACGTATGTTTTTTGTTTACCTGGATCAACAGGTGCATGCAAAGATGGCTGGGATGAAATTTTACAATATCAATTAGACATTAGACATAAGCCCTGTAATTTTGTTGAAATCATGCCAAGATTAAATGAAAAATAGTGACTGATTTTTCTATAGAGAAATCAATTAATGGACCTGTAATTGGTTTAGATGAAGTAGGTAGAGGTCCATTAGCAGGCCCAGTGGTGAGTTGTGGATGTTATTTTTCTGATTATGATGATTTAGAATCAGAAATACCCATTACTGACTCAAAGAAACATACAGCAAAACAAAGAGAAAAATTATTCTTATTTTTTAAAAAATTACAAAAAGAAAAAAAGCTTCAATATTACTTAGGGTATGCAAGTGTAGAAGAAATAGATACAATTAATATTTTGGAAGCAACAAAATTATCAATGAAAAGAGTAATAGATAAATTTAATTTTAAAAATCCACATCTTATAATTGATGGAAACTTTTCATTAAATTATCAAAATGAAAAATCTATAATAGGCGGAGATAAAAAATCTTTATCGATCGCAAGTGCATCTATTATTGCAAAAGTTCACCGTGATCGACTAATGAGCATACTTGATAGTAAGTTTACATTTTATGATTGGAAAAAAAATGCAGGTTATGGAACTAAAAAACATATTGGTGCAATACATAAACACGGTGTAACTCAGTTTCACCGAAAATCATTTGAACCAATTAAATCTTTATTAAAAAAATAAATTACCCAAAATTATTCATGCAAATAATGCATACCAAATATCATTTTATTATGCTTCAAAAAGATGCGACAAACACTAAATAGAAATCAAGTTTCATCATTCCTCCCATTTGATGAACTATTCCAGGGGTCTACGGACCCCTTTTTTTATGTTTTTAGCCAAATTTTAAGGTTATCCCTACTTAAAGATTCTCCTTGTTGATAACTCAATTGACCTGATTCCATATCTGCTTAAAGATTCTTTTTATCAATTATGAAGAAAAATCAAATTATCCTAGGTGATTCCATTAAGGAAATGAAAAAATTAAAAGATCATTCGGTTGATCTTATTTTTGCTGATCCACCTTATAATCTTCAATTAAAAGATACATTATACAGACCTGATCAAACAACTGTAGAGGCTGTTACACAAGATTGGGATAAGTTTAATACGTATAAAGAATATGATGAGTTTACCAATGCTTGGCTCAGTGAATGTAAAAGAGTTTTGAAAAAAGGTGGAGCGCTTTGGGTTATAGGAAGTTACCATAATATTTTACGTGTAGGTTCTACAATCCAAGATGAAGGCCTATGGATTTTAAATGATATTATTTGGCATAAAACAAATCCCATGCCAAACTTTCGAGGTACACGTTTTACAAATGCTCATGAAACACTGTTGTGGTGCACAACATCAAGAGAAGCAAAGTACACTTTCAACTATCAAAATCTAAAAGAACTAAATGAAGGAAAACAAATGCGCAGTGACTGGTATATTCCTATTTGTTCAGGGAAAGAAAGATTACGTAAAGATAACAATCAACGATCACACCCAACACAAAAACCAGAAGCTCTACTCTACCGAATTCTATTAGCCTCAACAAACAAAGGTGATCTTGTTCTTGATCCTTTTTCTGGAAGTGGGACAACAGCTGTTGTTGCAAAAAAATTACAACGTAACTTTATTGGCATAGAAAAAGATAAAGATTACGTCAAACTTTCAAAAGAGAGATTAAAGAAAACCATAGTATTAAAAGAAGAAGTTGTCACTATTGCAAAAAGTAGAAAAGAATTACCAAAAGTTCCTTTTGGTGAATTAGTCGAACAAGGAATTATACCACCAGGTGCAGTATTAACAGATAAAAAAGAACGTTTTAAAGCAACGGTTAGTATTGATGGAACACTTAAAATAAAAGATTTAACAGGTTCTATTCATCAAATGGGAGCAAAGATACAAGGACTCCCAAGTTGTAATGGATGGGATTTTTGGCATGTAAAAAATAAGTCTAAATCAATCCTACTAGATGAAATACGATCTAATTACCGTAAAGATAAACTAAATTAATCTATAATAATTCTAGGCTCAAAAGGGTGAAGTTTTTCTAGGCGTTCAACTGCCCAAAGATTATCTTCCGTAACTTGATTCAAAGAATACATGCCCTCTACATCACCATTAATATCAAAGTCTAATGATCCTGACACACCTTCATAATTAATTTCGACACCTCGAACAAGTAAAGCTCTAGCAGCTTCCCAACTTCCAGGTCCAATTTTAATTCCTGGTGGATTTGCAACACTAACTAAACTTTTTGATAGATCTTCCTTTGCAATATTATTATGTGCTTGATGCTGTAGAGCCAAAGCTGCTAGCATCATTGTATCAAAACTTATAGCTGAGTACGGGGAATTAGGATCAACGCCAGCATTCAACATAATATTTGCGTATGTTTGAAATTCTTCTGAGCTTTGTGAAGCTGCTTGTGCAACAATAGTTGTATTTTCATTTAATTGGATTGGAATATACGAATAAATTAAATCTTTAACTTCATTGGTTAACATACTATCAGAACCATAATGATGTTTAAAAATTCCTGAGGTTCCTAATTCTTGTAATCGACTTAAAACAGTATTGGTAAACTGTTCAAGCAAATTGACAGTTCTCTCATTTCCGTGAAGAAACATAACTAAACCTGGTTGATCATTCTCTATGGCAATATCAACAAATGTATTAATGAAGTTTTGATTAATAACTGTTTTGTCTGTCAGTAAAGTATTAAATAAAACTATACCTTCTTGCTCAGTGTAAACTTTTAAAAAATTTTGAGCCAGTGTAGAATTATAATTATCATCACCGTAAAGAAGAATTATTTCTCTGATATTCTTGGATAGAAGATAATTGGCAATAGAGGTTGATTGCTGAATATCAGAAGGAATGGTTCTAAAAAATAGATCATTATCTTCAATTGTTGAGAGTAAAGGGTAACTTGCAGAAGAAGAGATCGTTAATATTTTTTCTGGAATAGTAACTTTCTCTATTACTCTTACAGCACTTGTTGAGCACGTCGGTCCTAAAAGAATTTCAGGGTCATTTTTTTTTAAATAGTCATTTAAACTATCTTCTGTTTTTCTAGGATCACATCCTGAATCAATGCTATCAATAGAGATGAGGCCTCTTCCTACAATACCAATACCATCCGCATTAATTGTTTCAACAGCAACTCTTTTTGCTTCTGCAATTGACTCAGCAATTTCACTCACTGGGCCACTTTCTGCATAAAGGGCAGCAATTTTAACTTCTGCACTCACAAAAGTTGAGTAAAATAATATGATCTTGAGGATAATTATCGTAAAAATTTTCATTATGTGAGATGTTTTTATCATAAATTTTTAGAATGAAAATGTGGTATTAAGTAAATACACAGGTCTAGAAGTAGTCCCCTCAATACTTTTATCAGCTTCTGCTACTTCAAAACTAATATCAAGACTATTAGAATTAAGAGGAATTTTAATTTTAACACCGTACCCTCCACTTGCTACTTCTGTTCGACTGAACTCACCTGAGGCTGGTCTTTTATAGTAGGTAGCACCAACACCGAGATGGATATACGGTTCAATACGTATAGACTCTTCCCTTTTATCTTCGTCATCTTCTGAAAAGGGATACAAGGGCCTACTCAATTCTGTTCGCAAAAAGAAGCCTTGATCACCAGACATATTACCTGATTCAAAACCAGACATTTGACCTGGTCCTGTTATATTTATTTGTTCTGAATTAATTAAACCTCTATCACTTACAAGTTTTTGAAAAACAAAACGTGTGTTCAATAAATACTCTCTAAATATTTGCCTATTCAAATTAATATCACTATTCCATTTAATAAAATTTAAAGTGGAGCCCACACGGGATAATGTTTTAGTATCTGATGTTTTATTAGTATAGATCGGAGTGCCAAACTTTAAAGCTGAACTACCTTTGAGAGAAAACGTATCTAAGAAAGATAAGTTAGTCGTCGTATATTTTAACTCAAGAGCATTGTATTCATCATAAAAGGTATCATTTGTGAGGAAAGATAATGTTCGATGTTCTCTTTCCTTAATCCATTGCCAATCTAATGAAAGATTATTTTTTATAAGCCGCGTATTTTTTATTTGATATTCAAGACCAAGGTTAATTTTTTTAAATTCCCCTTTTTTATTTAAACCATTAGGTTCTGAATAAGATTCATTAACAGCACCAAAAATAGAAAAGTCTGAGGCAAGAAGTGGTACTTTACCACCAACAAGATATGCTTCTCGAAAATCTGTTCGTTTAATAATTTCTGTTTCATCAAATGGAACATTAACACCATTTTCAGGATCTAAGACGTAGGCTGCATAAAGATTTTCACCATAACCAAAAGCACTATTAAAACTTAGGTAAGAAGTGAACTGATCTTTTCCTGCTGTTTCTGATAATCCATTTGAATAGGTAAAATAACCACTTACTAATTCGTGTTCAGCATTTAGTTGTAGTGAAGATGTTCCAGGTTCTTCTCCTGCCTTAATTGTTGTTTCTAAATCAACACCTGGTAATTCTCGTGATTTAATGATCGATTTTTCAATAGCAGGATATTCTAACCCTTTAATACCAACGAGTTTATCGAAATATTTCTTTATTGGTTTTGAAATACGTTTATCTAATTGTGAGTAATCAATTGATTCAATTTTACCAGGAAAAACAATAGCTTTTATTTTAGTATTTTGTTCAATTGTTTGAGGTGGAACAATAAAACGCGTTAAAAAATATCCATTTAAAACATACAATTGCTCTAATGCAATGAGTAAATTATAAAAATCTTTTAATGTTATTGTTTTAAAAATTTTTGATTTAAATAAATTTTTACGAAGCTCAATCATGTCTTCAATTTCATTTTCAATTTCAATTCCAACAAAATTAAATGAAATATTTTCTGCTCCAGGTGGTACGACCAAGCCTGTTTCATAAACAATATAATTACCAGTATTTGTCAAACCAGGATATGACATGAATGAAATAGAAATAAAAAAGATAAAAGATAAAAAATATCGCATTTATAGTCTTTGAATACTAAGCGCGTCTACCTGAGGAAAAGATGTAATAAATTCATTTTGTATTAGTGCTGCATTAGATGCACCATCAACAGATATAAAAGACACAATTCGAGATACGTCATCGAAAACATCTTTATTTATTTTTTCTTGAACAACAATTTTTTCTTTTTCTTCATCAGGCGCTACTCCTGGAAGTGGCGGAGTTTGAGAACCACTGAGAATACTAGCAAGTGGAACCGTTTCTAAAGGTCCATTCGAATCTTCAATTGTAATGCTACCCGAAGTATACCCTGAGAGTTGATAATTGATTGGAACCTCTTTATTATTTTCAACATCTGCTGTTAAAAAACTACCAGAGGAACTTAAAGAAAGATCAGTACCTGTTAAATTTAAACCTGATATTGTTCCTCCACTAACTGTTGCTGATGTAGTTCCATCATATGTCTTATCGTCAGCGCTAGCCCCTGATATTGAAAAATTATCTGAAATTAGAGTACCTGTGGTAGCAGTGACAGTAGATAGATTTATATTTCCCATACTAGCATTGGTTAATGTACCACCATCTAAAAGTTTTATAGTTAAATCATCTGCTGTTAAGCTTGCAGAACTAGCAACAACATCTCCTACTCCAGCATCTCTATCACTATCAGAAACATTGTTAGTATTTGTGTCACTTGCAATAATTTCTAGATCTGCTGCTGTATTGATATTGCTGTTAATATTAACATCCCTTCCGGCATGAAGATTTAAATTTCCAGTTCCTGTAACAGTAATAGCAGAACTAATGGTAATATCTGTGTTTGCTTGAAGGGTAACTTCAACGCCGTTATTTAAAAATTCCTCTAATTCTGTTATGTTGATAACCACATCATCACTTGCAAAATCTGTGTAAGATGTTGCCCCTTGCATGATTGTATCAGACCATAAATATACTGCCCCCGTATCTGATGCATCATTACTAAGTCCATCATCCCTAGTTGCTCCTACAGCCATTAATGTTCCTGTATCATCCATAGCTATACTGTTTGGAAATTCATCAGCATCTTCTAGTCCGTGACTCGTAGCATTAAGCGTATTACTACCAGTTTGACCAAGTCCAATAGTAAATTGTAAACTTGCTCCATTTAAAGATGTATCCTGAAAACCAAATACATGTACATCATCCGTATCATGGGAACCAATTGCTAGGCGGTTTCCATCACCATCAATAGCTACCTGACCTGCCATAAAACCAGAAATTCCTGATGTATCGTAATCTTTTCCACCATTACCCTCATATTTATTTCCTATAGATGCAACATAATCTGGAGTGCTAAAGTTATCACCAAAGGTGAAAAGGTGCACTGCACCTGTATCAGTATAATTGCCATCAAAACCATCATCTTTATGCGTTCCAACAGCTAAAATTTTACCATCCTTTGTTAATGCAATATGACTAGCAAAATTGTCATTATTATCTAAAATTGAACTTATATTTTCATTATTAACTCCTGTATAACCAGATCCTATTGTGCCGACATGATTAGGATTATCAAAATCGGTATTACTAAATCTAATTAAATAAACTGCACCTGCATTTGTTGCGGTATCATCATATCCATCATCTCTTTGAGCGCCAACAACAAGACCTGATCCATCATCAGTTAAAGCCACTGAGGTAAATAAATCACGGTCATCTAAAGTACTTATTGATAGATTGTGTTCGTTATCTGAGGAATAACTTCTTCCAATTGTACCGACATGTTCAGGAGTACTAAAATTATCACCAAATGTTACTAAATAGACAGATCCTGTTTCTATTGCTCCTGTAGTAGTTCTATATCCTGAAAAAGCTAATCTGTCACCGTCTCCATCTAAAGCTACTCGCCATGCTCTTTCATTATCTGCTAGAGAATTTATATCTAAATTGTTGGACCCTGTATAACCTTTTCCAATTTTTCCTTTAAATTCTGGGGTAGAAAAATTTGTATCAGAAAATGTAAATAAATATACTGCTCCAGTATTTGTTTGGAGGTCGTCACTTCCATCATCATAAGTTGATGTTACAGCCATTCTATCTCCATCACGATCGAGAGATATACCTCTACCAAATTGGTCATTATCATCTAGTTGATCATCAATATCTAAATTACTAGCACCATATCCACTACCAACGATTCCATAAATTTCACCACTGCTGAAAGCATCATCATCAAATTTAATAAGCATCACTTCACCACTTTTAGATTGTGTATTACTATTTCCGCTTGCAAGCATACCTGAAATTACAAGACGACTGCCCGTTTCATTCAAATCTACACCATCTCCAAAAAGATCTTTAGCATCCATATACGCACTTAAATCAACATTTTTACCACCACTATACCCATCACCTATTGTTGCTACATAAGATGCTGATGCTAAATTATCAGTTAAATTATATAAATGTACACCACCAGGCTTGGTAGTACCACCCTCAGATAACTTGTCGTTAAAGCTAACAGCTAAACGATTAGCATCTTTATCAAACGCCACTGATTTACCTAAAACATCTTGTGATCCAAGTGTTTCTGTGTGTTCACTATCATCACTCGTATCTAGATAATCGTAACCATACCCAATTGTTCCAACATAAGTAGCTGTTCCCGTTTCAGCAGAAACAACACTACCGTCTTTCATAAATTTAAATAAATTAACTGCTCCCGCATTTGTTGCATTATTACCTTTACCATCATCAAATATCCTTGATGCTGCAAGTAAAGATCCTTCATGATTTAACGTTACACTCCAACCAAGACGATCTTTTTTGTTTAACACTAAATCGGTTTCACTTTCTGTATCAAAATCCTGTGAAAATGATGCACATGTGCTATTTGCATAACAATCAGAACCTGTATTATATGTATAGCCATGACCAATTCGAGATTTAACTTCACCACCTTTAAAATCTGAATTTAAGGAAATCATAAAAACTGAACCAGAGTCATCTCTTTCTGACCCTCCCTCCGAATAACCATGGTCACCATAACTACCGACTGCCAAAACATCAGCATCACCATCTAGAGCTACACTTACTCCAAATAAATCAGATACCTCAATAACAGGGGCATTATTATCTCCCTGACTCAATAAATTTACATCGTTAGAACCAGTATAACCAGCACCTATTGTGCCTACGTGTTCACCACCTGCGTATGATGTATCACTAAAAGTAATTAAATAAACTGCACCTGCATTTTTATAATCACCATTATAACCATCATCACCCGTTGCTCCAATTGCTAGTCGTTTTCCTGTGCTATCAAAAGATACAGATCGTCCAAATTTATCATCTTTACCTATAGTGCTGATATTTATATTAAGACCTCCGGTATATCCTTTTCCTATACGACCCATGAGTGTAGCATTTGTAAAATCGCCATCATCAAATTTATACAAATATACTTCTCCAGATGATGATGATTGATTTGAAGATCCTTTACCGTGCCTTGCTCCAACTACCATTAAAGTAGCATCATCACTAATGCTAACATCTGATCCAAAATTATCATCTATTTCTAGATTTCCTTCATTTAGATTTCCATCTAGTAATGTATCTACGTAATCGTGTCCAATCAATCCTCGATAGATCCAATTTTGTGATGTTACACCTGTTCCAACAGTTATATTTTTTGGATCAAGTAATAAATGACCACCTTCTGATATATTAACATTTGATAATCCCACATGGCGTAAGGTATCTTTCGAAGAAATCTCAACTGCACCACCTGTTGTTCCTTTTGCATCAATATTACCAAGCATAGTTGTTTCTTGATCACTCCAAATAATTGCGGTACCGGCTTTTCCTTCAGATGATGATATATCAATCCTAGAACCGTCCGAGACTAAAACTGTTTTTGCATTTGTGAGCGATCGTCTTTCACCCCATCTATCAACAAAAACATTTTGTTGTTCTGCAGTTCTTGTTAAATTATTATTGCCTTGAAACTCTCCACCAATACGAACTAAACCACCTTGGGTATTGCCTGCAACATCAATCTTAGAAGATAATAAACGAATATATCCAGCTGACTCTATGTCAATATATCCACCTTGTTGGTTTCCTTTTGCGGAAACTGAACCAGAAGACATAATATTTGGTGCGGATAAAAGAATATCACCACCATTGGTATTTCCTGATGAATTAATTTCACTGCCGTAACTTTGCACAATTTTATATTGAGATTTAATATTTATATCACCGCCATTATTGCTAGTAGAAGAAGCATTTAAATTGCCTCCTAATGAAATTTCTCCAGAGCTATTAAAATTTATTGCACCTGCATTTGTTCCAGATACATCAACTTCTCCTCCAAAAGATAAAAAGTCTCCCTCTATATTAATGTTGCCACCCTCTTTTGCTGTTAAGTTTCCTGCAACAACAATGTCGCTTCCACTTCCAAGAGTAATGACACCGTTTTGTTGTGAAGCCGTAGTTGCAACAAGATTGCCTGGAATGTTAACAGCACGCTGAACAACATTTTTGGCAGCACCCACATCAATGTCTATTCTATTTCCCGTTGATGTTCCTGCATGATTTATAATTGTACTTAATTCTTCTGCATTTTGATCGAGCAAGGTAATGGCTTCAGTAAAAGGGATGCTTACTTGTAAAAATTTATCACCACTCAAGTCTAATGTAATTTCTTTTCCAGCACCTATACCAATTTTACCAAGATTAGCATTAATCGTGCCTTCATTATCGACAGCACCACCTAATAAGGCAGTAAACCCTCCATCCAAAGTTGTAATAGAACCTTTATGAACGATAGAAGAAAAAATATTATCTACGTCATCTAGTTTAAATAATAATTTATTATTAAGAAAATCGTCATTGGATAAAGCAAGGGTGGACGCAGCAAATGAATGAGCGTTGATTGTTGCTGTGGGTGTAAAATAGACACCGTTTTCATTCACAACAAAAACTTTACCATTGGCATTTAATACACCAGCTAATGTTGTTGGATTGCCAGAAATGACTCTATTAAGTGCACTCGCAGCTGCAGAAGGTTGATTAAAAGTAACTGTATTATTTTCTCCAATGTTAAAACTATTCCATTCTATGATAGCTTGGTCTGATTGCTGTTGAATTGTCAGCGTCTGATCATCAGTAGTAAGTGAAACATCACCTGATATCGTTGTACTTCCACTCGGTAATTCAGCAAATAAATGAAGTGAATAAAAAAAGAATAAAATAATTACAAATACTCTCATAATAATGTTTATCGCCTTTTAAAAATTTAGACCAAATTTTTGATATTATTTATATATGTTTTAAAAAAAATATAGGTATTTTCTCAGTTTTTTAGGTGATGCGTTGATAAATTTTACCTAAATAAGAAAATAAAGTCAAAGCTCTGGCAATAAAGAAGATGCAGAGTGATAACCATAAGCCTGTATTACCAAAACTTGCTATTAAGAAAAAAGAAGCGACAATATAAATCACCACAGATACTATCATTGCGTTTCGCAGTTCTGTTGTTTGGGATGCACCTACAAAAATACCATCAAATTGAAAACAGAAAGAGGAAATAAAAGGAATAATAACAATCCAATATGCATAGGAAAAACAGATATCTCTAATCTCGGACAAATCAGTCATGGCAATAATAAAGTAATGATTACCAAAGAAAAAAATAACACATATTAATAAAGCTGTAGAAGCACTTAAAATAAAAGAATTTTTAATAACGTCTTTTAATAAACGTAAATTTTTAGAGCCAATAGAATATCCAACAATACCCTCTGTTGAAAATGCATAGGCATCAAGAATAAACGCAGATAGCATCGTTAGATTAAGCAATATTGTGTTTGCAGCAACCGTCTCCTCACTAATAGAATTGCCAAGATAGGTAAAATATAAGAAAGCAAATGTAAGAAGAATAGATCGGATAAATATATTAAAATTAATATTAAAAATATTTTTAATTTTTTTAAAGTTAAAAATCTTTTGTTTATTATATTCTAACTGAGCAAACTTATTTAAATCAAAAAAAGTATAAAATAAAAAAATAATTGTTGTCAAAGAAGAAGAGACTAAAGTACCAAGAGCAACACCCTGAACATTCAAATTTAAATATAAAACAAAAAATAAGCTAAAGAGTATATTTGTAATAGAAAAGAAACCAATAATGATACTTGATGTTTTTGTTTTCTGTAAACCAATAAACAATCCTGTAATTACAAAAATAGTAAGCTCTCCAAATGAGGAATAAATACGAAGATTAAAATAGTCTTTAAAATATTTTTTTGTTTCTAATGATAGTTCAAATATAGATAATGATATTTGAAATATATATCTCTGAAAAATAATAAGTAGTAAGGAAATAATAATTACAAAAGAAATATTTCGTAAAAATATATTTATAATTTCCTGATAATCTTTTGATCCATAAGCTTGAGCTACCATGCCGACCGTACCCATACGCAGGAAGCCAAAACTCCAGAAAATCATCGAAAAAACACTTGCTGCAATACTGGTAGAAACCAAGTAACTAGCATTATCAAGATTGCCCATTAGTCCTGTGTCAACAATGGCAACTAAAGGAATAGCTAAGTTTGCAAAAAATATTGGAATAGAAAGTTTAATTATATTTTTGATAGAAGATTTAGAGGACATTATAAATATTTAGATTTTTATTAGTAAAATTTGATAATAAACTATTTATCCAATCACTAAAGTAACAAATTATTCACTATCTTTATTAATCAAATCTTATAAAGCATTACATACTTTAAATGAAAATTGGCAGATACAAATACGAGTTTGATTTCTTTAGTTGGATCAAAAAAACAGAACTTGTTGAACTAGATGGTGTTAATCCATCTGATGATCCGGTACGACCAGAACTTGATAATGAATTTCGAACTTCTAAAGGAAGAAAAATTTTTGGCCTTAAATATAAGGATGATATTGAGGGTATTGCCTGCTTTGCCTTTACAAATGAAATACCAGCAACCATTAAAGAAATGGATTTGATGAGCGTCGAAGAAGATCAAGCAACTATACCAATTGCCTATACTTTATGGTCTTTTAAAAAAGGAGCAGGGAAAAAAATTATGAAAGAATTGCAAAAATATATTAAATCAAAAGAGCAATTTGAAAGTATAATTACCATTTCGCCTTTAACTCCAGTTGCTACACACTATCATATTCGAAATGGTGCAAGATTAATTAAGATTAACCCTACAACGCAGAACTTCGAATATAAAATTTAATACGTAGGGGTTCAAAAAGTATTATTTGAACTATTTATTTTACAAATCGAAACAAAATAAATATTGTTGGAAATGGCCTACCAGATAAATACTAATTATTCCGTTACTTTTGATGATGTTTTGCTCTCACCAGCGTATTCGGAGATCAAACCAAAAAATGTAGATACATCGATTACCATTGGAAAAATCAAATTACATATTCCCATACTCTCCGCTGCTATGGATACCGTGACAGAGAATAAGATGGCGATCAATCTCGCACTAAATGGTGGTCTGGGTGTTATCCACCGTAATATGCCAATTGATAAACAAGCAAGCGAAGTAAAAAAAGTTCATAGCTTTAAAGTTAACAGTAAAAAATTTCAAAATGCTGTAATTAATTCTAACAAAAAAATTGCAGTAGGCGCTGCAATCGGTGTGGAAAATAATGCGTACTTACGACTATTGGAATTATTAAAAGTTGGTGTTGACATAGTCTTTATTGATGTTGCTCATGCACACACAAAAACAACTTTACAGTTTATTGAAAAAGCAAAAAAAGTTTTAAAGAAAACTCCTCTTATAGTTGGAAATATCGCTACAAAAAAAGCTGCATCAGATTTAATTAGTGCTGGTGTAGATGCAATTAAAGTAGGTATTGGTCCAGGATCAATTTGTACTACAAGAGTTGTGACTGGTGTTGGTATTCCTCAACTATCAGCTGTAATGGATACATTTCAAGTTGCAAAAAAATTTAAAATTCCTGTGATTGCAGACGGAGGAATAAAAACATCAGGTGATATTGCAAAAGCTATAGCAGGTGGTGCAAGTGCTTGCATGATAGGGTCTTTATTTGCTGGTACTGAAGAATCACCAGGGAAATTATTAACGATTAAAGGTAAAAAATTTAAATCATATAGAGGTATGGGTTCGGTAGGAGCAATGCAAAAAGGATCTTTTGATCGATACTCGCAAGAAGAAACAAAGAATGCAAAAAAATTAGTAGCAGAAGGTGTGGAAGGGATGGTTCCATACAAAGGTAAAATAGAAGATGTAGCGTATCAACTTGTTGGTGGCTTAAAATCTTCTATGGGGTACACTGGTCATAAAACGATTAAGAAAATGCAAGGCAATTGTAAATTTGTGTTTATTTCTAAAGCAGGAGCCCGCGAAAGTAATGTCCACGATGTCATTATGTAATAATGTATCGAATCATCATTGAATTGATACAATAAAAGATAAATGACCTCAGCATCAACAAAACATAAGGTAGCAATTGTGATGGGTAGTAAGTCTGATTATGCTACCATGAAAAATTGTGAAAAAATTTTAAAATTACTGAAAGTTAAGTTTGAAACTAAAATTGTTTCTGCACACCGTACACCAGAGAGAATGTTTAAATTTGCCAAAGCAGCGGAAGACAATAATATTTCTGTCATTATTGCTGGCGCAGGAGGTTCTGCGCATTTACCAGGAATGATTGCATCATTAACAACTATACCTGTAATCGGTGTACCAGTAGAAAGTCGTAAATTAAAAGGATTAGATAGTTTGTTATCAATAGTACAAATGCCAAAAGGTATCCCTGTTGGCAGTGTAGCAATCGGTGAGGATGGAGCAATGAATGCCGGTTTATATGCAGCTTCCATTATTGCTCTTACAAATAAAGAAATTAAAAAAAATCTAAAAAATTATCGAAGTAAACAATCAAAAGCTGTTAAACAAAAACCATAAGTCATGAATACACCCACACTTGGCATTATCGGTGGTGGACAATTAGGAAGTCTTTTAGCAGATGCTGCAAAAAAAATAGATATACAAACTGTCATATTAAGTGATGATCCTGATGCACCCGGGAAACACTTTGCGACTAAATTCATTTTTGGTCAATATGATGATGATACAACGATAAATAATTTTATTAATGCAGTTGATCTTGTTACATATGAATTTGAAAATATTCCCTTTGCAATATTAAAAAAAATTAATGAAAACAAAAAAGTTTTACCAAAACCTGAAATTAATCAACTCATTCAACACCGAGAAACAGAAAAAAAATTTCTCAATGATAATAATATAACAACAACAAAATATGTAACTGTCAAAAATGAAAAGGATTTGAGTGAAAATGTAGACTTGCTTCCTGGTTTGTTAAAAACCACAACTTTAGGATACGATGGCAAAGGTCAATATAAATTACATACTGTAGATGATATAACGGACGAAATTGATTTTACAAAAGAATACATATTAGAAAAACTCATTCATCTTAAAAAAGAAATTTCAGTCGTCATTACTCGTTATGATCAAAATAGTTATGAGATCTATGATCCTATTGAGAATGTTCATGAAGAACAAATTTTAAAATATTCAACAATACCAAGTGATATCTCAGATGACATACGAATAAAATCAATTGAGTGGGCAAAACACGTTGTAGAAAAACTAGATTATATTGGAACTTTATGTGTAGAATTTTTTATTGATACTGATGATAATTTATATGCTAACGAAATTGCTCCTCGTGTTCATAATTCTGGACATCTAACAATGAACTCTTATAATATTAGTCAATTTGAAAATCATGTACGAGCAGTATGTGGCTTAGAAAAAATTGAGACAAAAAAATTGTATAATGCCAAAATGATTAATTTAATTGGTGATGAGATAACACCTTATCGAAATAAAAAATTTAAGGATAATGAATTTTTTTATGACTATTTAAAAACAGAAATTAAACATAAAAGAAAAATGGGTCATATAACGATTATTGAAAAATAAATTATTAACTTAAATTAAATTGATCAGTTAACTTTGTTACCAGTTGATATTTATTAGCAACATTTACTAAATCTTCTCCTTCACGAAAAGATTGTTTATCTAATTGTTTAGTTGGATCTCCGCCAGGCCATATTCGCCAACTATCATTATCAATGACATCAGATAAAACTAACGAGTTATCCGATACTTTAAAACCAAGCTCAAACTTAATATCTACCAAATGAATAGGACCATCAATTGTCTTAATCGTTTTCCATTTGTCTTCTATAAGCTCGAAACTTGGAAGAATAATTCCATTAATAGCTATTTCTAATTCTTGATCAGACAGTAATTTTTTGGTTTTCATTAAGCTTTTGCTTGTAACAGGTTGTTTGGCTGAAAATAACTCCCATTCTTCTCCAGTTTTTACAAATGGATCCGTAAATACACCCTCTTCCCATTTTCCATCTTTCAAAAATTGTCTTCTCGCTTCACTCTCATCCATTTGAACAGGTTCTGAAACATGAGGTGTAATCACAACCGCTTGTTTATGAAATATTTCCCAAACTAAGTTTTCAAATTGATGAGGATTACTTTTATCTTTTGCAAATTGAGTGTTTCTACTTAAATAACTTCCCCACGCATAGCGTCTTACTACAAATTCCAAAGGAAGCATATTACAGTTATGACTTAAAAGACTATTTGGCGAATCTTGTTCAATAAATGATGTTGCAATACCTGCCTTGCTTAGCATACTAAACACATTACTTGTTTGTTTTGTCTTTTGTATTCCAATATCTTTAATTTCCTCTTTCTTCGCTGCATCCCCACCTGTTAAAAAATCTTTTGTTACAATTCGAATGATATTTTGATCAGTTGTTTTCTCAATAATTTTTGTTTTTCCTTCAACTAAAAAAGAATTACTCATTAATATATCTCCAACCAATATCTTTTCGATAATATCCCTCATCCCAATTAATTTGATTGATTATATTGTGAATATTTTCTCTAATAGTTTTTAGATCTTTACCCGTATTAGAGATATTTAATACACGCCCACCATTAGAGAGCCATTTGTTTTCTTTAAGCATTGTTCCTGCATGAAATAGATAGTCATCCGTTGTTAAAGTAAGATTTTCCAAATTGTTAATTGGTGTCAATTTTTTATAATCCTCAGGATAACCATGAGCAGCCATTACTACTGTCATGGCATAATCATTTTTCCACTTAATTTTTTTTATTTCATTTAAGGTGCCTATCGCTGATGCATGAAGGAGTTCTAATAAATCTGTTTCTAATAGTGGAATAATTGCTTGTGTTTCCGGATCGCCGAAACGAACATTAATTTCGAGTAAATTTGGACCCTTATCAGTTAGAATTAATCCTGCATAAAACATTCCTTGATACTTGATGCCTTGTTCAGCAAGATGTTGAACAATAGGCTCAACAAATGTTTTGGATAATTCATTCATTTTATTTGATGAAATAGAAGGAACAGGTGTGTAGGCTCCCATACCACCAGTGTTTAACCCTTTTTCTCCTTCCAAGATTTTTTTATGATCTTGTGCTGTTGTAAGTGGTAACACAAATCCATTTTTATCAACAAGTGAAAATAAACTTACCTCTTCACCAACTAAAAATTCTTCAATAACAACAACTGAACCAGCATCACCAAAAGAATTATCTTTAAAACATTTAATCAGTGCATCTTTTGCATCTTCTATTGTTTGACAAATAATAACTCCTTTTCCTGCTGCTAAACCATCAGCTTTAATAACAAGAGGATAGGATTGGTTTTGACAAAAAATGAAGGCATCATCATAGTTGTCAAATACGTCATAAGCAGCTGTTGCTATATGTAATTTTTTACAAATATCTTTTGTAAACTTTTTTGATTTTTCTAGTTCAGCTCCCATCTGATCAGGGCCAAAGACTAAAATAGAATTGTTCATTAAAAGGTTGGATAATCCTTTAGTTAAAGGTAGTTCTGGACCTATTACCACTAGATCAATTTTATTTTCTAGACAAAATTGAAGAATAGCATCATGATCATCAACATCTATGATAATCGAAGAAGCAATCTCACTGATACTATCACTTCCAGGAATACAATATAAATTAGAGCAATTAGGAGATTGTTTTATGCCATAACATAATGCGTGCTCTCTTCCACCATTACCAATGACAAGAACGTTCATGAAAAAAAATTATTCATTAATTAATTATTTGAAGCAAGACTTAAGAATGAAAGTTTTTTTAAGCTTTCGTCATTCAAGTAATCTAAAGGTCTGACTGGATACTCTCCTGTAAAATAATGATCAGTAAATTGAGGATTATCATTATCTCTCTCATCATAACCAAGAGCTTGATACAGACCATCTAATGATAAAAATTTTAATGATTTAGCTCCAATATATTTACACATTTCCTCTAAATTTTTGTTTGCAGCTAATAATTCTTCTTGGGTCGGAGTATCAACTCCATAAAAATCAGGATATTTAATTGCAGGTGAAGCAATACGCATATGGACTTCTTTTGCGCCAAAATCATAAAGCATTTTTATTATCTTAGTGGATGTTGTTCCTCGAACCAATGAGTCGTCAATTAAAACAACTTTCTTTTTTTTAATAGAACTTTGGTTAGGATTTAGTTTTAACTTTACACCTAAACTTCTAATTTGCTGAGTTGGCTCAATAAATGTCCTCCCCACATAATGATTTCGTATTAATCCTAACTCAAAAGGAATACCAGACTCTTGACTAAAACCAAGCGCAGCAGGAACACCTGAGTCTGGAACTGGTACGACTACATCAGGTTTTATATCGGTTTCTTTTGCTAAGTATGTACCTAAATTTTTTCTATATTCATAGGCGGTTTTATTTTTTAAAATACTATCTGGCCGCGAAAAATAAATATATTCAAATACACATGGTTTGATTTGTTTTTTTGGAAAAGGTCTTCTACTTTCAACTTTATTATCGTTAATAACTACAACTTCTCCATTTTCAATTTCACGGATAAATTTTGCACCTATAATGTCTAGCGCGCAAGTTTCAGAGGCAAGGATAAATGCATTTTTAAATTTACCTAAAACAAGTGGGCGAATACCTAATGGATCTCTTGCACCAATCAACGTACCATTAGCAATAATTGATAAAGCATAACCACCTTGAATTTGCATTAAAGCATCAATAATTTTATTTAAAATATCTTTCTTTTTTGAACGAGCTACAAGTTGAACAATTGTTTCAGTATCAGATGTTGTTTGAAATATTGCACCTTCTCTTACCATTTGCTCTCTTAAAAGTAGTGCATTAGTTAGATTACCATTATGAGCAATACTAATAGCTCCACCATGAAGATCAGCATAAAAAGGCTGTATATTCCTTATTGTTTCACCACCCGTTGTTGAATAGCGATTGTGCCCTATTGCAATTTTTCCCTTTAACTTATCTAATGAATGTTTCTTCGTAAAATTATCGCCAACTAATCCAAATTTTCTTTCTGAGTGATAGGAGTTTCCATCATAGCTTACTATTCCACAACCTTCTTGACCACGATGTTGCAACGCATGCAAACCAAGAGCTGTTAAGGCAGCAGCATCTTTGGTTCCACTTATTCCAAAAACACCACACTCCTCATTAAATCTAGGAACATGAGATTGCCTTACCTCAAATTTTTTTAGGAAATTTAGTCGATTTTTCATCTTACTGTTGTCTTGTTAAAAGTGTTTTTGCAACCATCTGTAATGCTCTTGGATAAACCTTATGCTCTTCTATCAATATTTTCTTTGAGAGTGATTCGGTATTATCTTTCTTCAAAATCTTTACTTTTTTTTGCAATATAATCTTTCCAGAGTCAATTTTAGCGTTAACGTAATGAACACTACAACCAGAATAGCTCGCTTTAGCCTTTATGGCCTGATCTTGAGCATTTAATCCTTTGAAAGCTGGAAGATAAGATGGATGAATATTGATTAATCGCGATCGCCACTGCCCTACAAATTTTGAGTCTAAAACTTGCATAAAACCAGCCAAACAAATGATATCTATATTTTTTAGATACTTCATGACTTTGTTTTCGAAATTTTTTCTTGCAATAAAATGTATGAATGGAATTTTATTTTTTTTGGCAATAGTTAAACCTTTTGCTTTGGAGTTATTAGAGACTACTAATTGAACCTCTACTAAACTTTGTTTTTTCAATGATGATTGTATTAGTGATTCTAAATTGGAACCTCTTCCCGATATAAAAATAGCAACTTGTAATTTTTTCAACTAATTGTGCACCTTGATGATTTGTTAACTTCTATTTTCCCAATTTCAAAAATATCTAAATTTTCATCTTTTATTAATTGTTCAAATTCTTTGTAATTATTTTTTGAAATAGTCATTATCAAACCTAATCCACAATTAAAGGTCTTCAACATTTCTTCGTCTGAAATGTTAGCTAAACTTTGAAACCATTGAAAAATTTCTTCATCACAAATAAATTTTTTATCAATCCTTGCTGATAAATTTTCAGATAGCATTCTTGGTGCATTACCAACAATACCTCCGCCTGTTATATGCGAAATACCGTTGATAAGATTTGTTATTAAAATTTTTTTTAAAAAAGGAAAATATAATTTTGTTGGAGCCATTAAGGCTGCTGCATTTGTTTCGTAAGATGATCTAAATTCTGTTTTTTTTTGTAGATCTATATTTTTATCTTTCAAAACTTTTCTAATGAGAGAATATCCATTTGAATGAAAGCCCGAAGATCTAATCCCATATAGAAGATCATCTTCTTTCATGACATCTCTTTTAGGTAGAATTTTTTTTCTCTCCACTGCACCAACACAAAATCCAGCAAAATCAAAATCATCTTTTTTATAGAGCCCAGGCATCTCTGCTGTTTCACCACCAATAAGAGAACAATTATTTATCTTACAAGCTTCAGTGATGCTTTTCATAATTTTTAAAAAAGAATTTTTATCAATCTTGGAAGAAGCATAGTAGTCTAAAAAAAATAATGGCTCTGCCCCATGGCAAAGAATATCATTAAGGCACATACCAACAAGATCATGACCCAAACCATCTAAAATGTCAGTTTCAATCCCTAGTAATATTTTTGTCCCTATGCCATCTGTACCAGAGACCAATAAAGGATCTTCATATCCACAATTTTTAAGATCAAAAATACCGCCAAATCCGCCAATTTTATCAAAATTTCCGTTTCTGTTTGTTGATTTGCTTAGCTCAGAAATATCTTCAACAAGGGCATCTGTATTTTCTATATCAACACCTGCTTCTTTATATGTTGTCATATTTAATTAGTTTTAAACGAATCGTTAACGAGTAAACTATTAATATAGTAAATTAAGTTGATTCGTACTCATAATGACAAATACAATTCAAATTCTCTCCATTGAGAAGACAGGGAAAGAAAGTTCACTACAAAAAGAACACAATAATAAATCCATCAAAATTATAGATGGATATTTCTTTTCGACAAATCTTGATGATCAAAAGTTTACTAAAATAAGTAAACTTATTTCTAATGACGTTTCTCAAACAATATTAACAAAAAAAAATGTAAATAAGGTTTTATCTAGTTATAGTAATTTTAATTGGGTTGTAGAAATAAAATTTTTACCAGGTGTAACTGATAATATTGCTACAACTGTAAAAGAAATAATCAAAGATAATCTTAAAAGTAGTTTTAAAAGCTTTGAACTTGGTTCAACAAAAATTATTTTAATAAAAGGAAGAAAAGAAGATATTACCAAAATATCTAAAAATGAAGCAAATCCCTTAATTCAAACAATTAAGATTTATCCATTTAAACAATATTTAAATAATTTTAAAAAAAATCAATTTAAAATAGAAAAGGTAAAATTACCGAAAAAAAAATATAGTAAAAAAGAAATTAATTTAAATATTTCTGATCATCAACTCAGTCTTATTGGTAAACTTGGTATTGAAGAAAATGATAAATCTAGAAGGGGAACACTTGGCTTAGATCTAGAATCTTTAAAAGCCATTAGAAATTATTTTTCCACTATAAAACGTAAGCCAACAGATGTAGAAATTGAAACATTAGCGCAGACGTGGTCCGAGCACTGTAAACACAAAATATTTTCCGCTAAGATTGATGATATTCAAGAAGGTATATTTAAAAAATACATTAAAGGCGCAACTGAAAAAATTATTCAATTAAGAAAAGATAATTTTTGTGTTTCTCTTTTTACGGATAATGCCGGCGGAATAGAATTTAATAAAGATTGGATTATTTGTCATAAAGTTGAAACACATAATACACCTTCAGCCTTAGATCCATTTGGCGGTGCCATCACTGGCATTGTTGGTGTTAATAGGGATTGTCTTGGATTTGGGAAAGGAGCAAAACCTATAGCGAATACGTATGCATATTATTTAGCAGACCCGAATAAAAAATATCAATTGTATCGTCAAAAAAATAAGGATCCAATGCTTCCTGCAAATTTTATTGCGAAGGGTATTATCAGCGGTGTTAGAGTTGGGGGAAATTGTTCGGGTATTCCTACTCCTCAAGGTAATGTATATTTTGATGACCGGTTTGCAGGAAAGCCCCTTGTATTTTGTGGAACAGTTGGGATTATTCCGAAAAAAATTAAAGGAAAATTATCGCATAAGAAGAAAGCTAATCCAGGGGATATCATACTAATGGCTGGAGGCAGAGTAGGAAAAGATGGTATTCACGGTGCAACATTTTCATCGGAGGAATTAGATCCTAATAGTCCAGTTTCTGCAGTACAAATTGGTGATCCTATAACACAAAAGAAAATGTCTGATGTCATCATTAGAGAATTGCGTGATGAAAATCTTTACTCGAGCATAACAGATAATGGAGCTGGAGGATTATCATCATCAATTGGAGAAATGGCAAAAGAGAGTGGCGGTTTTATAGTTAATCTTGAAAAAGTTCCTCTCAAATATACTGGATTGTATCCTTGGGAGATTTGGGTTTCTGAATCGCAAGAAAGAATGACACTAGCAGTCCCTCCAGCGAGCGTAAAAAAAGTTATAAATAGATTTAATGCAAGAGGTGTGGAAGCAACAATAATTGGTAAGTTTATTAAAAAAGAAAAAGCCATAGTAAAATACAACAAAACTGAAATTCTCAATTTAGATATGGAATTTCTTCATGAAGGTTATCCAAAATTAAATTTAAAAACATCTTTTCCAAAAATTAAAAAAGAAAAGAAAAAAATAATTAAGAAAAGTTCTTTGATAGTAAAACTACATAAACTTCTCTCTAGTCCAAATATTGTATCAAAAGAATTTATAGCAACGCAATATGATCACGAAGTACAAGCTACCTCTATTATAAAACCATTACAAGGCGAAGGCAGAGTTTTTGGAAATGCTACTGCTATTAAACCCCTATTTGATGATGAAAAATCAATAACTCTTTCTCAAGCTGCATATCCTCAGTACGCCGAAACAAATCCTTATGATATGGCTGGGTGCTCTATTGATACAGCATATAAAAATTTAATTGTAAGTGGTGCCAACTCAAAAAAAATTGCAATTCTTGATAACTTTTGTTGGTGCAGCTCGGATGAACCTGATCGCTTATATCAATTGAAAGAAGCAGCAAAAGCTTGTTATGATTATGCAGTTGCTTACCAAACACCTTTTATTTCAGGAAAAGATAGTATGTTTAATGATTTTAAAGGTTTTGATAAAACTGGAAAATCAGTAAAAATTTCAATACCTCCAACATTGCTTATTTCTTCTATTGGAGTGGTTGATAAAATTTCACACTTGACAAAAATAACACCCAATGATGGTGATATACTTTTAGTTTTAGGAAATACCCGTAATGAATTACAGGATAGTGTTTTTTCCAAAATTATAGGTTATGAAAAATCAAAAAATCCAGTTGTAAATAGCAAGGATGCACTTCGCACATATAGAAATTTTGAAAAAGCAAATAAACTAGGAATTATAAATTCTGCAATTGGAATAGATTTGGGTGGAATTGGAATTGCAGTTACAAAGATGGCAATTGCTTCAAAGAAAGGTTTAACCATTGATTTAAAACAAAAAAATAAAATCTCAGTTGACCAATTTTTATTTTCTGAATCACAAAGTAGAATTCTTGTTTCCATAAAAAAAAATAAGTTAGCCAATTTTAAAAAAATATTTAAAGGTTCTGGTTATACAATTATTGGCAAATGTACGGGCTCAGATGTAGTTGAGTTTAAAGATAACAAAAAAATTATTAGAGGTAAAATTTCAGATTTTGCTAAGTCATACAAACAAAATATTAAAGGGTTATGAACGTAATAGTCTTATCAGGTTATGGCATTAATTGTGAAAATGAAACACTACATGCATTTGAAGTAGTAGGATTTAAAGGAAAAATTGTTCATATTAATGATCTGATTCAAAATCCTAAACAACTAAATAATTATCAAGTATTCGCTATACCTGGTGGTTTTTCATATGGCGATGATACAGGTTCAGGAAATGCAATGGCGAAAAAAATTCTGACCAATTTGTATGATCAGCTAATAGATTTTTCATTAAAAGATAAATTAATTATAGGCATTTGTAATGGATGCCAGATATTAATTAATCTTGGGTTAGTTCCAAGCATAAATAAAAAGGATCCAGAAGTTGCAATGATTGAAAATAAATCTGGGAGCTATGAGTGTCGATGGGTTGATGTAAAAGTAAATAATAATAAATCACCATGGCTAAAAAATATTAATATCTTGAACTTGCCTGTCGCCCATCAAGAGGGGCAATTCATGATACCCATTAATCTACTTAAAAGTATCAAAGCTAATAACCTTATTGGCTTACAATACATTAATAACCATAAAAAATTAGCAAAAGGTCAGTTTCCCTTTAATCCTAATGGATCTAAAGATGATATAGCTGCGTTAACAAATCAAAATGGGAATGTTCTTGCAATGATGCCTCACCCAGAAAGAGCATTGTATCATTATCATGTTCCTAATTGGCAAAACAATACTTCTAAAAAATTCGGTGATGGGTATAAAATTTTTATGAACGCAAAAAAATTCTTTGCATAAATTATAATGCTATATCTACTATTTTTTTCATAACAGTTGGCATCCTAGAACTAGAATAAGATGATTTCTTTATCCAATTACTTTTTGATAATTTTGCTTTTTTAACATTTCCATAAAAAATTTCTGCATCTAAATCAAAATGACTAAATGAATATTCAAATGAACCTTTAGATTGTAATTTTGTTTTTATTTTTTTTATGTCTTGATCAGTAGTTAGCAATTTTTTATTTTTAACCCAGACATCATTTGGTACTTCAAGCATAGATGCCAACATTCCTTTATTTGGTCTACTTCGTACTAAGATTTCATTCTTTTCATTCATAATTACGTAAGCTCTTGTGTACTTTATGGGCTTTTTATTTTTCTTTTTTTGCTTAAAAGGAATTTTTTGCTGTAAATTCTTTTTATATGATTGGCAAAATTTATTAATTCCACAAATATTACATTTAGGGTTTCGTGGAAGGCAGATCTCTGATCCGTAATCCATAAAAGACTGAATTAAGTTTGAAGAATTTTTATCTGAGATGAATTTTTTTCCCAAATCTTTAAGTTTATTTTTTACTTTATTAATTGGTTTATCGATAGCATGTAATCTAACCAAAATTCTCTCAATATTAGCATCAAGTGGCATGACTGATTTATTATATCCTATTCCAAGAATTGCTTTTGCAGTGTAATCTCCAATACCAGGAAGTTGGATGAGTTCATCATAAGTTTGTGGTATGTTATTTTTAAAATTAGTATTAATTATTTTTGCAGACTTTAATAAATTTCTCGCTCTTGAATAATAACCAAGACCTGACCAGAATTTCAAGATATTTGGCTCTGAAGTTTGCGCTAATTTATTTAGTGAAGGCCATTTTAAAATAAATTCATTAAATTTATTTTTTACAGTATTTACTGTTGTTTGTTGGAGCATATACTCACTTACAAACACAAAGTATGGATCAGGTAAATTTAGAGTATTTTTCTTCCGCCATGGTAAATTTCTGGCATTCACGGAATACCATTGAAGCAAAAACTTTATTACTTGTGTTTCGTGTTTAAACATATTGCTTTCATATTTAGGTACTATAAATTATTTATGCATATGGACAAAAAAAATATAAAGCAAAAAAGAACATTTGTTCCACAATCGATTGGCGATACTCTGAGGAAGGTAAATAGAAAATTTTCCTCTAAATATAATCGTACAGAATTTGTAATTAACTCCAAATGGCCGGAAATTGTTGGTAGTTATTTTAAAGAATATTCAGAGCCGTTAAATGTTTCAAGGGTGCGTGATTTTGAAAATGATTTAGGCGAGACGGTATATAAAAATTATCTAAATGTGAGTGTTGCACCGGCCGCAGCCATTGAGTTTCAACACTTTAAGGACACTATAATTGAAAAAATTAATACTTATTTTGGCTATAAAGCTATAATGGACTTGAGAATTCATCAAAATTACATACCTAAATATACGTATATGAAACAAAGTAAGAAAAAACAAATAAACAAAGATGACATAAGATTTGTTGAAGAAAACGTTAAAGAATTTCAAAATTCAGATTTGAAAAAATCGCTATTAAATTTAGGTAATAAAATTACAACTGAGGACAAATGATGAAAATTAGAATTTTATTAACTTCTATTATACTATCACTACTTTTTATTAATGCCAAAGCAGCTGAAAATTCAATACTAGATGTTAAAGATAATGATTTTTATATTGGAGAAGAAAATGCTCCAATCACAATTATAGAATATGCTTCAATGTCTTGTAGTCACTGTGCAGATTTTCATAATGATACTCTAGCAGAATTAAAAAAAGAGTTTATTGATACTGGTAAAGTTAAGTTTATTTTTCGTGATTTTCCCTTTAATTATCCGGCTCTTGCTGGAAGTATGATTTTAAGATGTGTCCCCGAAGATGTAAGATACGATTATATGAATGGGCTTTATAAACTGCAAAATAGTTGGGTTAATAGAGATCATTCAAAAACAAGATCTGAGTTATACAAAATAATGCAAAGTGGCGGTATGCAACAAGAAGATTTTGATGCATGTTTAAGTAATGTGGATTTAGAGAATCAATTACTTGAAGGTGTAATGGAAGCGCAAAGAGAATATAAAATAGGCTCCACACCGTCATTCATAGTTAATGGAGTTTTATATTCCGGGAATAAAAACATAAAAGAGTTTAGACAAATCATCGATAAAATATTATCACGATAGTTGATGATTAATTTTAGGACCCTTAAGGTCAAAGGCTTTAAGTCTTTTGTTGAACCAACAGAAATTTTGATTGAAAATGGCTTAACAGGTATTGTTGGTCCAAACGGATGTGGTAAATCGAATCTTGTAGAGGCTTTTAGGTTTGTTATGGGTGAACTTTCTCCAAAACAAATGAGAGGAAGTGAATTAGACGATGTAATCTTTAATGGAACAGATGATAGACCAGCGTGGGATATTGCCGAGGTTACTATAGATTTAGATAATAAAGCAAGAAAAGCGCCTAGTATTTTTAATGAAAGTGATACCATTGAAGTAACTAGAAGAATTTGGCGAGGTGAAGGTTCAGAATATAGAGTTAATGGCAAGGAGGTGCGATTAAAAGATGTACAATTGCTATTTGCTGATGCAGCAACAGGTGCTCGTTCAACATCGATGGTTAGTCAAGGAAGAGTTGGAGCTATTATCGCAGCTAAACCTGAACAAAGAAGGACATTACTGGAAGAGGCTGCAGGAATTACAGGTCTGCATTCAAGACGACACGAAGCTGAATTACGATTAAATGCTACTGAAAATAACTTAGAGCGTGTTAAGGACGTATTAAAAGCACAAGATGAACAACTTACAATATTAAAGAAACAATCAAAACAAGCTGAAAGATATAAGTATATTCAAAAAGATATTACAAAAGCAAGAGCAAGATTATTTTACAAAAAATGGATTGATGAAAAAGATAAATTAAAAAATGCCAATGAAAAAATTCAGTCTGAAACGAATGCTGTCAATGACCAAACACAAGTTGTAGCACAAATAAATGTTGAATTTGAAAAAGTTCAAGAAAGTCTTCCAAACCTTAGACTCCAAGAAAGTAAGATTGCAGCTGAGCTGCAGAAATATTCAATTAGTTTAGAAAATCAAGAAAAAGAAATTGAAAGAGCAAATATTGCAGTAGATGAAACGAAAGTCCGTATAGAGCAAATTAAAAATGATATTGATAGAGAGAAGTTTTTATTCGAAGATGCAAAACAGAATCTTGAAAGAGTACAGGAAGAAAAATCAATTCTGTTAAAACAACAAGGTGATCTTTTTATTCAAACTGATGATGATTTAAATACTGAAAATGGTTCAAATAAAAAAAATAATAATCCAATAATTGATTATCTAGACTTTGAAGATGGTCTTGAACAAGCAATTGCTGCAGTTTTTTCAGATGAGTTAATTGCATCTATCGATGAAGAACAAAGTATTTTTTGGAGAAAATTGGATGTGGAAGATTCTTCCTTTAATTCAGAAATTACAAAATTTTCCTCTCTAATCAAAGCTCCAGATAATTTGAAAAAGAAGTTAGAATTTGTTGGATTAATAGAAAATAAAGAAAATATTTTAGAAATTCAAAAAAACTTAAAACCAGGACAAATATTAGTTAGCAAACTAGGCGAAATTTGGAGATGGGATGGATATGTATCTAAAGGTAAACAAAATAATTCTACTAAAGCTATATTAGAGCAACTAAAAAATAGAAGAATAAAGCAATTGAGTGCAGAAGAAAAACAATGGAATGATATTTCTGCAAAAGCTAATCAAAGAATAGAAGAATTAAATTCAAGGCAAAGTTCATTAATTGGTGAATTATCAAATCTCCAATCCGTTCCTGAAGATGTATCAAGTGAAAAATTAAAAATACAAAAATTGATTGATGAAAATAAGAATTCTTACGAGCAAATAGCTGAGCAACTTCGTCAAACTGAGCAAAATTCTAATGAAATCAATAAGAAATTAAAACTAGAGGAAATTAA